>NZ_JBHJXS010000013.1:88643-387708 GCF_042269265.1 Nocardia sp. NPDC056000 | reverse complement strand
CCTCCGTGCAGAGGCGGGCCGGGCTCGAATTCGGTTGTGCGCGCTGGATCAGCGGCGGCCGGAGTGTGCGGCTTGGTCGCGGGTGGCTGCGGCCTGGGGGCGAGAGGCGCGGCGGCGGGCCGGGGCTCCGTTGGTCGCGGTGGCGCGGTCCTCGGTGCGGGGCGGGCGGCCGTTGGCTGTTGCCGTGGCGCGCTCGGGGGCCGCGGTGCGGCGGGTGCCGCCGGTGCGCGGGGCCGGGCCCGCCGTGGCGCGACGGTCGGTGGCGTGCGCTCCACGGGTGGTGGTGGCGGCCGCTCCGCGGGTACGGCCGCTGCCCGCGGTGCGATCGCCGTCGAAGTTGCGGTCGCCGCGGGTGCCGCGGTTGCCGTCCGACGTGCGGTTGTCCGCGTTGCGGGTGCCGCCGGTGCGGCGGGCGGAGTTGTCGCCGCGGGCCGGGCCGTCGCCATTGCGGCGGGTGGGGGCGTCACCGCGCGCGCCGCCGAATTCGGTTGTGCGGCGGGCGTTGCCGCCCTCGCGGGCCTTGGCCATGCGGGAGGCGCTGCCGCGGCGGTTGCCGCGACGCGGGGGCTGATCATCGCGGTCGTCGACGCGCGGGGCGTCGGCCTGCGGGGTGACCAGGGCGGCGATGGGGCCGACCAGGGCGGTCACCGGGGCCGAATGCGCGGTCACCTGTTGGGGTTTGGTGTCGATGCCCGCCTTACGGAGCAGGAAGGCGACATCCTTGCGCTGTTCGGGGAGCACGACCGTGACCACGTCACCGGCGCTGCCCGCGCGGGCGGTGCGGCCCGAACGATGCAGGTACGCCTTGTGTTCGGCGGGCGGATCCACGTGCACGACGAGTTCGACGTCATCCACGTGCACGCCGCGCGCCGCCACATCGGTGGCGACCAGGACCCGCGCGGTGCCCGCGGAGAAGGCGGCCAGGTTGCGGTCGCGAGCGGCCTGGGAGAGATTTCCGTGCAGATCGGTGGCGGGAATGCCCGCGGCGGTCAGCTGCTTGGCGAGGCGGCGCGCGTGATGTTTGGTGCGCATGAACAGGATTCGGCGTCCCTCGCCCGAGGCCAGGGTGTAGACCAGATCCTTCTTGGCGTCCGCGCCGCCGACCTCGAACACGTGGTGGGTCATCGCCGGAACCGGCGAATGCGCCTCGTCCACGCTGTGCGACAACGGATTCCGCATGAACCGCTTCACCAGCTTGTCCACGCCGTTGTCCAGGGTCGCGGAGAACAGCAGTCGCTGCCCATCGGCGGGGGTCGCCGCGAGAATGCGCGTCACGCCGGGCAGGAAGCCCAGATCCGCCATATGGTCGGCCTCGTCGAGCACGGTGATCCGCACCGAATCCAGCGCCACCAGGCGCTGCTTCATCAGATCCTCCAGCCGTCCCGGGCAGGCGACGACGATATCGACACCGGCCTTGAGCGCCTTGGCCTGCCGATTCTGCGGTACGCCACCGAAAACGGTGGTCACGCGCAACCCGCACGCCTTGACCATCGGCTCCAGCGCGGTCGCGATCTGGGTGGCCAGCTCACGGGTCGGGGCGAGGATCAAACCGGTCGGCTGTCCCGGCCGGCGGCTACCACCGGCGGCGGCCAGGCGCTCCACCATCGGCACCGAGAAGGCGAGGGTCTTACCGCTGCCGGTCCGTCCGCGAGCGAGCACATCGTGCCCGGCGATCACATCGGGCAGGGTGGCGGCCTGAATCGGCATGGGCGAGCTGATGCCGTTCGCCGCGAGGGCGTCGACCAGGGCGGGACGCACACCGAAATCGGCGAAGGACGTGGCGGGGCTCGTTGAACGAGAAGTCATAGGGGTTCCTGGTGCCTTTCGAGCATCGGATGAAATCGCAGGGGTGTGCCGAACTGTTTGTCCGCACTTGCTGACCTCGCTGCGTGGCCGACGCGAAGGAAAAGACATCCACGACGGAGAAGAATAGGCAAGATCGCGCTACTCAACGGCTACAACCATAGCCCAGTGCGCAAGATTCAAGGTCATTGCCCGCCTGTGATGTCGCTTGCTCTCGGCGGAACTACATTCCGATCGCGTACAGCAACCATCCGACAACAACATCCTGCGGCGCCCCGATCGAATACTGATACAGCGCGTTCGAGATCCCATTGATGAACGTCATCGCCCTGCCTGCCCTTCGGTTCCGATCCGCCCCGCTACCTCGGAAATCGAGAGTGCAGAACGGTCTGTTACCTCCGGGCAACCAGGGTTGCGCGGGTCAGTTGCCCAGCGCCGAGTCGATCTCCCGGATGAGTTCGGCGGTCGCCGGATGCGGCCGCCCGGACCTGGTCTGCGCCGCCGCCGCGACCGCGGTGGCAATGGTGCGGCGGAAATTCTCGGCCTCCACCGGGGCTTTCCGCTCCAGCAGCCGGACCGACGCGGTCAGCGCGGGGAACACGAGCTGAGCCACCCCTTCGAGGGTTCCGGCCTTCAGGTTCGGCTTCGGCTTGTCGTTCAGGGCGTGACCGACCAGCCCGGTGGCGGTGCGCAGGGCCTGCGCCGCCGCGACACTGGCCTTCGTGGAGGCGATCACGCCCGGATCGGCCGCCGCCAAGAGCGTGACCACGCCGTAGGCGGCGGTCTGAAGGGTGCGGGCGTCGTCCTTGCTGAGTGTGATGGTGCTCATGTGCTTACTCCCGTGTGGGGTTGAGCGCCTTGTCCGGCGTGGTTCCCACAGTGGCCGGGGCCGCTGACAGCCCACCGACAGTCCGCTGACGACCATCACCGCCGACCTCCGGCCGCCGAAGGTGAGCCGTCGTGCACTGATCAGTGCGTGAGCGTCACCTTCGCCAGGCCCGTCGGATGGTCGGCGTCTATCCCCAATTCCCTTGCTACGGCCAGTGCCAACTGTTGACCGCGAATGGTGGCCAGCAGGCATTCGCCCAGATTTCCGAGCGCGGGCCAGGTGATGGGTGCTTCGGTCGCGGTGCCCGCCAGCACAATCGGCGCATACCGGGCGCTGAGTGGTTCGCGCAGGCTGAGCGTGTCGGTATCGGCCGGACCGGATCCCGCCAGCAGCAGTGCGGGCGCGCCAGGCCCGGTGACCGCGATCGGGCCGTGCCGGAAATCCGCGCTGGAGAAACCATGCGCCATAAGCCCGGTGGTCTCCTGAAGTTTGAGCGCGGTCTCCAAAGCCGCCGGATAGCAGGCACTGCGCCCGACCACCGCCAGCCGATCGACTGTCGCGAGCAACTCCGCAGCACGCTCGACCGCCCCGCCATCGGCCAGCAGATCGGCTGCGGCGGCAGGCAATTCGGCTGCCTCGAGTTGGGTCATACCGCCCGCCCCCAGCCCCGACGCGATCGCCAGCACCGCGAGCATCTGCGCGGTCACGGTCTTGGTCGCGGGCACCGCCCGCTCCGGCCCGGCCTCCAGCGCCACCGTGTAATCCGCGATCCGCGCCAGCGCCGAATCCGGATCATTGGTGACCGCAACCACTTTCGCCCCCGCCGCGATATAGCGCCCGGTCAGATCCACGATCTCCGGCGTCCGCCCCGACTGCGACAGCGCGATGAGCAGCCACCCCCGAAACCCGGCGGGCTCGCGCCCATACGCGGTGGCAATACTCGGAGCCACCAGACACGTCGGCAACCCGGTCTGCAACTCCACCGCGTACCGCCCCAGCAACGCGGCGTTATCGGATGACCCGCGAGCCAAAAACGCAACGCCGACGGGCCCTTCCGCAACGCCGACTGGGCTGTCCGCGACACCGGCGGGGTCGCCCGCCGCAGCGTGATTGGACCTCGCGGCACCACCGTCGCTGCTGTCTACGAACCCCTCGCCCGCACGTGTGAAGAGCTCTGCGACTTCACTGCCAATCCTGGTGAAGCGGTCGGCTAGCGCGGCGAGCACGCGCGGCTGATCACGCATCTCGGCTTCCATCAGTCTGCCGAGTCGGGTATCGGTCATCGGATTCCTTCGGGTATGTCAGTCGGATCGGGACGGGGCCGCGCGTCCCTCGGGGATTACGGGGTGGGGGCGAGGGATTCGGTGTTGAGGGCGAGGGTTATTGCGCCGTGTAGGGAGGCGTCTTCGAGGAAGTGGGCGGCTTGGATTTCGGGTGGGTACGGGGTGGCCGCGGCGATCAGGTCGGTGAGGGCCGGGAGGATGTGGTCGGCGGCGGCCATCATGCCGCCGCCCAGGACGATGCGGGCGGGGTCTACGAAGACGGCGAGGTTGGCCAGTGCTGTGGCCAGGGTTTCCAGTGTGTGCCGCACCAGGTTTCGTGCTTCGGCGTCGGTGCGGTGGAAGAGTTCGGCGCTGGTGATCGGGGTGCCGAGCCGGGCGGAGGCGCGTTCGCCGAGACCGCGTCCGGCCACCAATTCCTCCAGGGGAGCTCGGCCCACGGCTACCGCGCCGATGGGGTAGTTGCCGGGATTCATGTAGGCGATCTCCCCGGCGGCCTGATGCGCGCCGGGGATGACGCGGCCGCCGACGATGAGCGCGGCCGCTATCCCGGTGCCGAGGCTGACGTAGATCCCGGTGTCCACACCGCGCAGCGCGCCGAAGCGGACTTCGGCGAGCGCGGCGGCTCGCACGTCATTGGCGACCCGCACCGCGGGCACCCCGAATTCCGTTGCGAGCCGGGCCGACAGCGCCAGCGTCTCCCAACCGGGCAGGTTGGGTGTCAACTGGATGCCGTCGGCCCGGATGATGCCGGGACACACCGCCGCCCATTCGGTGACGGACAGGTCATGCCCCTCACGCGCGAGCTGTTCGAATCGCCGCACGGTGCCGGCGGTGCGCCCCAGGATGTGGTCGGGGCCGAGATCTGTTCGGGTGTCGAGGCGTTCGCGGGCCAGGATCGCACCGCGGGAATCGGCGAGCGCCACCTCGGTCTTGGTGCCGCCGAAGTCAATGCCGATGACGGCGAATTCACTTGCTGCGTGCGGCATTCGACGTCCTCGCTGCAAATCGGGCCGAGCCGCCGCGAAGGTGGCGGCCCGGCCTATCTCGGTATCGTTCTCCGGCGCGATATCGGTATCGCGCCGCGCGGAAATCGTTCAGTCGGCGACGGTTTCGGTGGGTTCGGTTTCGGGCGTCAGGTACTCCTCCCGAATCTCCTTGGGGCCGAACGGCCATACCTTCTCCGCTCGCGCCCAGATGAGGAACGCGATACCACCGAGCGCCACCCAGGCCAGCGACCATTCGATGGGATGCACACCGGGATTCGACTTGTCCGCGTAGCCGTAGATGACCAGCCAGCCGACGGCCGCCACGATCGCGGGCAGCGGATACAGGAACATCTTGTACGGCCGCACGAGATCCGGCTGCCGCCTGCGCAATACGATCACCGCCGCGATCTGCGCCAGCGCCTGCACGATCACCATCACGGTGGTGAGCAGTGAAATCAGCACCGCCAGTGGCGGATGCGTCGCCGAGGTCCCGATATGCCGCGCCAGCAGGAATCCGCCCGCGGTCACCACGCCCATGGCGATCAGGCCGAGCACCGGGAACTCGTACTTGGGATGCAGCCGCCCGAATGCCTTGAAGAACACCCGATCATGCGCGGCGTCGAACGGCACCCGCGATCCGCCAAGCAGTCCGGTGAACACCGAGGCGAACGCGGTGATCAGGATGAGCCCGGTCACCACCTGCGCCGCGCCCTTGCCCATGGTCGTCTCCAGCACCGCCGAGGCGACCGATCGCGAGGCCACATTGTCCGGGTCGAGCATGTCCTTCCAATTGGTCACGCCCAGTACGCCGATCTGCATGAGCAGGTAGATGCTCATCACCCCGAGAATCGCGAAGATGATCGAACGCGGCAGCACCCGCCCCGGATTCTTCAGCTCCCCGCCGAGGTACGCCGAGGTGTTGTAGCCGAGGTAGTCGTAGATGCCGATGGTCAGACCGGAGGCGAACCCCAGCCAGAAAGTGTTGCTGCCCAGGTCGATCGCGTGCTCGGGCCAGGTGAACGCCATATCCGGATGGAAATGCGTGAACGAGGCCAGAATGACCGCCGCCACCGAGATGATCATGACCGTCCACATGACGACGCTGATCTTCCCGATCGAGGCCACCCGCCGCCACAGCAGCGCGATCACCAGCGCCACCACCGCGACGCCGACGATATCGCCCTGGGTATCGCTCATCGAGGGCCACAGGTAGGTCAGGTACTGCACCAGCCCCTGCACGCCCGTGGACATGATGAGCGGAATGAAAAGCATTGCGGTCCAGACGAACAGGAACGGCATGAGCCGTCCGGTGCGGTACTGGAAAGCCTGCTTCAGATAGACGTAGGTGCCGCCGGTGCCGGGCATGGCGGCACCCAGTTCGGCCCAGATCAGCCCGTCGGCCAGGGCCAAGACGGCTCCGGCGACGAAGCCGATGACGGCATGCGGGCCGCCGAACGCGGCGACCATGAGCGGAATGGTGACGAACGGGCCGATGCCGACCATCTGACTCATATTGATGGCGGTGGCCTGGAAGGGGCCGATACTGCGGGGCAGTTGGCGGGGACCGGACATGGGGCTTCCTCCGGTGGGAGCTGAGCGAGCGAGTGGTTTAGTAAAGTTAAATTCCTTTACTATTGCCGTCAAGAGGTCATCAAGATTCGTTTGCCTAGAGTTGAGCCGACGACCCGAGCGAGAAACGGAAGGCGATGGAAGAAGTCCCCTGGAACCGGCAACGCCTGCGCAGCAATAACGAGTGGTTGCTGCTCGAACAGCTGCGCAACGCGGGCCCGTCGAGCCGCGCCCAACTCGCCAGGGACACCGGGCTTTCCAAGCCGACCGTGTCCAGTGCCCTTGCCGCGCTCCAGCACAGTGGGCTGGTCCGCGAGATGGGCACGGTCGCACCCGAACGCGGGCGCACCGCGGTGCTGTACGAACCCGACCCCACCGCCGGATATGTGCTCGGCCTGGATATCGGCCGGGCCAATCTGCGCGCGGCCGTCGCCGATCTCTCCGGAAAAGTGCTGGCCCGCATCGATATCGCGAACAAGGCCCGCACCGCCGCCGCCGTCGCGGATATCGCGGTGCGGGCCGCCGAACAGGTCTGCGCGACCGCCGGAATCACCGCCGACCAGGTGATCCACGCCGCGCTGGGCAGTCCGGGGGTCTTCGATCCGCAGGACGGCCGCATGCATTTCGCGGTGAACCTGCCGGGCTGGGGCCGCGCCGGACTGCTCGACACCATTCGCGAGCGACTCGGCGGCCCGGAACTATCGGTGCACAATGACGCCAATCTGGCGGCGCTGGGCGAATACGTCTTCGGTGCGGGACGCGGCAGCCGACTGTTCGTCTACGTCCTGATCGGTACAGGCCTGGGCGTCGGAATAGTCTCCCAGGGTGAACTTTTCACCGGCGCGCACGGTGCGGCCGGTGAAGTCGGCTTCCTGCCAACGACTTTCGGCGCACCCGAGACCGAGGCCCCGCGCCGCGGCGCACTCGAGGAAGCCGTCTCCGCCGAGGCCGTCGTCAAAGCCGCGCGCGCACAGGGCATGACCGGACGACTCACCGCCAAGGGCGTCTTCGAGGCCGCACGCGCGGGCCATCCCATCGCCGCGAATGTCGTTCGCCAGGAGGGGGAACGCGTCGCACTGGTCGTCGCCGCGGTCACCGCCGTTCTGGATCCCGATGTCATCGCGCTCGGCGGCGGCCTCGGGCACAGTGCCGACCTCTACCTCGACGAGGTGCGTGCCGCGCTGCAACGCTCCACGCCGCTGCGCCCGCAGGTGGCATCCAGTGAATTGGGCGATGACGCAGTACTTCTCGGCGCGATCGCAACGGCGCTGCGGATCGCCCGCCCGCAGGTTTTCGACCGCCGGACCCAGGACTGACCTCGGGTAGTAGCCTGCCCTGCCGTGGACACTTTCAGTAGCGAGTTGCTGTCCTTCGCACGGGGATATCTCGGCGGTGGCATCGAGCAGTACAACTGGTTCATGGAGCAGATCGCACCGGGTCGCACCGGCTGCGATCTGGATGCCGGACTGGCCTGGATCGGTGATCGGCAGCTGGCGCGGTCGGGACAGCTGGGCACCTTCGCCGAGGATCAGACCTTCATGTGGGCGTGGGCCAAACCGGATCTGGCCGGACTACCCGGCACCCGGCATTCGGTGCGGCTACAGGAAATCGGTGCGGCGCATGGGATTCCGGAGTTCACCACCGAACTGCTGGATCTGGGCGGTTTCCACGATCCGAAGCTCGCCGCCGACCATCTGTCGCTGATCGCGCAGGGCGTGCTCGGTGCGCGCGGGATGACCAAGTTCAATCACGGTGGCCGCGCCTACACCTACCTCGCCATCGATGACGAGAGTGTCGCACTGGCGCAACCCGATCCCGGCAATGTGGCCACCTGGCTGCGCATCGCCTCGGATCTGCTGCTCGGCGGCGGGGCGCGGGCGGTCATCGCCGGATACGCCCGGCGGCACGGTCTGATCGTGCGTGAGGTGCCCGGCGGCAATGAACTGGATCTGCCCGGCGGCTACCGGTTGCTCGCGCGCATCGACGAACGGGACAATATCGTCGACGCCAGCGTTGTGAACGCGGAAGGCGTTGCACAACAGCCTATTACGGCCGAGAGACCGCGCCCGCCGCGACAGCCGTTCATCCCCGATGAGCTGTTGGCTCGGCTCGCGCCCGCCTCGGCCATCGCGATGGGGTTCAAGCGCGGTCTGCTCGATTTCGCGACGGGTCTGCGGGAACTGGAATCCCCGACGCCCACCTGGGATCCGGTCACCGGCCGCTACGGCATTGCCGAACTTCCCGAATTGGCTTTGGCGGCAGTCGAACTCGGTCACTACGAATTCGCCACCGATACCTGGATCTGGGCCGGGAACGGCTGGCCGGGCAGTGCCGCCGTACGTCGCGCGGCGTTCGAGGCCGGTGCGAATCACCTTGCCGCCGAGCGAGTCTCACTGGGCCCGGCGTTCAAACCGGCCAATGCCGCCGATCTGCTCACCACCGCGGCGGTGCACCTGGGCGGCGGTGTCGGCTGGGTGCACGTACCGCTCGAGGACGGCTCCGGCTTCCGGTGCCTGGCCATCACCGATCCGCGCATCACCCCGCCGGGTACCGATCCGGATTTCGCGGCCACCATATTCGAGGTCACCGCCAATCTGCTGAACCCGCTCACCGATGTCGAGAACCGCTACCGCACCATGCGGGAGATGATCGTCGGCTACTTCGAGCACTTCGGTATCCCGACCCTGTTCGTCGGCGAACCGCAAATGCTGATCGGCCATTTCGGCCTGTACGAGCTGCGCGTCGAATTCGGCGTCGACGGCGCGCTGACCCGCGCCTACTGGGGTTTGCAGGGGCAACTCGGGCTCTGAGACGGCAAAAGCGCCGCGGGCTGAATAAGCCTGCGGCGCTCAGTTTTCCGTCTGTCGTACGCGGTACCCCCGGCGATCCTCAAGAGCCGGAGTTCACCGGAAGCGAGATGACCAGGTCCTGTTCCTGTCCGGGCAGATAGTGCACCCGCACCACCCGTCCGATCTGCACCTGCCCGACCTGGGTAGGAGGGAGGAACTTCTCCGTCCGCGCCTCGAAGGTGCTGCCGTCGGGGCGGGTGACGATCAGGGTCAGATCCAGTCGCGGGTGGCCGTCGCGGATCTCGCCGGGCACCGACAGCGCGCTCACCACGGCCTGCGCCGGAATACCGTTGCGGGCGATATCGAGCTTGGCCTGGGTGGTGATGCCCTTGCGAATCATGGCCTGGTTCATGGCGTTCTGTGCGGCCGAGGAATCACCGGACAGATCCACCTCGACGCGGTCGGGGCGCTCGGGCAGATAGCGGACCGGCAGCACCACGCCGGGGCGCAGCAGGGCCAGTTCGGTGAGCGGCACGATCATCTTGGCGTACGCCGGGAAGACCTTGCCGTCCGCGCCCTCGACCCGGAAGTCGATGCGCACCTGCGGCTGATCATTGAGCGAGACACCGGTATTGCGCACCGATTCCACGGTGCCCAGGCCCATCAGGCCGTTGCGGTATTCGGAGCTGTTGTTGCCGGTCAGCGCCGACAGCACGCTGTCGCCGGTGAAGGCGAACGCCATCGGGACGATGGTCAGGGCGATGATCGGCAGACTCATCTGCCAGCCCACCCAGGGCAGGAAGTCGGTGGAGGTGAGACCGTGCCAGAGGTAGTAGCCGATCCCCAGGACGGCGAAAATGACTGCGGCGGTGCGGATCTGATTCTTCATGATGTCCTCGTAATCGGAATTATGTTGCTGCGTAGGGGGTTTTATCCCGCTCATGCCCGGCGCGGCATGAGCGGGGATAGCAGTCGGGCGCCGCCTCGGTTCGATCAGGAACCGACGATGTTCGCGCAGGCGAAGACGATCTCGAACTTCGAGTTCTTGACCCCGGCGGTGGGATTGGTGAGATCCGGAGCGCCGACGCCCTCACCGGTGACGGTGTAGGTATTGCCGTTCTTGACGACCTTGGCCGAGCCGCCGGGCGCGCCGTTGCCGTAGCCGACCGCGTAGGGCATACCGTTGCTGCCGCCCTTGGAGCCCGCGATGCCGACCGCCTGCACGGTGTTGTCGCCGGTGAGCGTGGCGCTCACGCTGAGCTGGCCGTAGTTGGAGTTGGCGGTATCGGTGAGCGCCAGTGCCAGGGTGCCGCCCTGCTTCACGCAGGTGGTGTCGAACTTGGCGTCCAGGGCCTTACCGTCGACGGTGGCGCTGGACTTGCCGCCGGCCGGGGCGGTGTTGCCGGGGGTGGCCGAGGTGGCGGCCGCCGAGGTGGCGGAGTTGGTCGAGGGGGAGCTGCTGCTGGAGTTGTCACTGCATCCGGTGACGACCAGGGCGGCGGCCGCGGCGGCGGCGATAGCGGCGGTCAGGCGAATCGACTTGGTGTTCATGGTGTTTCCCAGTTCTTCTCGGTTCGGCTCGCGTTCGGGGCCGATGAGAGAACCGTAGGAAGGGTGCGGTGTCCTACCGATACCAACTTTTGCCGCGCGATTTCCGGACAAACTCCGCTAACCTGGGCGAATGCGACGACCGCGGGCCATGGTGCTGGATGAGGTCTGGCGCCGCCTGGACGGTGTGGAAGCCCTCAGCGGGCCGCACGGCGGGCCGCTGCGCCGCACCGTGAAACTCATCCTGGACCCGCTGGTCATCCGGCCGGTCCAGCATCCCGAATGCGCGGGCTCCATCCTCACCGCCGACGGCGCGGTGCTGCTGACCACCCGCATCAATGCCGCCGCCGACGTGCTGCGCGCCACCGCCGCCTGGTTCACCCTGCTCAAACAGGTCCGCCGGGCATTGCGCATCACCGCGGGCAATGCCCAGGACCTGTACTTCCAGCGCTGCTACGAACTCGCCACCGTGTCCGGTATGCCCGATGCGGTCGCCGATCGCGGTGCGGCCGAGGACGCCCTGCTGGAAATCCACAACCTCACAGCGGGCCGCACCACCCAGGCGCTCAAGGAATTCCTCGCCGATCCGGAACAGTCCGGGGACCTGGCCGAGTTGATCGCGACCGCCTGGCGTCGCCGACCCCTCACCACCACCCCCGACCACACCGAGCCGCTCACCGATCTGCTCAACGCCTGCGCCGCCGCCCGCCTCGGCGAACCCGAACCCGATGTGGATATCGACGATCTGATCGCGGCCTCCATCGGCACCCACCACGGCATCCGCCTCTGGCTCGCACAGGGTAGTGACGCGGCGGCCGCGATTCCGGCGGGGCAGGGCCCGGTGGCAGCCGCCGGTCCGGTCCCCTCCGCTCAATACCTCGGGCTGACCGCCTATCCCGCGCCGCAGCCGCCGCGTGTAGGCGCATCCGCCTCGAAGGCGAGCCTGGGTCTGCCATTCGACCGGACCATTCACGAGCGGGTGTTCACCGTCCTGCAAGCGGCGAGCGAGCGTGCGGACCTGCCGCCCATCCCGGAGTTGGTGGACGCCGAGATCGCGCGGTCCTGTTCGCCCTGGGCCCTGCTGGATGAATCGCTGCGCCTGGCCGCGGCGGCGGGAGCGCATCTGGCATTGCAACTGCGGCCGATTGTCAACGCGCCCAACGATATCGGATCGTCGTTGGCGGGCGCGCCCGCCAACGGACACAGCACGCGCGGGCCGGAAACCGGTGTCACGTCGGCCGCCGCACGAGTGATCAACGGTCGCTGGCAGCGCGAGGCGTACGTGCTCCAGGCGCGCCGGATGATGGTGTGCCACGCATCGCTCGCAGCCGCCGCGGCACCGACGGCGGCGATGTCCGCGGTGGGCGGTTCGATCGGCGAGGTGGTTTCGACCGACGTGGTGGGTTTCCACGGCGCGGCCGCTTCGAACGGTGCCGCCGCAGGTATCGGCACGGGCAGCGGCTCGGGTGGTGCGGTGCCGCCCGTGAGTGCCGAGACGCTGGGGAGTCTCGAAACACCGGGAGTCGTAAGCGCACCCGGGCCGCTGGCTGTGATCGCGGCCGATCTTCAAGTGCCGTGGCGGCCGTATCTGCGGCGATTATGGGCGCGGGTGCATGGGCGGGATGTGCGCGAGGTGCCGGTGTACGAGGCGGATGAGCTGTGGGATCTGCTGGACGGGGTGGCGCGGTCGGTCATGCTGGATCATCGGATGCGGGTGAAGAAGGCATTGGCGGCGACCGCGGTGGCGGCCGAACTCGATGAGCTGGAATCGAGGGCGGGATGACGGAGACGGGATTGCTCATTCGGCGGCTCGGCGACGGGCTGCGCGGCATCATGCCCGCCGGAGCCGCGACCGTGCTCGATGCCGCGCCACGCCTGGATGTCATGGTGCTCGAGGTCGCGGGCGGCCACCTCACCTGGAATGTGCTTGCGGGACCGGCACTTCCGGCGGCCGTCATCGACGATGTGGAGCTCGCCCAGGAATGGGTGTGGGCCATCTACGGCGAGCCCATCGCCCTCGCGCTCGATCAGCCGGATGTGGGGGCTCGGACGGATCGGCCAGCGCCCCCTTCGTCGGACGCGACCAGCTCCGAGCGGTCCGACGGTTCGTTCCCTATGGGGTTCGACCGAGAGCTAGTTGCGGACTCGTCCGGGGAATCCCGGCCGGGTGAGTTCGCGGTGGGTGCACCCCTGTCCGGGCTCGCGGCGAGCGCTTGGCGGCTTGCGTTCGCGCTGTGGGTTTCTCGGTGGTGGCCCGCGTCCACGTTGGACGGGATCGCGGCGCTGGATCAGCGGTTACTCGATCAGGAGATCGCCGAGCTCACCGAGGAATGTGAATCCCTGCTCGACGGCGCGGACGCGATCGGGCCCGAGGTCGAGGCCCGGGTCGAGAGTCTGGGGCGCGCTTCGGATTACGCGCTGGCGGCGGGGGATGAGATCCCGAATGGGATGGTGCTCGGGCGGGGCGTGGGCGGCTGGGATTGGCGCTGCTGTCCGCCCGGGCTGGTGGACGCCTCGGAGAAGGCGGTGTCCTGGCAGGTGATTCGCGATGCGGGCGTGACTACGATCGCGGTCGCCGTGGCAACTGCCCCGGGGTTGACCGGTGCGGTCCCGGCCTACCTGCGGCCGTGGGCACGGGTGGCCACCGGGGGAGACGTCCGCGAGGTCGCGCTGCGATCGTCCGGTGGTAGCTGGTCCAGTGAAATCGCTTTCGCCACAACGGGATCGACAGTTCGTGTGGACGTCTATGTCCCCGGGTTCGGTCTCGCGCCGGGTGCGGAGTCATACTCCGCGACGGTGGGATCGCCGGTCGCGGGCTCAGCCAGCGCATCTCGGCTTCCAGGGTCGTCCGGGACCCGTCTCGACGCCGCGTCGCCGTCGGTGCCCGGTGAGTCTGAATTGCGCAGTCGTATAAGGGAACTCGCTTCGGGAAGGCTGCGGCGGGCGGCCGCACCCCTCGGTGTCTCCTCGGATGTGCCCGGTGCGACCTTCGGCGGGGTTTCCCCCGATGCGCCGCTGCTGGCCGAAATCGCCGCCGCCGCAGACGATTCGGACTTCTGACGTGGTCGCGACCACCGGTGGTGGAACACCCGGGGAATCGGCGGTACTGCGGGCCGGAGCCGAGGCGATGGCGCGGGGTGAGCTGGGGGAGGCGCTGCGGATATTCGAGACCGCGGTATCGACCGAGACCGGCGATATTCGGGTGTGCGCCATGGTGAACGCGGCCTGCGTGACCGATCAATTGGGTGATCACGCGGGTGCGGCCGAACTGTTCCGGGACGCGCTGGCGCAGATGGGCCCCGATGCGCCGCGCATGCGCCCGGCGGCGCTGATCAATATGTCGCAGGCTTTGCAGTTGCTCGGCGATCTGGACGGTGCGCAGGACGCGCTGGAACAGGCTCGAGAGTTACTGTCGGGCGAGGGAGCGCCGCTGGAGTTGCGGTACGCCTGCCTGGTGTCATTGAGCGCGGTCGCCCTGCATCGGCAGCAGTGGGCGCGCAGTATCGAGATCGCCACCGAATCATTGGACGCGGCAACCCGTTTCGCCCCCGATCAGGTCGGTCATTCGCTGATGAATCTGGCCGCCGCGCATTTCGAGACCGGTCGCTGGGAGCTGGCGGAGGATTTCGCCGGGCAGGCCCTGGCCGCGTTCACCGCCGCCGGTGACGGCGACGGCGTGGCCGAGACACAGCAGAATCTGGCCGTAATGCACACCCGCACCGGCAGATACGATGCGGCCGAACCACTGCTCACCACCGCGCAGGAGTACTTCGAGACCTCCGGTCACGCGCATCGCGCCGGAATCGGCTGGAAGGTCATGGGTTTGATCGCCGAACGCCGCGATCGGCCCGAGCTGGCGGACGCGCACTATCGGCGCGCACTGCGGCACTTCGAGGAATCCGGCGTCATCGTCGATGCCGCCGATGTGCGCACCCGCCTGGCCACCCTGGCGTTCGCCGCCGGTCGCTACCCGGACGGTGAAGCCGAATTGGCCACCGCCCGAGCCATTTACGCCGAACACGGCCTCGGCCTGCTCTGCGCGCAGGTGGACTTCTGGCATGCGGGTCTGCTCGAGCCCCTGCTCGAAGCCACGCCCGAACTGCTGCCCAGGGCGGTCGACCTGGCCGTGCCCGCCGCACTGGCCTTGGACGCCGTGCGCTACGAACTCCCCGACGGCGCACAGCGCGAGAACTGGAACCGCCGCATGGCCGATCCCGCCATGCGCCTGGCCTTCCGCTTCGGATTCCTGGCCGGTGACGCGACTCTGATCGCCGACCTCATCGAAACCGCCTGCGCCGGAACCACCCTCGATATCGACCGCCTCGCCGCACAACCGAACCACCCCACCCTGGACACCCTCGATCCACTGGAACCCCTGCCCGCCAACCCCGGTCCCATCAACGACGCTCTGCAACTGGGTAACGCCCTGGCCGCCGTGGCCGCGCGCGCCGGTCTGCCGGTAGCTCTGCCGCCTCGGGTAGCCGTGGCCCCCGACGGCCATATCGCGCTGGCCGCGGCGATTTCCGTCGCCGAACAGCGCTACGGCCGCCCCCTGCGTGACAGCCGGGTGGTGCACTCATGACCGCTCAACCCACTGCCTACGTCCGGATGGCCGACGCCGGGGATCTGTTCATCTCCTGGCGATGGGAGAACGACGGCGGCGCACCGGGAATCGGCGTGGTGCCCGAGGAACAGGTCGTCGCGGCGGTGCGGCGGTTCGCGGCGGCGCTGCCGACCACGGGGGAGGCGGGGCTGGAATCCGCGCTGACCACGGGCGAATTGGCCACGGTCGCCGCGGAGGAGGCGCTGGCCGGATTCCTGTCGGCGACCTTCCTGCCGTATCAGCTCGCGGTCCGGCTCTACGAATTGCACGTGGCGGGGGTGCGCCCGCGTATCCGGATCCAGCCGTCGCCCCGGGTGGCGCAGATTCCGTGGGAGTTGATCGCCCCGGATTCCGGTGTGCGACTGGTGGATATCGCCGAGGTGAGCCTGCTCGCGCCGCCGGGCATCGTGCACGCGCCCGCGCGGGTGGGGCGCTCCTGGGCCGATGCGCGAGAGCTGCCCGTCGTCGCGGTGCTGGACCCCCGGGTCCCCGGCTTCCGCGCGGACTCCGCCCTCGGCTCGGTGCTCGGCCGAATGGAGTTGGACGCGCCGCTGACCAAGCTCGTCGCCGAGTACGCGGGACAGGATCGGCTGACGCCCGAGGTCAGTGATCCGGTCGCCGCGTTCCGCCGAACCGATGTGGACCGGGTATGGCTGGGAGAGGCATTGCGCGCGGGCGCTTCTCGGTTGCTCTACATCGGGCACGTGACCGCGGCCGCTCCCGACTCCGGCCAGAGCGAGTCGGCCACAATGCATTTGGCGTGCACCGCGGAAACACTCGGCTTCGCCCCCGCGCAGCGTGATCACCGTCCACTATCCGCGCGGGATCTGCTGCTGGGCACCTACACCCTGACCGAGGACCCCCGCACCGGCCCGCAACTCTGGCCCATTCCCAGCCGAGTAGCCCTTATCGCCTGCGAGAGCGGCGGCGATCTGCGTTTCGGTGAGGCACTCGGCCTGGTGGCCGCAATGCTCACCGGCGGAGCGGAATTGGTGACCGCGGGCCGCTGGGCGCTACCGACGGATCTGGCCTTCCAACGCTTCGGCGGCGCGGCCCCGGACAGCCGCCCGCTACAGGACGCGGTGTGCGCCATCGATACCGCCCACGAGCGTCCCGATCCGGTTGCCGCACTGAATGATTGGCAGCGCAGTCGGCTCGCGTCCTGGCGTGCGACCGGCGCTGTCGAACATTCGCCCCTGGTCTGGGCAGCCTTCGCCACGGTCGACGCGGGTCGGTAATTCAAGATCGTCGGCGAGCTCGCAGGAAGTCGTCGACCACCTGGCTGATATCGGCCCGGCTGAAGGTGTGCAGCCCGGTCAGTTTGGTGAAGACGATCGGGCCGATCAGTTGTGCCAGTGCGAGATTCAGGTCGAACTCGCCCAGTTCGGCGCGTGCCTCGGCGGTATTCAGCAGTCGGTCGAAGGGCTGGCGATACTGTTCGATCACCCGGTGCTGGAGACTCGTGAAGCTTTGGGACGCAGTGTCTTTCGTCTCTGTTCTCCCCATGGCCAGCCAGGCCAGCGTGGCCAGTTGCACCGGTGCGTCGTCGATGAGCGCGGATTGGCGCACGATCAATTCCACCAGCCGGTCCCGCAGCGTGCCGGTGTCCGGCGGCGGTGACACCTGCGGCACCAGCCGTTCGAAGGTCGCCGCCAGCAGTTCGGCGGAGCTGTCGAAATGCCGGTAGAGGGTGGTGCGCGCGACCTTGGACAGTTTGGTCACCGCGTCGATGGTGACCGCCTGCACCCCACCGGTTTTCAGCAGGGTGGTGGCGGCATCGAGCAGCCGGGCCCGCGAGCGCAGCTTGCGCGGATCGATGTCGTCGTCGGGCGTATTCGCTGCCACCGCACCGGTTCCTTTCCGGCGCTACCGGTAGTACCGTAGCGCTACTGTCAGTATCGTTTCTCGGGAGTTGCCATGGTATCCACCGGGCAGGGCACGGCCGTCACCACCAGATTGTCACGCCCGCAACGCTGGATGCTCACGGTGTCCTGCCTGTGCATCGCGCTCGTGGTCGCGGCCATGGCCGCACTGTATTCCGCACTGCCCGGCATAGCCGCCGATACCGGCGTCACCCAGCAGCAGCTGACCTGGGTGGTCGACGGCTACACCCTCGCCCTGGCCTGTCTGGTGCTGCCCGCAGGCGCGCTCGGCGATCGGCTGGGCAGGCGGGTGGTGCTGATCATCGGAATGGCCGTATTCACGGTGGCTTCCGCGCTCCCGCTGATTTTCGACGGCCCGCTCTGGCTGATCGGAGCTCGCGCGGCCGCCGGTGCTGGCGCGGCCTTCGTCATGCCCTCGACGCTCTCCCTGCTCACCGCCGGATTTCCGGAGGAGCGGCGCGGTCAGGCCGTCGGCGTCTGGGCGGGTGTCGCGGGATCCGGTGGCGCACTGGGCATTATCGGCTCCGGCATCCTGTTGCAATGGCTGCCCTGGCAGTCGGTGTTCGTCGCCATGACCGCCGTCGGCGCGGTACTGCTGGCGGCGGGTTGCACCGTATCGGAATCGATCGATGCCGACCGGCCGCCCCTGGATCCATGGGGTTCGGTGACGGTCATCGCCGCCGTCGGCGCGATAGTCGTTGCCGCCATGGAGGTTCCGAGCCGCGGCTGGCTCGATCCACCGGTGCTCGGCCTGCTGGCCGGCGGACTGCTCGCCGCGGTGGCCTTCGCCCTGATCGAATTGCGCACCGCGCATCCACTGCTCGATGTGCGGCTGTTCGCCGATCGCGGATTCGCGAGCGGCACACTGTCACTCACCGTGCAGTTCCTGATCTCGTTCGGCCTGTTCATGCTGATCGTGCAGTATCTGCAATTGATCCTCGGCTATTCGCCGCTGGCTTCCTCGCTGGCGCTGGGTCCGATGATCGTTCCGCTGGTGCTGGTTTCGCTCATCGCGCCCATGCTGGCCGACCGCTTCGGCCTGCGCTGGGTGACGCTGATCGGTTTGGCGACGGTCGGTGCGGGCCTGCTCGCCATCTCCCGACTGGATCTGGACAGCGGCTACTGGGGCCTGCTGTGGTCGCTGGTGATCATGAGTACCGGTATGGGCCTGTGCAGTGCGCCCGCCACCGCCGCGATCGTCGCGGGCACACCCGTGGCAAAGCACGGGGTCGCCGCCGCCGTGAACGACGCGGCCCGCGAAATCGGCGCGGCCCTCGGCATTGCCGTCGCGGGCAGTGTGCTCGCGGCCGGGTACTCCGGTCGTATCGCGTCCGCTCTGCCCCGGCTGCCGGAAGCGGCGCGCGGCCCGGTCGGCGATTCACTCGCCGCCGCGCTACAGGTGGCCGAGCGCGCGGGTCCGGCGGGCGCACCCCTTGCGGATTTCGCCAAACAGGCCTTCCTGCACGGATTCCAGCAGGCGAGCGTCGCCCTCGGCTGTGCCGGACTGCTGTCCGCTGTCCTCATCGCGGCGCTGGCTCCGGGTGTGCGGCGTTGATTCGGCTACCGTGCCGGGTGCGACAACTCGCCCATTCCGGGTGAATCGAATTCGTTCGCGCGCGTGCGAGCGTAATGCGATGACTACTCGCGGAGTACGTTTTCGACGACTGCTGATCGGCGCGGCCGCCGCCCTGTCCGTGGTGCTGGCGGCCGTGGCATTGAGCGCGTGCGGTAGCGATTCCTCATCTAGCAAGGATTCGGCAACCTCCACCGCCGCACCGTCCGACGATCCCGCGGCCATCGCGGCGGACGCCTACGTCTTCGGCTACCCCCTGGTCCTGATGGACGCCACCCGCGCGTCGGCGGCCTCGGCCAACCACTTCGACCACGCCGAAACCCTGCCCACCCCGGCCGACCGCCAGGTGGTGCGCCTGAACCTGGACACGCTCTATTCGCAAGCCTGGCTCGATGTGAAGAACGAGCCGATGATCGTGCAGATACCGGAGATGGACCCGAACCGGTACTGGCTCATGCAGTTCCTGGACGCCTGGACCAATACCGTGCACGATCCCGGCAGCGTCAATCCGCAGCTGAGCTCGGGCGATAAGGGCCCGTTCACCTATGCGATCACCGGTCCGGCGTGGAAGGGGCAGCTGCCCGAGGGCGTCACCCCGCTGCCCATGCCCACCGACACCGTCTGGCTGCTGGGGCGCGTGCAGGTCAACGGGCAAGACGATCTCGCGAACGTGAAGGCCATCCAGGATCAGATGAAGCTGGTGCCACTGAGCCAGTGGGAGAGCGGTAATCACGACAATCCGGGTGGCGGCACCCCCGGTGACAAATCGCAGAACCCGTCGAAGCAGGTCGCGGAGATGGACGGCCCCGCCTTCTTCGACAAGCTGAATCAGCTCATGGTCAACAATCCGCCCGCCGTGGCCGACGCTCCGGCCATGGCACGCTTCGCCAAGATCGGCGTCGCGCCCGGCGCGACCGCCGACAAGGTGTCCGCGGATGTGCTCAACGGTGCGGTCGCGAGCGCGACGAAAACCATAGCGGCCTACCAGAATCCGCAGATGAAGAATGAGAACGGCTGGCAGTTCGCCACCAATGTCGGCACCTACGGCACCGACTACCTGAACCGCGCCAATGTCGCACTGCGCGGTCTGGGCGCGAACCTGCCCAAGGACGCGCTCTACCCGACCGTCTTCAGCACGGCCGATGACAATGGCACGCCGATCCGCTACACCCTGCACTTCCCGGACGGAAAGCTGCCGCCCGCCAAGGCGTTCTGGTCGATCACGGCCTATGACGCCGACAGCTTCCTGATCGACAATCCCGCGAATATCTACGCGGTCGGCCATCAGATCCCGGTGACTAAGAACGCCGACGGTTCGGTGGACATCACCGTGCAGAACGCCGATCCGGGTCCGGCTGTACCGCAGGGCAACTGGCTGCCGATTCCGGCGAGCGGCAAGTTCTCCCTGACCATGCGGCTGTACGCGCCGGACCAGAGCGCCGTCGACGGCAGCTGGCAGCCCCCGGCATTGACGAAAGTCGGCTGACAATCCGATGATCGCCGGGCGTCGCACCGACGCCCGGCACCCGACTCCCAGCCGTTTGCCAGGCAACTCCGATGGACCTGTGAGGAATGAGTCGTTCGATAGGTGGATGACTCGTACCGCAGTAGTAGCCAGAATCGCAGCGATCGGCATCTTCGCCGCAGTACCTCTTGCCGCACTGGCGATTCCGGCCAGCGCCGACGCCAATGTCTCGTCTCCCGCCGATATCAGCCGTCCCGGACATCACGGTGACTGGGACCACCACGGCGAGTGGCGGCACCACCACGATCACCCCGGCGACTGGAACCAGAACTGGCCCGGCCTGCCGCCGCTGCCCGGCACCGGCTCCTTCTGACGCCCGACTCCGTGTTGACGCGGAGCCGATCCGTGTTGACGCGGAGCTGATCCGAGGCTGATCGCCTAACACCCAAAACCCAGCGCCCCTGCCGAATTCGGGAAGGGGCGCTGTTTTGTGTGCGGACTCCTATTGCGAGCGACCGCAATTCGAGCAGAACGCCGTACCCGCCTGGATCTGATGTCCGCATCCGGTGCAGTGCACCCGCAAATCCAGTGCGGTGCCGCAGGATCCGCAGAAGCGCCCGCCGGTGGTGCTGGCCGCGCAGGTGGGGCAGGTGACCCGGGCAGGCACCGACATGTCCTGGTTCTGGGTCCAGTTCTGCTGATTGGCGGCGTCGCGGAACTGGGAACCGCGCGCTTCGGCCTGCGCCTGCGCCAGCTGATGTGCGGCCATGGGGGAGCAGCGCGTGCACTGGCCGACGTGATCGTTCCAGCAGATGCGCGCGCAGACCCAGGAGCCGCAGCCCGCGCAGGACCGGAAATCGTCCTTGACCAGGTCGACGGCCTTGGCGAACGCCTTGTCCTTGGTGGCCGAGGCCGAACCGCCGCTCCAGGTGTTGGAGAAGTCGTCGGCGGCGTTGGAGACCTTGTAGATGGTCTTGGAGTAGTCGCCGAACAGATCTCGCAGCACGCGCAGCACACCGCGTCCGCGCGAGAGGTAGTTCTGCTCGAACGGCGACTTGTACGCGGTGTTGCAGCGATCGCAATGGAACTCCCACTGGAAGCCATTGTCATTGGAATTGTCGGAATACGAGCTGGTGAAGACGACCGGTGCGGTCATGGCGCGGGTTATTCCTTTGCGGCTCAGCGGACTACGAACGGACGCGACCGGAGCCCCCCGGACCACGTGTCGTCAGGTTCTTATCGTATGACGTGCGAGGTCCGCAACAGGAGGGACGAATACGGACATCGCCTACGCCCCGAAAACCATGGCCCCGAGAAGCATCGTCCAGGTAAGTCGGGGGTCACGAATCGATAACGGGCCAATTCCGCTGCCGATGTGCCGGACAGGGACTTCGGGAGAGGCGGAATGGGTGTTTCGGACAAGGGTGTTTCGAGCGTGGGCGGTCGCCGTGGCGGCGGCTGTCACGGCGAGCCTGTTGCTCGTCGGGCAACCGGCACAGGCCGCGCCACAGCAGCGGTGCGAGGTGAGCAGCGGGCGCACCCAGCCGACCGCGAAACCGGAAGCGGTCGGGCTGGATCCGGCGGAGTTGCAGCGCGCCGTCGACTTCGCGGCGGACCCGACACGATTCACCGTGCAGATCTTCCGGAACAACTGCCTCGTCGCGGGCGGGCCGAACAACAAACGCGCGGGCGGTATGCCGTGGAACCTGTGGAGCAGCACCAAGAGTGTGGTGGCCATGGTCGCCGGTGCGGCCGTGGATGACGGGCTGCTTCGGATAGACAGTCCGATCGACGCGTATCTGCCTGCCGGACTTGGTGATTCGGCGCACCGCGCCATCACCGTGCGCAGCCTGCTGACCGAGACCTCCGGTATGCAGGTCGCGGTGGCGTCCGAGGGCGTCACCGGACTGGTACAGCTCGACCCGAATGTGGTGGCGCAGGCGCTCGCGATGCCCATCGTGCATCCGCAGGGTACGCAGTGGCAGTACAGCCAGCGGGCGGTGGATCTGCTGGTGTACGTGGTGCAGCAGGCGGTGCGCGAGGACTTCCAGGCGTATGCGCAGCGGAAACTGTTCACGCCCTTGGGGATTGAGCGCGGTGACTATCACTGGGCGCGGGACCGCAGTCAGAACACGTACGGGTACGCGCATCTGGTGCTGCCGCCGGATGATTTCGCCAAGCTCGGTCTGCTGGTTGCCAATCATGGTGATTGGGCTGGGACACAGGTGATTTCGGCCGACTACCTGCGTGAGGCCACCACCGGCACCGCCGCCAACGACTGCTACGGCTTCCTGTTCGTGGTGAACGGTCCGGATTGCGGCTCCATCTTCCCCGGTATGCCCGCCGACGCCGTGCAGATGTCGGGAATGATGCGGCAGGACAATACGATTGTGCCCAGTCTCGGGCTGCTGGTGAGCTGGACCGGCATCACGGTGCCGGGAAGTTCGGTGAGCTTTCCGCACGATGTGCTGCGCGCGCTCACCTTCGCCTTCCGCGATCCGGTGCTCGCCGATCCCGGGCCGTATCAGGATCATCCGGATATCAGCCTGGCCGATCCGATGATCTCCAATCCGGCGGCCACCCTCGCCGCGCTGGGACTGGGGCCGATGGCCTATCCGGGCTGCGGGATGCTGTCGTGCCTGGACAAGCCGCTCGCGCCGCCGGTGTCGGATTGGCCGCCCGGCTGCTACATCGTCGGCTGCTTCGGGACCGATCCGGCGACTCCGGGGATCCGGTAGCGGCGAACAGCTGGAATGACTCGCCGGTCACAACAGACTCGCCAGGTACCCCCCGAGGGTATATGGTCGGGATATGGATCATGACGAGCATGCCGCGCACAAGGACGTGAACCACGCCGGGCACGAGGCGATGAACCACGCCGGAACTGCGGAAATGAGCCACGCCGAGCACGCGGGCATGGATCATGCCGGGGCGGCGGGCATGGATCACTCGGGCATGGATCACGCGGCCATGGGACACGGTAGCCATGCCGGGCACGCGGGCATGTCCATGGATGACATGGCGCGCGATATGCGCAATCGATTCCTGGTCGCGCTGGTGTTCTCGCTGCTGGTCATGTTCTGGTCGCCGATGGCCAAGGATATGTTCGGCCTGGATCTGCCGACGCCGTTCGGGCTGCGGCAGGACATCTGGGCGCTCATCCTGAGCCTGCCGGTGATCTTCTACTCGTCGACCATCTTCTTCACCGGAGCGGTCGCGGCGCTCAAGGCGCGCACCCTCGACATGATGGTGCTCGTCGCCGTCGGTATCGGTGCGGGCTGGCTGTATTCGCTGGCCATCACCCTCACCGGTGGCGGCGAGGTGTTCTATGAGGCGTCCACCATGCTGGCCACCTTCGTACTGCTCGGCCACTGGTTCGAGATGCGGGCGCGCGGCGGGGCCAATGACGCCATTCGCGCCCTGCTCGACCTCGCGCCGCCGCAGGCCGTGGTGATCCGCGACGGCCGGGAAGTCGAAATCCCCACGGCCGAAGTGATTGTCGGAGATCTGCTGCTGGTGCGGCCCGGCGCGAAGATCGCCGTCGACGGTGAGGTCGTCGAGGGTGAGAGCGAGGTCGACGAGGCCATGGTCACCGGCGAAAGCCTGCCGGTGCACAAGGAACCCGGGTCGGCCGTCATTGGCGCGACCCTCAACAAGAACGGTGTGCTGCGGGTCCGCGCCACCAAGGTCGGGTCCGACACCGCGCTCGCGCAGATCGTGAATCTCGTTCAGGAAGCCCAGAATTCGAAGGCTCCCGGACAGAAACTGGCCGACCGTGCGGCATTCTGGCTGGTGCTGGTCGCATTGATAGGCGGCGCACTGACTTTGGGCGTATGGCTGCTCGCCGGGGCGACATTCGCCAAGGCCATGCTCTTCGCCATCACCGTCGTGGTCATCACCTGCCCGGACGCGCTCGGCCTGGCGACGCCGACCGCCATCATGGTCGGCACCGGCTTGGGGGCGAAACGCGGTGTGCTATTCAAGAATGCGATGGCGCTGGAGAGCGCGGCACGCATTCAAACGGTCGTCATGGACAAGACCGGGACGCTCACCAAGGGCGAACCCGAGGTCACCGAGATCGTCACCGACGGGGTGATCAGCGCGGAGGAATTGATCCCGTTGCTGGCCGCCGTGGAACGCGAATCCGAACACCCGCTCGCCGAGGCGGTCGTGAACTATGCCGAGGGGCACGGCGCGAATGGTGAACGCGCACAGGACTTCGAGAACGTTCCCGGCCACGGTGCGATCGCCACTGTGAACGGGCGGCGCGTCGTGGTGGGCAATCGTCGCCTGCTGGAGCGGGAAGGTATCGAGCTCGGCGAGCTGGCCGCCGCACGCGATCGCGTCGCGGGAGCAGGGCAGACCGCAGTGCTTGCGGCCGTGGACGGGAAGGCCGCCGCGGTCATCGGCATCGCGGACGCGGTGCGCGAAACCTCTGCTCGCGCAGTGCAAGACCTGCACGATATGGGTGTCGAGGTGGTCATGCTGACCGGTGACAATCAGGCCACCGCGGAACGTATCGCCGCCGAACTCGGCATCGATACGGTGATCGCCGAAGTTCTGCCGGGCGACAAGTCCGACCGGATCGCCGAATTGCAGGCCACCGGAAAGAAAGTCGCCATGGTCGGGGACGGGGTGAACGACGCGCCTGCGCTTGCCCGGGCTGATCTCGGCATCGCGATTGGTGCTGGGACCGACGTGGCGATCGAGACCGCGGATTTGGTTCTGATGCGGTCTGATCCGCTCGATGTTCCTACCGCGCTTCGCATCGGTCGTGGAACGCTTCGGAAAATGCATCAGAACCTTGCCTGGGCGGTTGGTTACAACACTATCGCTCTCCCGATTGCCGCGGGTGTCTTCGAGCCTGCTTTCGGGTTCACGCTTCGGCCGGAGATCGCGGCGCTTTCCATGTCCGGGTCCAGTGTCATCGTGGCTTTGAATGCCTTGTCGCTCAAGCGGTTGCGCCTTCCGGCGCAGCGATGATCGATAGACAAGAGAAGAAAAGAACAAGAGAATAAAGAACAAAAGATAAAAGACGCCTGGACAAGAAGAAAAGAAGGCCCGAAGGGCCTCGAGACACCGGCATCGAGCCGTACGGACTTGGCAGAGGCCGTGCGGGACATGCCTGTAGCACCGGCAGGGGATTCCTGACGGTGGAGGCAAGCGGTGGAAGCTATTGCCGGGCTGGGCAAGCCGGGCGAGGCAATACCCAGGGTCGCTGACGCATCCGACTCGGCACACAGGCCCGAGAGGGGCGAGCGGGCAACGGTGGTGCCGCCGGTGCGGTGGCCATCAACTCGTCGGGGTGGTGAAGGTGGTTCACCTTCGGTGTCCGGGTCGGGTCGATGTGCGCTGGTGCGATCCAGGCGGTGCGGCCTGCGAAGGCTGAATCCTTACCGAGCTTGATCGTGGTCCACCCGGTCGGGGAGTCATTGACCAAGGCGTGGCAGTGATCGCAAGCCAGCGTGAGGTTTTCGATGTCGGTGGGTCCGCCCTTGATGTACTCGGTGACATGGTGGACAGCGGCCATGCTGGCTGGTGCGGTGCATCCGGGGCGGGTGCAAGCTCGTTCGGTGGCGATCAACGCCATCCGCTGTGCCGGGTTCGCAAGGCGTGCTTCACCGATGTGCAGGGGCATGTTGTTGCCATCGGTGACGACGGAGAACGTCTTGCTCTTGCGTGCAGCCATTTCCAACGCGACCGCGACCGGCACCGTCCCGCCCGTGGCGGTGGTGGCCACTCCGGCGGCGCGTTCCACATCGGCGATGCTCATGGTCAGGATCGTGGTGACGGGCAGGCCCCGGTGCGAGCCGAGATGGGCGGGGTTGAAGTCGGGGTGCAGGAGCGCGAACAGCGCATCGTGCTGACGCTGCACCGTGGTGCGCGTATCGCGTACGGCGGCGGCCTTCACGACCTCGGGGTCGAGGTTCTCATCGACCACGAACGGGCTCTCGGGATCAGCCGGGTTGCACAGGCCGGGGCGCGCGAGCTTGGCCAGCACCGCATCCATCGCCGCGCGTGCTTCGGGGGTCAACACCACGGTCATCGTGGACATCAGGTCGAACCCTTGCGGGCTCAACCGCATGCTGCGCAAGCGAGCGCGGTCCGCATCGTCGGTGAGGGTGCCGTCGGGATCCAAGTGGCCCAGGATCCGGTCGCCGATTTTGGGGAGCTGGTTCGGGTTCAGCGCACGGGCATGCCGCGCGAGGTGCTCTTCGGCCAGCGCCCGGTCTTCCGCGGTGACCTTGTTGGGGAGTCGGTCCATGACCTGCCGGATAACCCGGACGTGGTCGAGGCCGATCGCGCCTTCTTCTTGTGCCAGTGCGGTGTTCGGCAGTATCGGTGCCGGGATGGAGATTTCGGCGTTGTCTCCGACGCGGGGCCAGATGGCTGCTTGTTCGGCGCAGTGCCAGCGGTTCAACGCGTCCCCGTGCGAAATCCGCAGTGTGTCTTGCAGGAACAGTGCCACCGAACCCGCTCCGGCGCGCTTGGGCAGTGACCGTGAGCAGGTCTGCACAACAAGGTCGAGTTTGAGCGCGTCGAGTTTGCGGGTAGCGGTCTCGATCTGCTGCATCAATTCGACAATGTCGTTGTCCGACACCGGAATAAGCGGCTGGGAGGTCAGGGTGTCGATCGCAGCGGAGAGCGCTGATGCACTCTCCGTGATTGCGATTGTCTCCCCTGAATTCATATCCCTATTCTACTCCCGCAAAACCGACCTCGAAAGTCGAATTACGTTGTGATATAAGGATATTCAGAATTCTTACCCTTTCATTTTCGGTCTGTGTGATGTCGAGATCGACGTTCTCACGGGCTCGAGGATCAGGAAGCGGTGCCGGTCTCAGGTGCGCAGTAGTGCGGCCTGTACCTGGCGCAGGCGGTCCACGTCGCCGCGGAATCCGGCTACGGCGTCGTTGTAGAGGAATGCCTCCCACAGTCGAACCAGCGCGTATGCCAAGGTGTTTCGCTCGATCGGCGGTTCATAGCCCTGTGCCTGCGCCTTGTCGATGAGCTGCTCCACGATCGCCACCGCTGCCGGATGGACCACGCCGTCACTGCGGGTGATCAGGCGCAGCGCCGCGGTGGATTCATTGTCGAAGTAGGTGCGCAGGGAGTCGTCCTCGACCAGCCAGTGGATGGTGTAGTCGAGGATCTCGTTCAGGCGCTGCCCGCCCTCGGCTCGGCAGCGTTTGTCGGCGTGCGCGACCATGCGTTCCAACTGCCGGGCGATGGCCGCGCCGAGCAGTCCGTCGCGGGATCCGAACCAGCGGTAGATGCTGGCCCGGCCCACTCCGAGCTGGGCGGCGATGGCATTCACATCCAGGCGTTTTCCGGCCAGGAACATATCGATGGCGGCTTTGAGTACATCGTCTCGACTGGCCGATGCCGGCCGTCCCGGTGCTCGTGTCCCCTCCGCGCGCGTCACGCCGAAAGCATAGGTGTCAGATATGGCGACAGCGTGCGGGCGGTGACCGCGCGGCCCAGGCTGAGCGCTTCGCGCAGTAGCGCCGGATCGCGATTGGTGCGGCCGATGGCGGGTGCGGTGTGCGGCGGGCGGATCTGGAGTACGGCCGGATCGGTGGCGAAATCGGCCTCGTCGCGGTGGTGCTGCTGTACTCGGCCGAGCCACGGGTCGACGGTGCCGGGTGCGTGCCGGGCCAGGTAGCGTGCCACCACCCTGCTCTCCAAAGCTGAAGGCGCGCTCATGTTCTCGTCCTCGCGGCGGGTGCGCAGCACCAGCACCCGGGTCGCACCTTGCGCCAGCGCGGTTCGGATGGGCACCGATTCGGAGATTCCGGCGTCCACGTAGCGGTGCGCGCCGATGCGGACCGGCCGACCGGCCAGGATCGGCAGGCAGGTGGAGGCGCGCAGCGCGGCCTGCACCGAGGCGCTGTCGGTCAGTTCGGGGTGTAGGTCGACGGCCGCGCCGGTGTCGGCGTCGGTGGCGATCGGATGGAAGGTGACCGGATTGGCCAGGATCGCCGGGAAGTCCATCGGCACGATGCGCTCGTACACGGTGTGCACCAGATATTCGGTATCCACCACGCGCCCGCCGCGCAGCGCTCGCGCGGGGGAGATGACCCGGTTGATGACCTCGGGATGCCAGGCCCGTTCGGAATTGCGGGCGCGCCCGCACAGCAGCCAGGCCGCGTTCAGTGCGCCCGCCGACGCGCCGTAGACCGCGTCGAAGCAGTGCAGTATGCCCAGCTCCTCGATGGCCATGGCCATACCGTGCGAGAACGCGCCGCGTGAGGAGCCGCCCTCGATGACCAGGGCGAGTCGATGCCCGTCGGTGCGTGCTCCAGGTGCGCTGTCCGCGCGGTGGCGGTGGGCGATGAGCTCTCCGACTCCGAGGGTCTGGTCCTGCTCCGGCATGGGTCCCCTTTCGTGGCCTCCCGAGTCTACGAGAGCTATTTGAGACATTGGATAGTCTGTGTATCATATCCGGCGCTACCCGAAGACATTGGAGGCCAAGCATGAAATTGGCGCTCACCGAGGACGAGCTCGCCTTTCGTGATGAACTGCGCGCGTTCTACCGGAGCGAAATCCCCGCCGACATTCGCAATCGCAACCGGCACGGACAGGAGCTGAGCCGGGACGATGTCGTCACCACCCAGCGCATCCTGAACGCGCACGGGCTGGCGGTGCCGAACTGGCCGGTCGAATGGGGCGGCCGGGACTGGACCCCCGTGCAGCGGCACCTCTGGCATGAGGAAATGCAGCTGGCCTCGGTACCGGAACCGCTCACCTTCAACGCGAATATGATCGGCCCGGTCATCGCGCAATTCGGCTCGCAACAGCTGAAGGAACGCTTCCTCGCGGCCACCGCCAACCTCGATATCTGGTGGTGCCAGGGCTTTTCCGAGCCCGAGGCGGGTTCGGACCTGGCCTCGCTGCGCACCACCGCCGTGCGGGACGGCGATTCCTACATCGTCAACGGTCAGAAGACCTGGACCACCCTGGCCCAGTTCGCCGACTGGATCTTCTGCCTGGTGCGCACCGATCCGGACGCGCCCAAGAAGCAGGCGGGCATCTCCATGCTGCTGTTCCCGCTGGACACCCCCGGCGTGACCGTACGGCCCATCGAGCTCATCGACGGTACCCACGAGGTCAACGAGGTCTTCCTGGAGAACGTCCGGGTGCCCGCGGAAAACCTTGTCGGACAGGAGAATCAGGGCTGGACCTACGCCAAATTCCTGCTCGGCAACGAACGCACCGGTATCGCCGCGGTCGGGCAGACCAAGGTGCGACTGTGGCTGGCCAAGGAGCAGGCCCGCGCCACCCGGCTCGGCGCGCGCACCCTGCTCGACGATCCGGTCTTCGCCACCCGGCTGGCCGAACTCGAAAACGAGCTGCTGGCACTGGAATTGGTGCAGCTGCGGGTGGCCTCCGGCCCCTCGGACGGTAAGCCGAACCCGGTCTCCTCGATTCTCAAACTGCGCGGCACCGAACTACAGCAGGCCGTGACCGAACTGATGGTCGATATCGCCGGACCGGATTCGGTTGTGCGCGAAGGGGATACCCCCGACACCGCGCGCCGCAGCACCGCCACCTACCTGAACTATCGCAAGACATCGATCTACGGGGGATCGAACGAGGTGCAGCGCAATATCATCGCCTCGACGATCCTCGGATTGTGAGGCAGCACCATGGATTTCGATCTGACCACCGAACAGGAAATGCTGCGCGACACCGTGCGTGACATCCTGGCCCGCGGCTACAGCCCGGAAGCCCGCACCCGGATCACCGATACCGAACTCGGCTGGGACCCGCAGCTCTGGCAGACCTTCGCCGAGGTCGGACTGCTCGGGCTCACCTTCGCCGAAGAGGACGGCGGTATGGGTGCCGGACCGCTGGAGGCCATGCTGGTGCTCACCGAGATCGGCCGCAAACTCGCCCCGGAACCACTGCTGGACTGCGCACTGCTGCCCGGCGGGCTGATCGCCGCCGTCGGCTCGGACGCACAGCGTAAAGGGTTGCTGCCCAAGGTCGCCGAGGGCGATCTGCGGCTCGCCTTCGCGCACGCCGAATCGGGTGTGCGCTGGCCGTCCGCCGAACTCACCACCCAGGCCGTCCAGCACGGTGACGGCTGGCAGATCACGGGTGTCAAACATCCGGTGGCGCACGGTGATTGCGCGGATCTGCTGATCGTCAGCGTCGCGCTCACCGACGGTGGGATGGGGCTGTTCCTGGTCGACCCCGCCGATCCGGGCGTGCGACGCACCACTTACCGCACCCATGACGGATTGCGCGGCGCGACAATCGAATTCGAGGGTGCGACCGCCGAACCCCTGGGTTCGGCGACCGATGTCTCCGATCCCATCGAGGCCGCGCTGGCCGGTGCGCAGGCCGCGCTCTGCGCCGAAGCGGTCGGCGCGATGGAGGAGTCGCTGCGGCTCACCGCCGAATATCTGAAGACCCGCAAGCAATTCGGCGTTCCGCTGCGCGCATTCCAGGCCCTCACCCAGCGTGCCGCCGATATGTACGTCTCGCTGGAACTGGCGCGCGGTATGAGCATGTACGCGTCCATGTCGCTGGCGGACGGCATCACCGATCCGGTGGTCGCCTCGCGCGCCAAATTGCGCGTTGGCCGCTCCGCGCGGCATATCGGGCAGGAGGCCATCCAGCTGCACGGCGGCATCGGCATGACGGCGGAGTATCCGGTCGGCCACTACACCGCCCGGCTCACCGCCATCGAGCACACCCTCGGTGACTCCAGCGATCACCTGCGCCGCCTCGGCGAGTACGTCGGCGACTACCAGATGGTCGAGATCTGACGATGTGACTGGCCGGTGTGGGTGCGGAACAGTGTGTGTCCGAATGCTTGCTGGACGATTGCTCGAGTCCTTACGGTGAAGGCGACGCAGTGATCGAACGAAAGCGAGGATGCCGCAATGAATTTCCCGATCATCAACCTCGGATCCGCCACCCTGGATTTGGCGAGCACCATCACGAGTGTGCTCGCCAATATCACCTATCTGTTGCAGTCCTGGGGTTCCATGTAATCGGACGCTCAGTCGGAGTCGTTGCCGGACAACAGGGTTCGTAGAGCACGGGTAATGGCGTGCGAGGCGGCGCGCTGGGAGAGCCCGCGCCGGTCGACCAGCTGGTGCCGATACGCCCAGCCCACCGTGGCCTCGATCAGATCGAGTAGTTCACGATCCTGCGTACCGTCCCGATTCAGCTCGGCAGCGAAGATCCGCGCCAGTCCGGCGCGGATCTTGCCGTCGGTCAGCCGCATTCGCTCATCGATAGCGGTAATGGACGGCGACTCCAGCAGGCCGAGCAGTCGGGGGGTGCGCTGATGTGCGAAGACGATCGCGCTCTGTTCGACCACCGCCGCGATCCGCTCATTCAGCGGCAGGCTCGGATCGGGTGCGACCACCAGTGATTCCACCAGTTCGGACTGTGCGTCCACGGCCGCCACCCGCAGGTCCTCGCGGCCCGGGAAATGCACGAAGATACTGCGTTCGGACACGCCCGCGCGGTCCGCGATGTCCTTGGTGGTCGGTGCGTAACTGCCGTCCTTGAGGGCCGCGAGCAGCGCCTCCACGATCGCCTTGCGGGTCTGCTCCGGATTGCGCCTGCGGCGGCGCTCCCCGCTCGGGTGGCGCTCGGTGGTGCCCTCGCTCATCTCTGCATCCGATCACATGGGCTTCCGTCGACCTACGCGGGGTCGGGGGAGCATTTCGGCCATTGCTATTGCAGTCTAACTGCAATAGTGGTTATGGTGGCAGTGCACGGCAAACGCTGAAGAAACCATAGAAGGCGTTCTCAATGCCGTGAACGAATCGTTATGGCGAAATTGGCGAACGCACAGCTATCGGCTGCTTGGCTGGTTTGCGGTGCGCGCTAACGGAAGATCGAGGAGACGGCGTGGTCGACGGCAATCCGATAAAGGGCGCGGGTAATCAGGACAACGGCGCCGCCCGGGTATCCCGGCGCGGCATGCTCGGCGTCGGCGCGGCCGCACTGGCCGCGGTCGGCGTCGGCGGTGCCCTCACCGCGTGCGGCTCTTCGGACGAGGTGAATCCGTCCACCACCCAGACCGAGCCCACCGATGCCATCGCGGCGGCGAACAAGAAGGTCACCCAGACCATGCCGTTCGACGACACCACCGATTTCGCCGACGCGGATCACGGGTTCATCGAGGCGTTGCGGCCGGGCGTCATCAAGGACGACAAGGGCAAGGTGGTCTGGGATACCGACTCCTACGGCTTCCTGCAGGGCACCTGCCCGTCCTCGGCCAATCCGAGCCTGTGGCGGCAATCCCAGCTCACCGTCAAACAGGGTCTGTACGAGATCGCGCCCGGCTTCTACCAGGTGCGTGGCCTGGACCTGTCGAATATGACGCTCATCGAGGGTGATACCGGCGTCATCGTGATCGACCCGCTCATCTCCAATGAGACCGCGGCCGCGGGGCTGGCGCTGTACCGCAAGCATCGCGGCGACAAGCCGGTGACCGGGTTGATCTACACCCACGCGCACGTCGATCACTTCGGTGGTTCGCTCGGCGTCACCACCCGCGAGGATGTGGCCGCGGGCCGCTGTCCGGTGGTCGCGCCGTCCGGACTGCTGGAACACGCTGTCGCGGAGAACATTTACGCGGGCACCGCCATGTCGCGCCGCGCCGCGTACATGTACGGCGCGGCGTTGCCGCGCGGGCCGAAAGGACAGATCGGCGCGGGCCTGGGGCAGACCACCTCGGTCGGCACCGTCAGCCTGATCGATCCGACCGTGAACATCACCGCGACCGGACAGCAGGAGACCATCGACGGTGTTCGCATGGTGTTCCAGATGACACCGGGCACCGAAGCGCCGTCGGAGATGAACTTCTACTTCCCCGACCGCCGCATCCTGTGCATGGCCGAGAACGCCACGCACACCCTGCACAACCTGCTCACCCTGCGCGGCGCGCTGGTGCGTGATCCGCACGTGTGGTCCAAGTACCTCACCGAATCCATCAATCTCTATGCGCGCCAGTCCGATATCGTCTTCTCCTCCCATCACTGGCCGATCTGGGGCACCGACAAGATCGTGGAATACCTTTCCGCGCAACGGGATCTGTACGGATACCTCAATGACCAGACCCTGCGAATGCTCAACACCGGCATGGTCGGCAGTGAGATCGCCGAGGCCATGCGGATGCCGCCCGCGATCGAGAAAGCCTGGTACTCACACGGTTACTACGGGTCGGTCAGCCACAATGTGAAAGCCATCTACCAGCGGTACATGGGCTGGTTCGACGGCAATCCCGCGCACCTGTGGGAGCATCCGCCCGTCGACAACGCCAAGCGGCACGTCGATGCCATGGGCGGTGCGAACGAGGTGCTGAAGAAGGCCCAAAAGGCCTATGACGACGCCGATTTCCGCTGGGCCGTGCAGTTGCTCAACTACGCGATCTTCGCCGACGCGAACAACAAGAAGGCGAAAGACCTGCAGGCCAGCGCATTCGAACAGCTGGGCTACGGTTCGGAGAACGCCACCTGGCGCAACTTCTACCTCTCCGGGGCGTACGAGCTGCGCAACGGGTCCTTCGGCACGCCCACCGCGGCCAATTCCAAGGGCCTGCTGGCGGCGCTCACCGTGGATCAGGCGTTCGACGCCATCTCGCTGTTCGTCAACGGCCCCAAAGCCTGGGACACCCACCTGGTCACCGACTGGAAGTTCAGCGATCAGCAGGACAAGGTGCATCGCGCCGAACTGCGCAACGGCGTGCTCGTGCACTACGACCGCTGGCCGGACGACGGCCTGCCCGCACCCGACGCAACCGTCACCCTCACCCGTGGCGGATTCATTCAGAACATGGTCGGCGGCGGCAATATGCAGGACGCGGTCGCCAAGGGCGACATCAAGATCGACGGCAATGCCGCCGCTCTCATTCAGATGAAGGGACTGTTCGACAAGCCGGATCCCGGTTTCGCCATCGTCACCCCCTAGACCGGATTCGCGGCGCGTCCCCCCATCCGTGCCGCGAATCCCATTGCGGGGCCCTGCCGCCGACCGTCCGGCAGGGCCCCGTTTCCATCTCCGCCAAACCCGCTGGGGTTCAAGGAAAATCAGTGGATTGTCAAGTGTGAGGTTCCCTACCCTCGAATAGTGAACACCGCAACCCTGCTGGACCACCTCCGCACCCACAGCATGCACCCGGCGCTGTCCCGCGCCGGTGTTCTGACCTGGGATGACGCGGAATTCCACCGCACCGCATACGATTCCGACCCCGAGACCTACGTGTTGCTGGCCCTGACGCCGGGCGTCCACGAGCACCAGCGCGCCCGCGTTCTGCTCCAGGTGCTGTCGGCCAGCCGTGTCGGGATCGATCAGCACACCCGTGTGACCCTCGACAAGGCAACGCGCGCACTGCTTTTCGCACTCGCGCCGAACCACGTCATCACGGTCTTGCTGGCACTGCGGCAGCGCCGCGTCAACCATAAGCACGTCACCCGGGCCATCCTCACCTTCATCCTCGATCATCCGGACGCCGAACTCCTCATCGCCGCCCGCCGCCCCGCCCTGCGCGACTGCTTCGAGCACGCGCTCGGTAAGGCGACGGCGCGGGGGTGTGTGCGCGAGATCGCCGGTGGCTCGGAGTCGCATCGAAAGCTGCTGCGGTTCAGTGCGAATCCGGCCGTCGCGGTCGAACGGGTGCGCCAGCTGTACGCGCCCGGCACCCACGGCGTGCCCGTGCTGACCGAACCCATCGCGCCATTGGAGCCGACGCGGCATCGCGAGCCGATCGTCACCGTGACCAATCGCGGCGATATCGCGGCGACCCTGGTGCACGCGTACCGGGGCGACGCCAGTCCCGAATTGCGTTCCGCCCTGGCCGGTTACGTATCGGCCGCGACGGACGGCCTCCCGCGTCTGGCCGCGAATGTGGCGCTGGTGCTGGACACCTCGGACTCCATGCGCGGCTACGGCGAGCGGGAATGGGCCCTGCTGTCCCAGGCCGAGGCGCTGCGCCTGGTACTGGCCCGGCTCTGCGACAACCTCACCGTCATCGAGGCGGGCGCGGCCCAGACCGGTCCGACCGACCTGGCCACCGCCCTGCTCGACGCCCTTGCCGGACGACCCAGCCGAGCGGCCTTCGCGGACACGACTACACGGTCCGCCGAGTCGGGTACGTCCATGCCCTTGGTCGAATCGGTAACGGCCACACGGGCGGCGACCTCGGTTGCGGCACGGGACGCCGGGGCATTGGCGGCGGGTGGGCCGGATCTGGTGGTGATCGTGACCGACGGGTATGAGAATCGGCTGCCGGGGGATTTGGCTCGGGTGGTGGCGACGCTGCCGCGGATCGGAGTGCGGACGCCGATCGTGCTGTGCCAGAGCACGTTCACGGGGCGGGACGAATTGTCGCTGCGGGATCCCGCGCCCGCGCTGCCGCATCAGCGGTGCTGGCATCAGGACGATTTCGCGGCGCTGCTGCCGTGGATGTTCGTGCGGTGCCCGGCCGGGAAGGACTGGGTTCTCGCCGCGGCCCGGGCGTTCCTGGACGGGCGGGAAGGAGTGAGGACATGAACCGACTCGATACGCTCGTACACGCGCCGGTCGATCTGAGCGGGTACCGGTTGGGTGCGCCGCAGCAGGCGGGGGCGCTCACCATGGTGCCGATCCACGGACCGGAGCGGCCCGGCATCGTGCCGCCGCGCTCGGGATTGAAGCTCAATCGCGTGGTGGGATACGGCAGTGTGGAGCTGCACAATGGCGCGCCCGCGGGCGTGGCCATCGTGCCGCTGCACATCGGATACATCCAGGAGGGCGCGCAGAATCACGCGCTGTGCTCGGCGGCGCTCATGGGTGCGGGGCAGACTCGGCTGTTCGACGATGCCTGCTGCGTACAGGCCGCGCAGGGCGGCTACCTCGAGGCGCGCGATCAGTGGTTCTTCGTACTGCCGCTCGAATTGCGCGCCCGGGCACTGGAATTGCGCGGGAAGCCGGGCTATTCCAAGCTGTGGCAGGATATTTCGGCGGTGAACGCGTGCTACCGGCTGCCCGCGCGTGGACATCTGGAGCAGTTGCTCACGCGTAAGCGCGCGGTGCTGACCCAGTTTCGCAGTCGGCTGGAATTGCTGCCAGGCCAACTCGGCGCGCTGTTCTTCGTCGACCGCAAGTTCGCGGGCCTGGAGATCGCGCCCGATCCCCGGTACTTCGCCGAAATGTGGATGCCGCTGGTGTGTTTCGCGTACGGCGTCGCCGCCTGGCACGCCGAACCGGAGCGCACCGCGGCCGAGCCGTTCGAGGTGGACGGCCTGGCCGCGCTGCGCGCCGAGCTCACCCGCGCGCGTGAACGCCGGGCGGATGAGGTGCTGTCCTGGATGCCCGCACCCGCGCAGGTGCGGCTCACCGAGGAGGAGCGCTACCTGGACCTGCGCCTGCACACCGTGACCGGCGGCGGCCTCACCGGCCAGCTGGTCGTCGAGCACGACCGGCCGGTGTACGCCTCCCTGTTCGCGGCCTGATTTAAATGGATTGCGCCACAACCGAATACGAGATTGAATAGGTACTACGGGAACTGAGCCGGGCACGGCGGGAACCAGCTTCATTCCAGATGAAGAAAAAACTCGCCTGTTAAGCGAATAGCCGACCCGCCATCGCGCCGGCCGCCTGTCCCGTTCCTACCGGGCGATTCCCCGGCGCGGCCACACCGCGCTGGGGAATTTGCCGTACCGCGTCACTGAAGAGCAGATACTCCGCCGGCGGTACGCACACCTCGCGATAGGGCTGGCGCGGCTCCACCCGTCGTTGCGGCCCGGGTATCACCACCCCGTGCCGCAATTCCTCGCCCTCGGGTTCGTCCCCCGCCTCCTGCGCGCGCACCCAGCTGCGCATGGCATTGGACGCCAGGCTGGGCAGATATTCCACCGCCCGCTCCCACTCCAGACCCTGCACCTGCGTCGGGTCGCTGACCGCTGTGACGACGACGGCGTAGGCCGTATTGATGTCCGTCATGCGGATTCACCCCTGTTCTCGGTTCCGGCGCTGTCTCGCGCGTTGCGCGGGGAATGTTCAGGTTACTTTGAAAGATCTTGCACTACTGCGTGTTTCGCTGTACTCGCAGGTGGCCTGCGAGTGTGTAGGATTGTCGGCGCAATGCCGATCTGAAACACGACCGTCTCGAACGAAAGTGGGCAGGAGCATGGGCGATTCCTCGGTTACCGGCATCATCGCGGCGGATTCGAGCGATGTGCTCCCGGCCCTGCCGCTGGGAGTCTGGCGGCCGACCAAGGAAACCCTGCACCGCTACATTCAGATCGTCGGCAAAGTCGCACTGGCGAAAGGTATTCGCCGCAATCACTGGTGGCATATGACCTATCGCGTCAATGCGCGCGGCTGGACCACCCTGCCGCTCGGCAGCGCCACCGACGGCCCGGTATTCACCTGCGCCTTCGATTTCTTCGATCACGTGCTGCGCATTTCCAATGATCGCGGCAGCCAGGAGGAAATTCCGCTCGCCGAACAATCCGTCGCGGGCTTCTACGCCGAAACCATGCGCGGGTTGCGCGATCTCGGCGTCGAGGTGGAGCTGCCCTTCCCGACCCCGTACGACCTGCCCGATCACGGCCGCCCCTTCGCCGAGGACGAGGAACACCACCACTACGACCCGGCCGCCGCCCAGCGCGCCTTCCGGGTCACCAGTCAGGTGGGCCGCATTCTCGAGGATTTCAGCGCGAGCTACTCCGGCAAGATCAGCCCGGTCCAACTGTTCTGGCACACCTTCGATCTCGCGGTGCAGCGCTTCTCCGACCGGAAGATCGACATGCCGGAGAACGTGGATCCGGTGACCCGCGAAGCCTATTCGCGCGAGGAGATCAGCGCCGGGTTCTGGTTCGGCGACGATAAGGTCCCCGAGCCGACCTTCTACTCCTACACCGCACCCGAACCCGAAGGGCTGACCGAGCTTCCGCTGCGGCCGCCCGAAGCGCGCTGGGTGCCATCGGGATCCGCGCACGCCGCCTACTACTCCTATGACGCGGCCCGGCGCAGCGCCGATCCGGTCGGCGCCTCCCTCGATTTCCTGCACTCCGCCTACGCCGCGGGCTCGCGTCTCGCCGGCTGGGACGCACCCGCTCTGGCCTGCCCCGGAGGCATCACCGACCCGGTCCTGGGCAGCCTCTGGAAAGGCTGGCCGGAATAACCGAGTGCCTCCCGTCGTATGTCCCGTTTAGTGTGTTTGTAGGGACCGAGGGAGGATCACCATGGGTATACGCTTGGTGAGCGGGCCGCATGTGGAGCAAAGGGAGCAGCATGCGTGACGAGAATATGGCGGTGCGGACCACCGGTCTGACCGCGTATCGCGACACCGTTTTCACCGCCGGACCGACCACCCGGATACCACTCATGGGTGTGCTCGTGTTCGGCTCCCTGGTGCTGGTGTGGGCGGCCGAACGCTCCGCTCGCGAGGGCACCGACCACGGCTGGTTCGTGGCGGTCTCGATAGCCGGGCTCTTCATAGCCCGCGGCCTGCATCTGCGGCGGCCCATCACGCTCCCGCATCTCACGGCCGCGACCGTGGTGCTGGTGATCGCGAACTTCGCCTACCGAGCCGAGCACACCAGCATCGGATTCGTCTTCCTGGCGGCCAGCGGGCTGGTGCTGATGGCCCCGCTGGGCAGTAAACCGCAGCCCGAACAGCTACCCCGGGTGGCCGAACTGGTGCGCCGCACACAATTGGATCCGGTCGCGCCATTCGCGCTGCACTCGTCCAAGAGTTATTTCTTCAATACCGATTCCTCGGCGGCCATCGCCTATCGGGCGCGGTTCGGTATCGCCGTGGTCGCGGGCGATCCGATCGGCGATAAGGCGCGCTTCGGCGAATTGGTCTCGGAATTCTCCGAATTCGCCGGCTCACACGGGTGGCGCGTCGCGGTGCTCGGCGCGAGCCCGGAACTCACCCAGCTGTGGCAATTGCGCGCCTTCGAACATCGCGGGCTGCGCCAGGTCCCGATCGGACGGGACGTGGTCGTCGAGGTCGGCGATTTCGACATGGTCGGCAGGCGGTTCCGGAATCTGCGGCAGGCGGTCAGCCGCACCCGCAATTTCGGCGTCACCACCGAGATCGTGCCCGAGGTCGCGCTCACCGAGCCGCAACGCGAGAACCTGCTGAGCATTGTCGACGACTGGGGGCACGGGCGGCAGACCCGCGGCTTCTCGATGATCCTGGACCATCTGCTGGACGGTCGGCATCCGGGCATGCTGATCGTGCTGGCCCGCGATGAGCACGGCGAGATCGCCGGATTCCAGCGCTACGGCGTCTCCGGCAACGGCCGGGAGCTGAGTCTGGATGTGCCGTGGCGGCGCAAGGACGCGCCCAACGGGCTGGACGAGCGCATGATCGTCGATCTGATCGACTACGCGAAGGCGCGCGGCATCACCCGAATCTCGCTGGCGTTCGCGGCTTTTCCGGAGATGTTCGCGGACAAGGAACGCGGCAGGCTCGGACAGCTGGCGTATACGGCTGTGCGACTGGGTGATCCGCTCATCCGGCTGGAATCGCTGTACCGGTTCCTGCGCAAGTTCAATTCGTTCTCGGATCAGCGATTCGTGCTGATCCGCTGGCGCGAGGTGCTCATCGCGGCGGCGGCACTGCTCACCCTGGAGTTCGTCCCACACCGCCGCGAGTACTGAGAGCTGTTCTCAGGCCAGGAATTCCACCAGCGCGGCGGAGAAACCCGGATCGGCGGTGGCGACCAGGTGATCACCCGGCACCACCGCCAGCTTCGCGTTCGGGAAGGCGGCCGCCAGCCGTTCGGGTTCGGCGGCGAATGGATCGGCATCGCCCGCCAGCACCAGCGTGGGCACGGTGATATCGGCGACCGTCTTGATCGGGGCCTCGTTCAACCCGCCCGCCAGCGCGGCGATGGCCTCGCGGTCCGCGCCCAGCACATCGGCCAGCATGCGGAACATCTTGGCCCGCTCCACCGTCTCGGACCCGTCACCGCGCATGGCGGTGACGATGTCCTCGGCATTGATCACCCGCCAGTCGATACCGCCGCAATCCACCACCCCGGAGCCGATACCGCCGACCGCCAGTTTGCGCACCCGCGCATCGGCCTGTGCGACCAGGATCGAGATGATCCCGCCCATCGAATAACCCACCTGCGCAACCTCATCCAGTCCGAGGTGGTCGTAGAGCGCCCGCACGTCATCGGCCATGGCGTGCCAGGAGTATCGCGCCGGATCATGCGGCTTCTCCGAGCGCCCGTGCCCGCGTGCGTCCAGCGAGATCACGTGATGCCCGGCCGTGTGCAGCGCCGCCACCACGCCGACGCTCATCCAGTTCGCATTGGTATCGGCGACGATGCCGTGCTGCAGCACGACCGGCATGCCCTCGCCCTCCCACACGCGGTAGTTGAGTTCGAGACCATCCCAGCTGGTGAACTTCGCCATGCGGCCGATGCTAGTGGCGAAAGCCGTTGTCCGGGGCGGGGTCAGGAGATGCGGGCCATGACGGCGCGGGGGAGCAGCGGCATGACCGCGCCGAACACCCGCCACGGCCACTGCGGCACCGAGGCGCGCACGCTCTCGTGTTCGATGGCGGCGACCATGGCCGCGACGCCCTTGTCCAGCGGAGTGAGCAGGGTGGTGTCACCGGCGCGACCGGACATATCGGTGGCGATATAGCCCGGCTGCACCGTGGTGACCTTGATCGGGGTGCCGCGCAATTCGATGGCCAGGCCCTCGCCGAGCGCGGTGAGCCCGGCCTTGCTGGCCGCGTAGGCCGCCTTCTTACCGGGCAGTCCGCGCACCGCGCTCATGGACGAGATGAGCACCAGATGCCCGGCTTTCCGCTCCCGGAAGATGCTCATGGCCGCCTCGGTCTGCGCCAGCGCGCTCACGAAATTGGTGGTGGCCGTGGCGATATTGGCATCCGCGCGCCCGGTGCCGATGCGCGCGCCCTTGCCGAGCCCGGCATTGACGATCACCCGGTCCAGTCCGCCCAATTCCGCGCGCAGGTCCTCGAAGACCTTGGGTACGGCCGCGTGATCATCGACATCGAGCCCGCGCACGGCCACCGTGATATCCGGGCGGGCGGCCAGGAGTTCGGTGCGCAGCGCCTCCAGATTCTCGGTGCGCCGGGCGCAGAGCGCGAGATCGCGTCCGCGCCGGGCGAATTCGCGAGCCATACCCGCGCCGAGCCCGGAGCTCGCACCGGTGATGAGAATCTTCTGCCGCGTCATATCGGACACCCTAGCCGCACCCGTGTCACTGACAATTGTCAGTGAACGCCGAAATGTCAGCCGCCGAAGGAGCCCGTCGGAACGTCCGGCACCAGTCGCCACGCGCCGCAGCTCTCGCTACTGAAGGCCACATCGGTCGACTTGATGACAATCCGCAGCGGATGCTGCCGGGTGAAATCGCTGGCGATGATGTAGAAGTTCGGATCGTTGTAATCGGCCGGCGTCTGGACGTGCCAGAGCCGCCGCCAGAAGCAGCCGGTGGCATTGTCGGGGGTGCCGTCCGAGACGTAGGTGCCCGGTTTGATATCGACATTCACCAGGTAGAGGCCGTCGCCCGGGATCTCGGTCGCCGGATCGGCGGCGGCGATGGCCGCGGTGGTGGTCAGCAGTGCGGAAGCGAGGGCTCCCGCGATCATCAGCGCGCCTGTACGCACAGTGTTCCTCCCTTGAAATCTCTGTGAGCCGGGCGGCCTCGCTTCCGCCCGGTGTGGAGATCCCCGCATCTCCCGGGGAGGTTTATCAGAAATCGACCGTCCATTTCGGTTGTTCCGTGTAATTGATTGCGTACAAACCGGTTTCGATTCGGAAATCACGAGCAAAACTGTTAACACCGAAATAGGTAGTAATCACCGATTCTCTTCTTGTCGCCGCTCGCGATATTCAGGGCATGAGACGACTCCAACCCCTCCCCGACGCGAGTTCGCCCGGCCCCTCCACCTGCGCCGAAGATTGCGCCCGGCTCTGCACCCACGACGGACTCTCCGCCGTCCTCCGCGCCGACAAGGCACTGCTGCACTGGCGAGCCATGCGCCGCCTCGGTGATACCGGTCTGGCCGAGCACGCGGTTCAGGAAACCCTGCTGCGCGGCTGGAAAGCCTGCGCCAGCTATGACCCGAGCCGGGGCAGCGTGCGCACCTGGCTGCTCACCATCGAGCGCAATATCCTCACCGATATCGCCCGCATGCGCTCGGCCCGGCCCGGCGACGCGCACTGGGACGAGATCGGCGACGTCGCCGAGGGCCATTGCGCCCGGCCCGATTTCACCGACGGGCTCGCCGACGGACTGCTGGTCGACGAACTGCTCGCACATCTGCCCGGACCGCAGCGCGATGCGGTCGTCCAGGTGATCCTGCGAGATCGCGCGTATCAGGACGTCGCCGCCGACCTCGGAGTTCCGGTCGGCACCGTGAAAACCCGCGTGCATTACGCACTGCGCTCGCTGCGGCGTCTTCCGCTCAGCGCCTGACAACGGAGAACAGTCATGAAACGGGCGGGCCCCCTCCTCACCCTCGCCGCCGCCGCTCTACTCGGCGGTGGACTGCTGATCACCGATATCGTTACCGACCCCACCGATGACACCGCGGACCGTGCCGCGGTCACCACATCCGCCGGAGCGGCCACCACTTCCGCCGGGGCAGGGCCGAGCGCCGCCCCCTCGAGCGCCGCGAACGTTCCCGCCGCTCCCTCGGCCACTTCCGCCTTCCCGGCCCAGGCCGACTATGTCGCGGTGATCCCCGCCCAGCCCCGCTCGATCACCCTGTCCATCACCGTCACCGGCAAACAGGCCGTGGCATACGCCTGCGACGGCGCATCGGTCGAGAGCTGGCTGCGCGGTGCGGCCGACGCCGGTCGAATGTCCTTGACCGGCAAGGACTCCGAACTACAGGCCACCCTGAAGGACAATGTCCTGACCGGCACGCTGACCCTGGCCAACCGCGCCATGGATTTCACCGCACCCCTGGTGCGGGCCCCGGCCGGTATCTACTACGCCCGCTCGAACGGCGCGCGCGACAGCTGGATAGTCCGCCCCGACGGCACCGTCACCGGCGTCCGCCGCCAAGCCGACGGAACCACCGCCCCCGCACCGACTCTCGCCCCGGACGCACGAAAGGTGCACGGCGATGACACCGACTTCTGACCCCCGCGACCCCAACACCCAGCGCTCGATACCGACGGTGATCCGAGGCGCTGTCCAGCCTCCACGGGGTGCCCGACCCCCGTCCGCAGATGGCGTCCAGCCCGCGCGCGATGACTCGTCGCAGCCGGTGGCCAATGCCCCTTCCCAGTCCGTGTCAGGCGACTCGATGCCGTTGTCCGCCGGTGCGTCTCCCCAGCGCACCGCACTCACGATCGCGCTGATAGTGATTGCCGGGGCGGCGGTGTCGGTGCTGTTGGGTGTGTACGGATCCACCCATCCCGCACGCGGTTACGCGGTGAGCCTGGCGGGATTCTCCAGTCCGGGGGCGGTGAAGGCGTGGCTCGCCACGGTCGTGGTGTTGCTCGCGGTCGGGCAGGACATCAGCGCGCTGGCCATGTACGGGGTGCTGCCCAGGATTCGCGGCGGGCGCTGGGCCTCGGTATGGCATGTGTGGTCCGGGCGGCTGGCGGTGCTGGTGAGCATTCCCGTTGCGGCGCACTGCCTGTACGCCTTCGGTTTCGAGGCCACCGACCGCCGGGTGCTTCTGCATTCGCTGCTGGGCTGCGCCGTCTACGGCGTCTTCGTCGCGAAGATGCTGCTGCTGACTCGAAAAGGCTTGCCCCGCTGGGTGATTCCGGTCATGGGCGGGGTGCTGTTCACCGGTTTCGTGGCGCTCTGGTTCACCTCGGCGGTCTGGTATTTCCGCACCCAGGGGTTTGCCCCGTGATTTCCGGTCCCGGCCGAGTGAACCCGTCACCCCCGTAAACACGTCCACAAGGTGTGGCCGTCAGCCCACGGCCGCCACAAGCGAGGAGTAATCATGACCGACCAGATTTCGGCCCCGGACATATTCCGGATGGATCGCCGCACCGCGCTCGCCGCCACCGGCATCGCCGCCACCGCCCTGACCGCCGTCGCGTGCAGTAGCTACGGCAATACCGAGAAGGCCGCCGCCTCGACCAACGGCGCTCAGGACAAGCGTCAGGACGGCAGCACCGAGCTCGCCAAAACCTCCGAGGTGCCCGTCGGCGGCGGTGTCATCAAGGGCGACACCGTCATCACCCAGGCCACCGCGGGTGCCTTCGCGGGGTTCTCGTCCACCTGTACGCATCTGGGCTGCAAGGTCAGCGAGGTGAGTGACGGCGTTATCAAATGCCCATGTCACGGCAGCAAATTCAATCTCGACGGTAGCGTCGCGGGCGGTCCCGCGCCACGTGCGCTCGATACCCGTGCGGTACGGGTCGAGGGCGATTCCATCGTGTCGGCCTGATCGATAGCTGAAATACCGCACTCGAGCGGCGGGATCAAGCGTCCAATAGCCCTGACCACTAGTAACAGTTCGATCACGAGGCTTGCCAGAAGGTAACTGGTGTTGCGAAAGTGAACCGCTGGGTTTGGTGTTACTAGTGGGAAGGGAGGGGCGCCTCGATCCCGGGAGCGCCGCCAGCTTATGAAGCCGAATATGGTCAAGGCCGGTATCTTCACCGCCGTGACGGCCGCGGCATTCTCGACGGTCTCCGGGCTGATCCCGGGCATCGTCCTAGCTTCGCCCGTTTTGCCGGAACTGCCGCAAAGGCTCGCCGGTAAGACGATCTTCCTCGACCCCGGTCATCAGGGTCCCAATCACAGTCAGGACGTCGCCAAACAGGTCGACGACGGTCGCGGCGGCACCAAGGCCTGCCAGACCACCGGCATGACCAGCCTGCACGGCGTCCCCGAACACACCATCAACTGGGATGTGGCGCAATTGGTGCGCACCTCCCTCGAAGGTCTCGGCGCGCGGGTCGTGATGAGCCGCCCCGATGACACCGGCTGGGGCGGCTGCGTCGACGAACGCGCCCGCGCCGCCAATCAATCCGGCGCCGATATCGCCGTGAGCATTCACGCCGACAGCGCGCCCGCCGATGCCCGCGGCTTCCACCTCATCGTGCCGCAGCTGCCGATTCCGGACGCCAAGGCCAACGAGGTGCAGTCCGTCGCCGGACTGGCCGCCAGTAAAGCCATGCGCGACGCCTACATTCAGGCCGGATTCCCGGCCGCCGCCTACAACGGCGCGGTCGAGGGTCTGCAACCGCGCTCCGATATCGCCGGACCGGCCCTGACCCAGGTGCCCGACGTGTTCCTCGAAATGGGCAATGGCGCCAATGCCGAGGATGCCGCGCTGCTGGAGTCGCAGGAGGGCCAGCTGCGGCACGCGGTCACCATCACCACCGGTGTGGTGTCGTACCTGCTCGGCATGCCGGTCCCGCCGCCGAGCGCCGATCAGGTGGTCGGGCCCGCGAACGTACCGCCCGCGCAGCCCGCACAGCATCAGCTTCCGGCCGCGCCGGGTACCGAACCGCAGACCGAACCCGGCGGGACTCAGGCTGAGCCGCAAGCGGTTCCGCAGGGTGGACCGGGAGCCAACTCGCCGCAGGGTGGCGCGCAATCGCCGGGTGCCATGCCCGGTGGGCTGCCCGAACCGAGTGGTCCGGCCGCCGGTGGTCCCGAACCGGTTGCACCGCAGGGTGTTCCGGCCGCACCGCAGGTCGCTCCGCAGGGTGCCGCGCCCGCCGAGGTGGCACCGGGTACCGCGCCCGCACCGCAGGCCGCGCCCGCGCCGGACGCCAAGCCCGCACCGGGTGGAGTCCAGCCCGCACCGCAGGCTCCGGGCGCCGCACCGCAACCGCAGTCCCAGGGTGGCGCGGTGGATCCCAAGACGCAGCCGGGTACGCCCGCGCCGCAGGGATTCTCGCCGGAACTGCTGTTCCCGCAACTGAGCGATCTGCTCAAGCCGCAGGTGGCGCAGCCGGGTCAGTCGAAACCGGCCGCTCCCGCTCCCGGTGTGGCACAGCCGAATTCGGTGGTGCCCGGTCAGCAGCCGGCGGCCGACAGCCGGGTGCTGCCCGCCACGATTCCGGGTGCGAGTGAACTGCCCAGGGCCAATGTGATGACCGGCGTGCAGCCGGTCGCGGCTCCGATCGTGCCCAAGGCGCCGCCGGCCGCCGCACCGCAACCCCCGAGTGCGGGAACGCAAACCAGCCCGGGCATTCGGACCAGCCCCGGTACGCTGCCGAACCCGGGTACGCCGGGTACGCAGTCGCCGTCCACCGATCGCAGCTCCAAGACCGGTGAACTGTTCGACACCGAGTCGATGAGCGGACTGGTGCAGTCGGTCATCAAGATGGTGGGACCGCTGGCCAAGATGCTGATGGGTCAGAACGGTGTCGCCTCGGATCTGATCAACCTGGCGTACAGCATGGTGTCTGCGCTGAGCTCGACGATTCTGTCGGCTCCGGCCAAGTAACCGCACAGCGCGAGCGCCCCCGCATCGAATCATTCGGTGCGGGGGCGTTTTTCGTCGTCCCGGCGCACTTGCGGTCCGACCGGTATCGGCTGTCGCGTGTGTTGTGAAATGTCCAGGTCGAGCAAACTTCTCGCGACCGCCATTGCCCCCGGGCGTGTTTCGCACCCCGGCGCTGGCTGGCGCGGTTGCGCTCACGGATAGGTGCAGTTGCGGACAACCGCGTGTCCGGTGGTTGGCAAGCATCCGGCGCAGGAGTTGCATGAATCCCGGGTCGGGTCAGGACGGCTGAGAACGACTCGTCGATCGAGGTGGATGAGATGGCGTTCGGTGTGGGCTTGAGTATCGGCACGGTCAATACGGTGTGCGTCACGGCCGCCGATCGCTCGGTTCGGCGGGGGAGCACGCCGTTCGCGGCCCGCCGCGGCGCACCGCCGCCGACCACCTGGCGCACCACCCTCACCTTCGACAGTTCCGGGCTGGCACGGGTGGGCCGCATTCCGCGGCACGGCCGGGTCATCACCGAATTCGCCGATCTGACCCAGCGCGGGGCCTCGGTCGCGCGGGTCGGTCACCGAGCGCTCTCCGCCGCGGATCTCGTCGCCACCGTGGCCGACAGCGTGCTCGAGGAGGTGCTGGGGAAGGCTCCGGCCGGGCAGCAGGGGAGCGGGGATACCGGAATCACCGTGACCCATCCGGCCGGGTACTCCGCGAATCTGGTGGCCGACCTGCGTTCCGCGCTCGACGGGATCGGGCTCACGAATGTGCGCCTGCTGCCCGAACCGGTGGCCGCGGCGGCCTGGCTGGCGGCGCAGCGCGGTCCGCTCATGCCCGGCCTGGCCCTGGTGTACGACCTGGGCGGTTCCGGTCTGGATGTGACGCTGGTGCGGGTGGGCGCGGGCGCGCCGAGCAATCCGATCGTCGGATTGCCTTTGCATTCGGCCGATTTCGGTGGCCGGGCATTCGGCGGCATGGTCGCGGGGCGCTTGCGGCGCACTCCGGACGCGCCCGTCATCTCCCGGGTGAGTTCGGACTGTGATACCGGTGAACTGCGCGCCGAACACGTGCTGGCCTCGATGAAACTGGTGTACCGCTGCCTGCGCATCGCCGATGTCACCATGGCCGATGTGGATCGGGTGCTGGTGGTCGGCGGTGCGGCCCGGCCGCCCGAGGTCGCCGATGTACTGGCCGAACAGCTGGCCCGCCCGGTGACGGTCGCTCCCGATCCGGAGCGCACCATCGCGGACGGCGCGGCCATCGCGGCCAAGGAGTCGGTACTCGCGCAGGATTCCGGGGGTCATCGGCATCATGTGCTAGCTGATCTCTTCCGGCGTGTCACCCGGGTGGCCGCACTCTAGATCCGCCGGTTACCGGGCAGTTTGCCCTTGATCATGGGACGTTTCGGGTCAACACGTGCAAGCATCTTGCTAGCACGTGTTGACGCTGCTCCAGTTTGGTGTAACCATGGGATACACATAAATCACCGACTGGAGGGTGACGACGATGTCTCCGACCACGACCCACGTCGACGACCCCGTGGTTGCCGAAGCTATCGAATACGCGCAGAAGCTGCTGCTGCTTTCCGAAGGCTCGGTCAACCGCAGCTTCGATCCGTTCGAGGACATCGACTGGGAAAACCCGGACTTCGACGCGAACACCAAGCCCGAGCGCTGGATTCTGCCCGCCTCGGCAGACCCGATCGGCCGCCACCCCTGGTACCTCGCCCTCAGCGAGGAGCAGCAGATCGCCGTCGGCAAGTACCGCCAGGCCAATGTCGCCAAGGTCGGCCTGCAGTTCGAGTCGATCCTGATCAGCGGCATGGTGAACCACACCTTCGGTCTCGCCAACGGTGACCCGGAATTCCGGTACTGCACCCATGAGATGTCCGAAGAGCTGAACCACACCCAGATGTTCCAGGAGATGGTCAACCGCATCGGCCTGGACGTACCCGGTATGGGCCCGCTGGTGCGGCAGTTCCGCCAGGTCGCCGTCCCGGTGGCGGTGCTGTTCCCCAACCTGTTCTTCATGGCCGTGCTCGCCGGCGAGGAGCCGATCGACCACATCCAGAAGCAGATCCTGCGCTCCGGCGAGGATGTGCACCCGATCATGCGCGGCGTCATGGCGATTCACGTCGCCGAGGAGGCGCGGCACATCTCGTTCGCGCACGAATTCCTCAAGCGCCATGTGCCGGAAGCGAATCCGGCCAGCAAGCTGGTGCTCTCGATCGCCATGCCGATCGTCATGTTCATCCTGGGCCGTTCCATCGTGACCCCGCCCAAGGCGTTCTTCGACGAGTTCAACGTGCCCGACAAGGTGCGCAAGGAGCTGTTCTACGGCTCCGAGGATTCCAAGCAGGCGTTCAGCGATTACTTCATCGATGTGCGCGCGCTCGCCAAGGAGATCGGTCTGATGAACCCGATTTCCAAGCGGGTCTGGAAGATGTTCGGAATCGCCGGCGCGGCCTCCCGTTACCGCTCGGAGCCCATCCGCTCCGGCAAGGCCGCCTGAGACAAGGGACGTACAGTGCCGTACGTAGTCACCCAATCCTGTTGCAGCGACGCCTCCTGCGTCTACGCCTGCCCGGTCAACTGCATCCATCCCACGCCTGACGAACCGGATTTCCGGACGGCGGAGATGCTGTACGTGGACCCGCAGGCGTGCGTGGACTGCGGCGCGTGCGCGACCGCCTGCCCGGTGGACGCCATTGTCTCGACGAAGAAGCTGACCGATGAGCAGCTGCCCTTCATCGAGATCAATGCCGACTTCTATCGCCAGGAGCGGCCGCGGCCGCTGCTGGCCCGGCCGATCGAGGCCGCGGAGGTCAAGCCGGGACGCGAGCCGTTGCGGGTGGCGATCGTCGGCTCCGGTCCCTCGGCCATGTACGCGGCCGATGAACTGCTGACCCAGCCCGGTGTCTCGGTGACGGTGTTCGACCGGCTGGCCACGCCGTACGGTCTGGCCCGCTTCGGCGTCGCGCCCGATCACACCAAGACCCGGCAGGTCGGCGAGCTGTTCGACGTCATCTCCGCGCAGGACGGGTTCGGCTCGTACCTGAATGTGAATGTCGGAGAACATGTTTCGCATGAGGAGCTGCTGGCGCACCACCACGCGGTGATCTACGCGGTGGGCGCGTCCAGTGATCGCAAGCTCGGGATTCCGGGGGAGGGGCTGCCGGGCAGCGTCTCCGCGACCGAGTTCGTGGCCTGGTACAACGGGCATCCCGATCACGCGGGCCGCTTCTTCGATCTGTCGCAAAAGCGTGCGGTGATCGTCGGCAACGGCAATGTGGCGCTGGACGTGGCGCGCATTCTGACCACCGATCCGGAACTGCTGGCGGGCACCGATATCGCGCCGCGGGCGCTGACGGCGTTGCGGCGCAGCAAGATCGAGGAAGTGGTCGTGCTCGGCCGCCGCGGTCCGGCCGAATCCGCTTTCACCGTGCCGGAATTCGTGGGACTGCTCGGCGCGGATGTGGACATCGTGGTCGAGGGCGAGATTCCCGAGACGCCCGCCGACGCTTCGCAGAAGGTCGAGCAGAAGCTGAAGTTGTTGCGCGGCTTGGCCGATCGGCCGGTGGGCGGGCGCAAGCGGATCACCTTCCGGTATCTGTCCGCGCCGACCGCGTTCGAGGGCGTGGATCGGGTGACCGGTGTCGCGGTGGTGCGCAATGAGCTGGTGGCCGGTGACGACGGCGTGCTGCGGGCCGAGGCCACCACGGACACCGAGGTTTTGGCGACCGGTCTGGTGCTCACCTCGGTGGGTTACCGGGGCGTTCCGCTCGCGGGGCTGCCGTTCGACGAGCGGGCGGGCGTGATCCCGAATCTCGACGGGCGGGTGCTGGAGAGCGCCGGTGGGAACGTGGTGCCGGGGTCCTATGTGACCGGCTGGATCAAGCGCGGGCCGACCGGGTTCATCGGTACCAATAAGTCGTGCGCGCAGGAGACGGTGCGGCAGCTGGTGGATGACTTCAATGCGGGGCGGCTGGCTCAACCCGGCCGGGGCGCAGGAGAATTCGACCGACTGGTCGGTTCACGTCAACCGCATGCGATTCGCGGCGGCGCGGTGAACCGTCCGGTGCGGCGGCGACTGCCGCTGCTGGTGCGCAGTCGCTAGCTCCACCGCTGGTTCCGCTGTACTTCGGACCGCCTCATACGACCCCGTCGTGTGAGGCGGTCTGTTTTGTGTACGGATTGTGTTGTGTGAGTTGTAATGCTGCGTTTGCCCAGGACGACATCTCGGGTAGTAGAGACGAAACGACGTCGAATCGCGGTCGGTGCGCCTGCGCGAGTGGGGAACTCGGGCACAGCAACCGACCAGTGATCGGCAATTCACGCGCGCAAACTGACGCTGCGGTTTTCTTTTCCGGACACTAATCGCCTACCGGTCGGTATGAATTCAGCGTTCGCTGTGTCGTTGCCACACGACGACCCTTTTTCAACTCTCTTGGTGTCCAGTTCGATTCGATCTTGAAGCTACATCTGTCTGACCAGTAGATTCGCCAACTTCGCTACTGGACGCGAAATCTTTTCTCCTGATTCGATATTCACATCCGGCATGTGCCAGCTAACCTGAACGCGCTGTTTGGAAAACGACCGCGTCCACATGGTTGGTACGCCTGTGAGGCCGTGGTCACGGTGCGTTGACGGGATAGCAATGACTGTTGGCTTTGGCATGAGCATCGGCACAGTGAACTCCGTATGGGCGACCGCCGCCGGTGAACGTAACCGGCCCGCCGTACGGGTTCGCCGGACAGCCGTCACCTTCGACAGTGCGGGCGGGCCACGCATCGGCGGCATTCCTCGATTCGCGCCGGTGGTCACCGATTTCGCCGATCTGACCACCGATCCGGATCCGGTCGTCATCAACGGGCGCATCTGGTCGCCGGCCGATCTGGTGGCAGCGGTGGTGAACGGGCTGATCGAAACCAATGCGCCCGAAGCGCCCGCGGTGACCACCTATCCGGCCAGCTACACCGAGAAGCATGTGACCCGGCTGCGGCGCGCGCTGGACTGGTCCGGTGCGGCGGATGTGGCACTCATGCCGGAACCGGTCGCGGCGGTGGAATGGCTGGACTCCGAATACGGAATCTCCAGTGCCGGAATAACTCTCGTCTACGACCTGGGCGGCAACTGTCTCGACGTGGCTGTGGTGCGCACCGAGGCCGACCGCGAGGAACGCGGCATTCTCGGTGTCGCCGAACGCTCCACCGAATTCGGCGGACGGCCGCTCGGCGCGCTGCTCGCCCGCTACGCCCGCAGCATCGCGCCCGGCGAACATCAGCCGGTCTCGGCCGTGGTGCCCGCCGCCGATACGAATAGATTGCGCAGCTGGCACATTCGCAACTCACTACGGGTGGTGCGCTCCTGTGTGCACGGCACCGGGCTCACCATGGACGATATCGACCGTGTACTGCTGATCGGCGGCGCGGCCCGGCCCATCGAAGTGGCCCGGGTGCTCGGCGATCTGGGCCGCCCCGTCATCATGTCTCCCGATCCGGCGCATACCGTCGCGGTCGGCGCGGCCCTGGCCGCATTCCGTTCCGCCGACACCGGCTCGGCCATCGGCCGCTATGCCCCGCGCGCTGCCGTATTCTCCGGTGCCGCAGTGGCTTCCGCGCTGGCCATGTCCGCCGCCACCGTCCTGGGCGGCACCGTCGCCGGGACCACCGGTCTGCAAGCCCTGCCCGGACCCACCGATTCCGGCACCCGCGGCGCGGCCGATGTCCTGCTCCTGGAAGACGCCACCGCCGCCCCCGGCGCACCCAACCGGGTGCACATGGTGACCACCGCCGCGGCGATCAGCAATTACGCCCCGGTCGCGGCGACGGTCACGCCCGCCTGGTCCGGCGGCCGCCCGGTCGACACCCGTCCCGGATCGCACTGCGAAAGCCGCAGCGCCGCAAACTCTCTCACCTACGCCAATCCGGCGCAGTTCACCAACCCGCTGCCGTTCCTGGCGGCGCAATCCCTGACCTCGCCCTTCGGACTGGGGCAGATCCCCTCGATCAGCATGCCCCGCACGCTGCCGGGAGCACCCGGCACCGCGCCCGGAACAGCGCCCGGCGCAACAACTCCCGGCTCTCCCGGCACCCCGGGTGCACCCGCGACCCCCGGCTCGACGACCGGAGACCCCGCGAGCACCCCCGGTACCGCACCGGGCGGAACCGCGCCCGGCGGCACAACTCCGGGCAGCACGACCCCCGGCGGCACGACTCCGGGCGGAACCACCCCGGGTAGCCAAACCCCCGGCGGCGGAACCTCTCCCGGCGAGAACGCGGGCGGCGGCAATGGCGGCCAAACCACCCCGGGCGGCTCCACCACGGGCCCCGGCGGCGAGACCACCCCCGGCGGATCGACCACGGGTCCGGGCGGAGAAACCACCCCGGGCGGCAGTACCACCGGCGACCCCGCCGGTAGCGGATCAACCCCCGGCGGCACCACGGGCGGCGGAACGACAAGCCCCGGCGGCACCGCGGGCACCGGCGGAACACCCGGTGGCGGAACAACTTCCGGCGGCGGTGACACCTCGGGCGGTGGTGCCGGTGCGGGTACGGGTGGCGCCGGGGCCGGTGCCGGAACCGGCGGCTCGGGAGCCGGAGCAGGCGCTGGAACCGGTGGCGGTGCCGGAGCCGGTGGCGCAGGTGGCGGCGCAGGCGGAGCGGGAGCCGGTGGCGGTGCCGGAGCAGGCGGCGGTGGCGGTGCTGGTGCCGGTGGCGGAGCTGGTGCCGGTGGTGCCGGAGCTGGCGGCGGTGCTGGTGCCGGTGGCGGAGCTGGTGCCGGTGGTGCCGGAGCTGGCGGCGGTGCTGGCGCTGGAGCCGGTGGTGGTGCGGGCGCTGGCGGCGGTGCGGGTGCCGGAGCTGGTGGTGGTGCTGGTGCCGGTGGCGGCGCTGGTGCCGGAGCCGCTGGTGGCGGCGCGAGTAGCGCAGGCGCAGGAGCCGGTTCCAGAGCCGGTGCCGGTGGCGCACAAGGCGGTTCACCCTCGGGCGGCGGCAGTCGCGCAGGCGGCGGTTCTCCAGGCGGCGGTGCGGGTGCCGGTGGCGGCATGGGCGGCGGCGGTATGGGCGGCGGCGGTGGAGCAGGCGGCGGAGGCGGCCACGGTGGCGGCGGAGGCGGCGGGGGTGGCGGCCATCGCTAACCCACTGCTCGTCTACCGAACCGACCTGCCCCGTGCTGCGGAAGATGCGGCGGCTTGGCGGCACGTGTGGTGGTCGTCAGCTGAGTCACAGCTCTCGCGTTCGGGAGCGATTCGTGCGGTGGCGGAGCGGGATTCGTCGCGGCGCGGTTCCGTGCGGGCGTGTTTTGCCGGGGAGTGTGCGCATCGGGCTTGTGCGGCACAGAGATTCGCGCGGGCGTGGAGTGCCATCGAGATGCCTGGCCGTTCGAGCGGCGGCGATGATGCGGCGGGTGGACGTGCTGGCCACCGGCTGTCCGACCGCATGCCGCTGCTCGACGCGGCTCCGGGGGTGGCGGATAGTGCCGGCCGCCACCTCCATGGGCTTGATATCGCGGTCGCCGTGTTGTCCTCCGGCGGCCGCGAAGACCAAGTCCCGCAATAGAAGACGGCGACGCGGGTGGGGTGAACCCCTCGAACGCTCCACCGCGGCGTCGAGTACGACCGGCCCACCGCCGCGCTGTCAGTGCCCAGGGCGCGGTGGTGGGCGCGGTCGTGTCAGCGGGCGGTGAAACCGCCGTCGACGGACAGCACCGCACCGGTGATGAACGTCGTCTCATCGCTGAGCAGGTACGCGCAGAACGAGGCGATCTCCTCGGGCTGGGCGATGCGATTGAGCGGATGCAGGGCGGCGATAGCAGCCTCGCCCTCGGGGGTCGCGCCCATGGAGTTGCGGAACGCGGGGGTGTCTACCGCACCGGAGGCCAGGGCGTTCACCCGGACCTGCTTGGGCGCGCCCTCCAGCGCCACGGCGCGGGTCAGGCCGACGACGCCGTGCTTGGCCACGACATAGGGCGCGACCTGGGCCATGCCCACCTTGCCCAGATTCGAGGCGTTATTGAGGATCGCACCGCCACCGGACGCCGCGATCGCCGGAACCTGGTGGCGCAGACCGTAATACACCGAGGTGAGGTTGAGTTCCAGATCGGCGCGCCAGCCCGCCTCGTCGATATCCTGGATATCGCCGAAGGCATTGATCGCGCCCGCGTTGTTGAAAGCCCCGTCCAGGCGGCCGAATTCGCTGACGGCGGCCTCGGTCAGGCGGGCCACATCGGCTTCGACGGTGACATCGGTGGGGATGAACAGGGCGCGGCCCCCGGTGGCGCGGATCTCCTCGGCGATGCGATCGCCGACCTCTTTGCCGCGTGCGCCGAGCACCACCGCGCCGCCTTCGGAGGCGATGCGGCGGGCTACGGCCTCGCCGATTCCGGAGGTGGCGCCGGTGATCAGAACAACCTTGGACTCGAAGCGTGCACCCATGATGACCATTCCTTTTGCGGTAGAGCCGTTTTTGTTGACACGTCTAGTAAACGAGAAACGGCATACCTTGGCTGGCGGGAATCGGCCCTTGAGTTGATACGTCATGTAAATGCACGGAGCCCCGCCCCGATCGGATCACCGAGACCCGGTGGGCAGGTGCGGAAAGCGCGAGAACTCAGGCGGGAGCGAGCAATTCGGCCAACTCGTCGAGGCTGTTGACCACGACCCCGTACGAGGTCTGCGGCAGTTCCGAATGCAGATAACCCCACGGCCCGCGCTTGATCAGCACCGGAATCATGCCCACCCCGTTCGCGGGCAGCACATCGTTGTCGACGCGATCGCCCACGTAGCAGACCTCGCCGAGCTCCACGCCCGCCACCTCGGCGCACTTGTGGAAGAACTTGGGATCGGGCTTCTCCAGATCCCATTCGGCCGAGGTGTAGATGCCGTCGACCGGCAGGTTCATCTTCTCCAGCGCCGACTTCGCCTGCGGCGGTTGATTTCCCGCGATGATGACGATCAGCCCGCGCGCCTTCAGCTCGCCGAGCGCCCGCCGCACATCCGGGTACAGGTCATCGGCGTCGAAGTTATTGCGCAGGCTCTCCGGCTCATCGGTGGCCCAGCTGACCTGCTCGCGATCGAGATCCACCCCGGGCAGCAGCAGTTCGAACGCGTCGGTGAGCGGTCGCCCCGTCGCCGCCATGCCACCGATCACCCCGAGTAGCGCGAATCGCGGAATCCCGAGCCGGTCCGCCCATCGGCTCCAGATCCGGGTCTCGTCGATCAGCGTCTCGCCCACATCGAACACCACTGCCTTGATCATCGGCCCAGCCTATCGGGCGCGCGAACACCCCACGCCGGAGAACCCGATGCGGCTCCGAGGGCTCAGCGCTGCGCGTTGACGACCCCGATGCCGGTCGCGGTCCACCAGCACACCTGCGACACCACCCCGGTCGCCACACCCCACGCGAGCAGCCGCCCGGTGAGCGGTGCGTCCCCGCGCGCCCGCAGTCTTCGAGCGAGTGCGGCGGCCTGAATCCCGTTGAGCGTCAACAAAAGCACCATCACCAACTTGGTCCGAGTCATGGACGACGCGAGATTCGGCTCCAGCACGCACCCGCTGCCGACCAGCCCGGCCAACCCCGCCCAAATCGGCACATGCAGCCGATTCATCCCCCGCAACATCTCACTCAGCGTGACCCGCCCGATCGCCCAGCGCAGCGCATATGAATCCGCGATCAACACCGCCCCGAACCCCACCACCAACGAAGCGAGATGAACGGACAACCCCCAGAAATGCACCTCGGGACTGATCCGCGCATGCCCCGCGATCCACACCGCCCCCGCCAGCACCCCGGTGGCCAACACCGCGTACCCACAGAACGCCTGCCAGGAATCCCATCCCCGCGCGGTAGCGCGCCCAGCGCCGATCTCTCCGAGCATGCCCAAACCTTCCACTAACTTAGGAAAGCCTAAACTATTCGCGACGCAAATCCGAACTCGTCCGAATGACCATTCGGCAACGTCCGCGCCGAATCTGCGCTATACCTGTTGCGGGTGGATGTGTCTGGGTAGCATGCGAGCTGCTGTTATGAAATGAATTCTTTTCACAAGGAGCCCGCTCATGCGTCCCGTCCTCCGCGCCAGCGTCCTCACCCTGGGCATCGCCGCCGCCGCTCTCTCCGCCGCGACCGCCTCCGCCGAAATCCCCCTCGTCGACGCCCCCTCGGCGGACGTCTCGGTCACCCCCGGCACCACCAACCCCGCCCCGATCGCCAGCGACGACTACGCCATGTGCTCCAAGTCCTCCGGCTCCGCAGGTCACTTCCTCGCCTGCATGTAGCAGAACCGCGGCACCCTCGACCGTGGGAACGGTCCACACCGAGCCCACATCGAGCGGATTCGCCTACCCGCCCGTAGGTTCTACGTGCCCCGCTTGAATCGCCTGTGCACCAGCCGATCCGGCAAACCCGCGAATCCGCACGGATTCGACCGACCGGCTGAGTGCTATCGATGAGATCACGATGGCCGCTCTGCGACACGATCTGATCAGGCGGAGAGGGTGAGTGCGGTTGTCGCCGCTGCGGCGTAGCGATCGCAGACGATATCGATCAGGAGCGGATGAGCGCCGATTACTTCGGCGTGTGGCAGCTGAGTGGCGGCGGCGGAGAGTCGGTCGGTGAGGAGGCCGGGGGCCAGGAACCACGGGGCCACCAGGATCTGGTCCGCGCCGCGTGCGCGCAGGCGGGATTGTGCTTCGGTGATGCTGGGTTCGGTTGTGGCGAAGCAGATTTCGGTATCCCAGCCGGTGAGGGCCGTAAGGTCGCGCGCTACCTGTCCGGTGCGTGCGTTCGCTGTCGCGGAGGACGATCCCACTGCTGCCACGGCAATGCCTACGCGTCCCACGGGATCGGTGCCGAGCCGATCCAGGGCACGGTCGCGCAGGGCGGTGATCAATCGTGGGTCCGGGCCCAGCACGTCGGCTTGGGTCAGGCGTAGGCGGGGATGGCGGCTGCGGGCGGCCGCGAGCATTCCGGGGAGATCCACTCGGGCGTGGAATGCTTTGCCGAGCAGGAGGGGGACCACTACCGCGTGTGAATGGCCTTCGGCGGCAATGGCGTCCACGACCTGGTCGACCGAGGGGGCGTTCAGATCCAGGAAGGCCAGGCGTACATCCACGTCGGGGCGGGCCGCCGCGAGTTGTTCGACGACGGCGTACATGGTGGCCGCGGAGCGCGGGTCGCGGCTACCGTGCGCGACAGCGATCAGGGCCGGGCGCATCCCGCTGGTCCTGATCAGGCCGAGCGACCGCGTGCTCGCCGAAGATGTTGCTCCGCTGGAGGTTTCCGCTGTCGCGGGGAGCGCGGCGGCATCGAGCGAGGTCACGCTTGCCGATCCCGGCCGAATCGTGGTGTGGCGGAGGGGGACCGGGAGCGGCGCGGTCGAGAACGCGCCGCTGCCGGGCGAACTCATGTCAGGCTCCGGCTTCCGTGCCGACCTCGACCTTGGTCAGGGCGTCGCCGACCAGGCCCGCGGCGAGGGTGTTGCCGCCCGCCGGGTCGATGAGCAGGAAGCTGCCGGTGTAGCGGTTGACGCTGTAGTCGTCGGCCGCGATCGGGTCGGCGACCCGGATCGAGATGCGGCCGATATCGTTGAGCGCCAGCGTTTCCGGGGCCGGATCCGCGGACAGGTGCTGTTCGTCGAAGCGCTCGATGAGCGCGCCGACGATGGCCTGCGTGGTGCGGGTGCCGTGCTTGAGCAGCAGCCGGGCGCCGGGGCGCAGCGGCTTGTCGCCGAGCCAGCAGACCGTCGCGTCGAAGGATTCGATCGGCTCGGGGGCGTCATGGGCGGCCACGATGGTGTCACCGCGCGAGACGTCGACATCATTGGCCAGCACCAGGGTTACGCTGCGACCCGGCTGTGCGGAGGCGAGCTCACCGTTGGGGGTGTCGATGCGCTCGACGGTGGTGCGGGTGCCGGACGGCAGCACCACGACCTCATCGCCCTTGCGCACGGTGCCCGCCGCGACCTGACCCGCATAACCGCGGTAATCCGGGTATTCGGCTGTGCGGGGCCGGATCACGTACTGCACGGGGAACCGCAGACCCACCTCGTGGCGAGTGCTGTCGGCATCCACCGGCACCGATTCCAGATGCTCGATGAGCGAGGGCCCGGTGTAGTACGGCGTCTTGTCCGACCGCGAGGCGACATTGTCACCGTGCAGCGCGGACACCGGAATCTCCACCACATCCTCGGCCGCCCAGCCCAATTTGGCTGTCAGCTCCGAGAATTCGGCGACGATGCGCGCGAACACCCCGGCCGGATCATCGACCAGGTCGATCTTGTTCACGGCCAGCACCAGCTTCGGCACACCCAGCAGCGCCATCACCGCGGCATGCCGCCGAGTCTGCTCGATAACACCCTTGCGGGCGTCCACCAGCAGAATCACCAGCTGCGCGGTCGACGCCCCGGACACCGTGTTCCGCGTGTACTGCACATGCCCCGGGGTATCGGCGAGCACGAAAGACCGTGCGGGCGTGGCGAAGTAGCGATACGCCACATCGATGGTGATGCCCTGCTCGCGCTCGGCGCGCAGGCCGTCAACGAGCAGCGACAGGTCCGGCGTCGCCAGCCCCTTGTCGACCGAGGCGCGGGTGACCGCGTCGATCTGGTCCGCCAGCACCGATTTCGTGTCGTACAGCAACCGTCCGACCAGGGTGGACTTGCCGTCGTCGACACTGCCGGCGGTGGCCAGTCTGAGTAGGTCGGACATCAGAAGTAACCCTCTCGCTTGCGATCTTCCATGGCGGCCTCGGAGACGCGATCGTCGCCGCGGGTCGCGCCGCGTTCGGTGAGCCGGGAGGCGGCGACCTCGGCGAGAATCGCCGCATTGTCGGCCGCATCGGAAATGATTGCGCCGGTGGTGGATCCGTCGCCGACGGTGCGGTAGCGCACCGACTTCACCGACAGCTCTTCACCTTCGGCCGGGCCGCCCCAGACGCCGGGCGTCATCCACATGCCGTCGCGCTGGTACACCGGGCGCTCATGCGCGTAGTAGATGTTCGCCAGCTCCACGTTCTCGCGGGCGATATAGCGCCAGATATCCAGCTCGGTCCAGTTGGAGATCGGGAACACGCGGACGTGCTCGCCCGGAGCGTGCCTGCCGTTGTACAGGTTCCACAGTTCGGGCCGCTGTCGCTTGGGATCCCAGCGCCCGAACGCGTCGCGCAGCGAGAAGATGCGCTCCTTGGCGCGCGAACGCTCCTCATCGCGGCGGCCGCCGCCGAAGACCGCGTCGAAACGGTTCTCGTTGATGGCGTCCAGCAGCGGTACGGTCTGCAGCGGATTGCGAATGCCGTCCGGCCGCTCGGTGAGCCGCCCGTCCGCGAGGTACTCCTCGACGGACGCGACATGCAAACGCAGCCCGTACTTCTCGACCACGTGATCGCGGAATTCGAGGACCTCGGGCAGATTGTGCCCGGTGTCCACGTGCAGCAGCGCGAACGGCAGCTTGGCGGGCCAGAAGGCCTTGAGCGCCAGGTGCAGCAGGACGGTGGAGTCCTTACCGCCGGAGAACAGGATCACCGGCCGTTCGAACTCGCCCGCGACCTCGCGGAAGATGTGGATGGACTCGGACTCCAGCGCGGCAAGAGTGTCGAATTCCGTCTCTGTTGAAGTCATGAGGCGTGCAACCCGCATTCGGTCTTGGCGAGGCCGGCCCAGCGGCCGCTTCGCGGATCGGATCCCGGTTCCGGCTTCCGTGTGCACGGAGCGCAACCGATGGACGGATATCCCTCTTCCACAAGGGGATTGACGAGGATGCCATTGGCTTCGATGTACGCGGCCATCTCTTCGTCGGACCAGGCGGCGATCGGATTGATCTTCACCAGGCCGAAGCCCTCGTCATAGGAGATCAGGGGCGCGTTGGCGCGGGTGGGGGCTTCGACGCGGCGGATGCCGGTGACCCACGCGTTGTACGGCGCCAGCGACTTCGTCAACGGCACCACCTTGCGCAGGCGGCAGCATTCGGCGGCGTCACGGGCGAATAGATCCTTGCCGAGCAGCTGATCCTGTTCGGCAACAGTGTTTTCCGGCTGCACATTGACGATGTTCACGCCGTACACCAGTTCCACGGCGTCCCGCGTGCCGATGGTCTCGGCGAAGTGGTAGCCGGTATCGAGGAACAGCACGTCCACGCCGGGTCGCACCTGCGAGGCCAGCTGCACCAGCACCGCGTCCTGCATATTGGACGCGACAATGTAATTGGAGCCGAAGGTCTTCTCGGTCCACTGCAGCAGATCCTGCGCGGTGGCGTTCGGGCCCAGGTCCTGATTGCCCTGCTCCGCGAGCGCGCGCAGGTCTGCTTCGGCGAGTTTCGTTGTGGTCATTGCTGTTTCCTCCAACTACCGCAGGTCTGCCTCTTCGGCGCGGACAGCCCACACCGCGAAACGCTCACCCTCGTCACGGTTCTTGACGAAGTTGCGTACGACGCGCTCGATGTAATCGCCGAGCTCGGTGCTGGTCACCTTGTGCTGGCGCAGTTTCCGGCCGAAGCCGCTGTCGAGTCCGAGGCTGCCTCCGAGGTGAACCTGGAAGCCCTCGATCTGATTCCCTTCACCGTCGTCGACGAGCATGCCCTTGAAGCCGATATCGGCGATCTGCGAACGACCGCAGGAGTTGGGGCAGCCGTTGATGTTCACCGTGATGGGCACATCGAGGTCGGCGTTGATATCGGCGAGGCGGGTCTCCAGCTCGGGAGCCAGCACCTGGGACCGCTTGCGGGTTTCGGTGAAGGACAGCTTGCAGAACTCGATACCGCTGCACGCCAGCAGGTTTCGCCGCCAATGCGACGGACGCCCGTGCAGGCCGAGCGGCTTCAGCTCATCGATGAGCCATTCGACCTTGTCGTCGGGGACGTCCAGGACGATCAGCTTCTGGTACGGGGTGAACCGAATCCGGTCCGAGCCGATGGATTCCACCGCGTCGGCGACCTTCTGCAGGATGGTGCCCGAGACGCGACCGGCGATGGGGGAGAAACCGATGGCGTTCAAGCCATTACGCAGCTTCTGCACACCGATGTGATCGATCGGGCGCTCCGGCTGCTTCGGCGCGGGACCGTCGATCAGCTTGCGCTTCAGATACTCGGTCTCGAGCACCTCGCGGAACTTCTCCACGCCCCAGTCCTTGACCAGGAACTTGATCCGCGCCTTGGTGCGCAGGCGACGGTAGCCGTAATCGCGGTACAGCGAGACGACCGCTTCCCATACATCCGGCACCTCGTCCAGCGGCACCCACGCGCCCAGGCGCTGCGCCAGCATCGGATTGGTGGACAGGCCGCCGCCGACCCAAAGGTCAAGTCCCGGACCGTGTTCGGGATGTTCGACACCGACGAACGCGATGTCGTTGATCTCGTGCACCACATCCTGCTGGCCCGAGATGGCGGTCTTGAACTTGCGCGGCAGGTTGGAGTATTCCTTCTTGCCGATGTACCGCTTGACGATCTCGTCGATGGCGGGCGTCGGATCGAGCACCTCACCGAACGATTCACCGGCCAGCGGGGAGCCGAGCACCACGCGCGGGCAGTCGCCGCACGCCTCGGTGGTCTGCAGGCCGACCTCTTCGAGCCGCCGCCAGATCTCCGGCACGTTCTCGATCTCGATCCAGTGGTACTGCACGTTCTCGCGATCGGACAGATCCGCGGTATCGCGGCCGAACTCGGTGGAAATCTGTCCGAGCGTGCGCAATTGGCGCACATTGAGCGCGCCGGCGTCGCAGCGCACCCGCATCATGAAGTACTCGGCCTCGAGCAGATCGATGTTCTCATCACCGGTGAAGGTGCCGTCGTAGCCCTGTTCGCGCTGGGTGTACAGACCCCACCAGCGCATGCGGCCGCGCAGATCGCTCTTGTCGATGGAGGCGAAACCCTGCTTCGAGTAGATGTTCTCGATGCGCGCGCGCACGTTGAGCGGGTTGTCGTCCTTCTTGCTCTGCTCGTTCGCGTTCAGCGGCTCGCGATAGCCGAGCGCCCACTGTCCCTCCGACTTGCGCCGCACCGGCTTACCGGTGCGCTCACGCGGCGCGACGGGCGCGTCCGAGCGGGGGCGGTCCGGTCGGACGCGGCGTTCGGCGGCGGGCCGTTCGGGGCGTGCGGGACGAGCGGATTCGGAACTGTCGGCGTCGGTGCTCGACGTCATGGGGTCGCTCCTGAAGGTCTTGCGGGCAGGCGAGAGGGGCTGACTCACGCCTCCGATATCAGCGAACCGGTGAGTTCGACGCCGCAGAATTGGCGTCGATCCGGGAAAGGGGGGAGCCGATCTACCGGAGGCTTCCGGCCAGACAGCTCGCGCTGCAGACACGCTTGAAGTCGACGTGGCGCCGGGCCACGAGTCGCACTCCAAGTTCCGTCATGGAGCTTATTGTGCCATGTCAGATGGGTTGTTCCGACCGCCCGCCGATATTTTCCGGACTTTAGAGGGAAATCCCCTGGTAAGCGCACCCGGTTTGTGACAACAGTCATAGATCACCGCGTTATCGATCTTGGACAGTTGACCTTCACCGCACTCGAGGTTCGAAACTGGACCCATGAGCACCGTAGAACTCGACACCGCGGCCGAGACCGCAGCCATCCACGCCGTCGTCGCCCAGGTCGCCGCGGCACAGCGCGCCGAGGACGCCGACGCCTTCCTCGCCCTCTTCCACCCCGACGCCATCTGGACCACCGGCCACGGCAAATTCCTCAACGGGCGCGACGAGATCTCCACCTTCACCCGCGCGGTGCTCCCCGGCGCGACCAAGGACGGCTATGCCACCTACGAACCGTTCTTCATCCGCTTCATCCGCCCCGATGTCGCCGTGGTCAAGGTTCGTCAGCAGTACCTGACCCACAATGACGAACTCGTCTCCGAAGGCACACCGCTCTACGGCATGACCAAGGAGGACGGCCGCTGGCTGCTCACCTTCTGCCAGAACACCCCGGTCGTCACGGACTGAGCCTCAGCCCGGCTGCTCGACCGCCTCCAGCGCGAGCAGCCAATCCGGGCGGAGGATGAAACCCGAAGGCAGATACTCGGATTCGATATCGATCCGCAGTCCGAGATCACTCGCCCAGCAGGCCAGCGCCAGCAACGGCAGCGAGAACACGCCTTCGGGATCATGCCGCCAGATGTCGGTGTCGAAGAACGACCGATGCATGCGCAGACCATTGCCGAGCTCCCACAGGAAGCCATCGGCATCACCGTCGGCGAACCGGGCGAACACCTCGATAGCCGGCCGCAGCAACCCGTTCACGGAGTCCTGCGCCCCCACCCGGCTGGTGGTGTCCAGTGCCCGCGCCCGCTCACCGACCGCTTCCGGCCCGAACTTCCAGGCATCCTGGAGAATCCGCGCCCACTCGTACTGGAACTCGTCGAAGGAGTTCCCGCCGGTCTCCCGCAACCGCTCGATCGGATACGCCACGATCTCGTTCATGGCATCGGGGTCGCGTGCGATCAGCGCCCAGAAGAACGCCGCCCGCCACCCGGTGACCCGATCATGGTTATCGAATCCGGACTCGATTCCCCCGGCCCGGAATCGATCGGTAATCGTCTCGACCGCCATCTTCGCGTACCGCCACGTCATCTCCTGCGTCGCGTGCGGATCCCAGATCAGCGTGCGCGCCAACAACTCTCCGCCGAACGACCGCGCGAAATTCGGGCCGTCGGGCCGAACCGCGGGCATCGGCACGTGATAGACGATCGGCGCCACCGATCCGGCATCCACAATCGCGAGCTCCGCCACATCGATCGCATGCCGAGGGATCACATCACCCGGCCGCTTGTCGTCATCCCACATAGATCCCCCCTGTTCGCGGATGTGCGGGGACAGCATGTCAGTCGGTGCTCGGTAGCGCCTGCCGGGAGAAACAGCGGGTTGCGTCATCCGTGGTGCACACGGGCTGGATTCGCGTGAGTGCGGTGAGCGGATGGCGGTCGCATCGTGGCCTCTCGCCATCCGGTGCCCGGGCGCGTGCGGTGTGAGCTGGGCTACCGGTCACACTGGAGGGGTGAATTCCGTCGGTGTCGCCCCAACCGTTTCCGCAGATCAGCCTTCGCTGGAGCTGCGGGACTTCGGGGGCGGGCCGTTCGGGATCTATATCCATGTGCCGTTCTGCGCGACGCGGTGCGGGTACTGCGATTTCAATACCTATACGGCGGGGGAACTGGGGACTTCGGCGTCGCCGCAATCCTGGTTCGAGGCGCTGCGAGGGGAATTGGCAACTGCGGCTGAGCAATTCGCGGCCTTCCCGAGTGCGACGCCGCCGGTGGAGACGATCTTCGTTGGCGGGGGTACGCCCTCGCTGCTCGGCGGGGATGGGCTCGCGAATGTGCTGACCGCTATTCGGGACAACTTCACGCTCGCGCCGGGGGCCGAGGTGACCACCGAGTCGAATCCGGAATCGACCTCGCCGGAGTTCTTCGCCAGGCTCTTGGACGGGGGCTTCACCAGAATCTCCCTGGGCATGCAGTCCGCGGCCGCGCATGTGCTGAAGGTGCTGGACCGCACGCACACTCCGGGGCGAGCTGTCGCCGCCGCTCAGGAGGCGCGGGCGGCCGGGTTCGAGCACGTCAATCTGGATTTGATCTATGGCACGCCGGGGGAGACGGACGCCGATCTCGATGCCAGCTTGGACGCGGTGCTCACCGCCGGGGTCGATCACGTCTCCGCCTACTCGCTGATTGTCGAGGACGGCACCGCGCTGGCTCGTCGTGTGCGCCGCGGTGAACTGCCCGCACCCGATGACGATGTGCTCGCCGCTCGCTACGAACGCATCGATTCGCGCCTCGAAGCCGCCGGACTGGGCTGGTACGAGGTCTCCAACTGGGCCGCGAACGATGCCGCGCGCTGCCGCCACAACCTCGGCTACTGGGATGGCGGCGATTGGCTCGGCGCGGGTCCGGGTGCGCACAGCCATGTCGGCGGCGTGCGCTGGTGGAATGTGAAACACCCTGCGCGCTATGCGGATCGGGTCGCGCTCGGCGGCCTGCCCGCGGCCGGATGGGAGCAGCTCACCGACTCCGAGCGCTATACCGAGCGGGTCATGCTCACCGCGCGCCTGCGCGCCGGATTGCCGCTGGGCGATCTGGATGCCGATGGTGCGGCGGCGGCACAGCGCGTGGTGGCGGACGGTCTGGCCGAACTGCACGCCGATCGGCTGGTGCTTACCGATCGTGGTCGCCTGCTGGCCGATGCCGTCGTCCGCACCCTGCTCACTTGATCGGCACGCGGCTCATTCGACTGTCGCGTTGCTCATTCGCGGGGCAGGCCCATCGCGCGCTCTGCGCTCCGGTGCACCGGGCTCGCCGGGATCGCCGAACCTGGTCGCTGCCTCGCCCGTCCTCCGGTGATCCCGTTTATTCGGCCACGAGCGGTCGGATGCGGGATTACCCTGGCCTCTATCAGTACGTTCGACGAGGACATCATTCCCTTTCAAGTCGAGGTCACGCAGGCACAGCTGCGTGATCTCCGGCAGCGCTTGAGTCAAACCCGGTGGCCCGCACAGATTCCCGGCACCGGCTGGGCGCGCGGGGTGCCGGGTGACTATCTGCGCGAGCTCGCCGAGTACTGGGCGCAGCGGTTCGACTGGCAGGCGTGGGAGAAGCGGCTCAATTCCTATCCGCAGTACACGACGGTCATCGATGGTGCGCGAATTCACTTCCTGCACATACGATCTCATCGCACGGGTGCGACGCCGATGATCATGTTGCACGGCTGGCCCGGTTCGGTGCTGGAATTCCTGGACGTGATCGAACCGCTCAGCGATCCCGAGGACGGCAGTCCCGCATTCGATCTGATCATCCCCTCGCACCCGAATTTCGGATTCTCCGGTCCCACAACCGATTCCGGCTGGGACAGCATCCGCACCGCGCGCGCCTACGCCGAACTCATGCGCCGCCTGGGCTATCCGCGCTACGCCGTGCAGGGCGGCGACTACGGCGCGTTCATCGGCCCCGATCTGGGCCGCATCGATGCCGATCGCGTGCTCGGCGTCCATGTCAACGCCGCCACCTGGGGTTTCATGCCGCACGGTCAGGTGCCCGATGACGACGCCGCCACCCTCACCGAGCTGGAGCGCGAAAAGCTCACGCTCATAGGCGAATTCCTCACCGACGGTAGCGGCTACTACCAGATCCAGGGCACCCGCCCGCACACCCTCGGCTTCGCGTTGGCGGATTCCCCTGCAGGCCAACTGGCTTGGATCGTGGAGAAGTTCCACGCCTGGACCGGATCCCGCGGCGCCCTGGAAGACCGCATCGACCGCGACCACATGCTCGCCGACGTCTCCATCTACTGGTTCACCAACACCGGCAGCTCCTCGGCCCAAATGTATTACGAATCCCTGCATTCCCCGCAGCACCCCACCCACTCCCGCGTCCCCACCGGCGTGGCCAATTTCGCCGGCGACCCGGCCATCCGCCGCTATGCCGAGCAGCTCAACAACATCGTGCGCTGGACCGAGTTCGACACCGGCGGCCATTTCGCGGCCATGCAGACCCCGGACCTGCTTGTTTCGGATATTCGCGCATTCTTCGCGGGACTGCGTTAGCGCGCGGACCGATCGAGAATGTGATGGGCGTTACATTCCTCTCGGTTTGAAATCCGCCTATTTCAAACCAGGGCCGCAATAGCATCGTGTACAACCGGCTATCGAGGTCGGTTGTCGCACAGCTGTTTTCGTGAGGGATCGATGAAACGCGCCATAGCCACCGGACTACTCGCCACCGCCGCCATTGCCGTATCGGCAGCGCCCGCCCAGGCCGAGGGCCCGGCCACGATCGGCAGCGTGGGCACCGGCAGCACCGAGACCATCCACTGTGACGACGGCACGCGAGTCCAGTTCCTGGGCACCGGTTCGGCCGTCCTCGATCTGGGAGCGAACGTGCTCGGTCTGCTCTACGACGGGGCGACCGGAACCGGGAGTACCGACAATTCGAGTCAGGTGCCCTGCAATACGACTCGAAGGGGACTGGACGCCCTGCTGACGAGTCTCTACCGATCCGGTTCCGCGGGCTGACCCACACCCCGGCGTTCCGTCCCGCCCCCGGATCGCGCTGAGGTCGCGCAGGTAATTTGCCGATCGGCAACTAAACTGGAGCGCGACTATCAGGGAATCATCCGCGCACTGCCCACGGCAGCGGTCACGGTGAACCCGAACGCGAGCGAGGAGGTGGGGCTGAATGTCGACCACGGAGCAACGGCGGCTCGAGGTCCTGCGGGCGATCGTCGCGGACTACATTTCGACCAAGGAGCCGATCGGCTCGAAAACGCTGGTGGAACGGCACAATCTGGGTGTCTCCAGTGCGACCGTCCGCAATGACATGGCGGTGCTCGAGGCCGAGGGGTACATCACCCAGCCGCACACCAGCTCGGGGCGGATACCGACCGATAAGGGCTATCGGCAGTTCGTCGATCACATCTCCGAGGTGAAGCCGCTCTCGAATGCCGAGCGCCGGGCCATCATGGAATTCCTGGAGAGCGGTGTCGATCTCGATGACGTGCTGCGCCGCGGTGTCCGGTTACTCGCGCAGCTGACCCGTCAGGTCGCCATGGTGCAGTACCCGACCGTGAGCGCCTCCACCGTCCGGCATATCGAAGTCGTGGCGCTCAATCCGGCCCGGCTGCTGCTGGTGGTCATCACCGATTCCGGTCGCGTCGATCAGCGTCTGGTGGATCTGGGCAATATCGTCGGCGATGACGATCTGGGCGCACTGCGCGCCATGCTCGGCAAGGCCATGGAGGGCAAGCGCCTGGCCTCCGCGTCCGCCTCGGTCGCCGAACTCCCCGAGCACTCCACCGGCAAGCTGCGCGATGTGCTCATCCGAGTCTCCACGGTGCTGGTGGAAACCCTCGTCGAACATCCCGAGGAGCGCCTGGTGCTGGGCGGCACCGCGAACCTCACCCGCAATGCCGGGGACTTCGCCGGGAACGGATTCCCGGGCTCCCTGCGTTCAGTCCTCGAGGCCCTGGAAGAACAGGTCATCGTGCTGAAGTTGCTGGCCGCCTCACAGCAGCCGGGTACCGTGACCGTGCAGATCGGGGAGGAGACCAAGGTCGAACAGATGCGTGGAACGGCGGTGGTGTCCACCGGATACGGGATGCCCGGTACCGTTCTTGGCGGCATGGGGGTGCTGGGCCCGACGCGTATGGACTATCCGGGGACCATCGCCTCGGTAGCGGCCGTGGCCCGGTACATCGGTGAGGTGCTCGCCGAACGGTGAGCAACCAGCGAGACGAAACAGGACTAGAGAGCACAAGTGGCACGGGACTATTACGCACTGCTCGGCGTCGCACGCAACGCGACCGACCAGGAGATCAAGCGCGCCTATCGGAAGCTGGCGCGTGAACTGCATCCCGACGTCAACCCGGAACCGGAGGCGCAGGAGCGCTTCCGCGAGGTGTCGACGGCCTACGAGGTACTGACCGATGCGGAGAAGCGGCGCATCGTCGACCTCGGCGGTGACCCGATGGAATCCGGCGGCGGCGCCGGCGGCGGATTCTCCGGTGCGGGCTTCGGCGGTCTGGGTGATGTGTTCGAGGCCTTCTTCGGCGGGATGAACACGTCCAACCCGCGCAAGCCGCGCGGCCGGGTGCAGCCCGGCGCGGATTCGCTGCTGCGCACCCGGCTCTCGCTACAGGAGTGCGCGGTCGGTGTCACCAAACACCTGACCGTCGACACCGCCATCCTCTGCGATGTGTGCGTGGGTTCGGGCACCAACGGCAACTCCAAGCCGGTGCGCTGCGAAACCTGCGGTGGCGCGGGCGAAGTGCAGACCGTGCAGCGGTCGTTCCTGGGTCAGGTCATGACCTCGCGGCCGTGCCCCACCTGCCGTGGCGCGGGCGAGACCATTCCGGACCCCTGCCGCAAGTGCGGTGGCGACGGTCGCGTGCGTTCGCGCCGCGAGATCGCCGCGCCGATTCCGGCGGGTGTGGCCAGCGGTATGCGCGTGCGCCTGGCCGCACAGGGTGAGGTCGGCCCGGGTGGCGGTCCCGCCGGTGACCTCTACGTCGAGATCGTGGAGCAGCCGCACGACACCTTCGTGCGCGACAGCGATGATCTGCACTGCACCATTCGCGTGCCCATGGTGGACGCGACGCTGGGCACCACGGTCGTCATCGACACCATCCTGGACGGCCCGGTCGAGCTCACCATTCCCGCGGGCACCCAGCCCGGCGAGGTCTCGGTGCTGCGCGGCCACGGTATGCCCAAGCTGCGCGCCAACTCCCGCGGTGATCTGATCGCGCACCTGGACATCGTCATCCCCACCAAGATGGACTCCAAGCAGCAGGAACTGTTGCGCAAGTACAAGGGCATGCGACCCAATGAGCGCACCGAGGTGCTCTCCACGCAGTCCGAGCACAACAGCGGTCTGTTCGCCCGCCTGCGCGCCTCCTTCAGCGGACGCTGATCCCTTGGCCGCCACCGTCTTCTACCTCGACGACATCCCGGAACCGGGTGCCACGGCCGTGCTGGACGGCCCGGAAGGCCGCCACGCCGCGACCGTCCGCCGCATCCGCGTCGGAGAGCCCATCACGCTCTCCGACGGCAACGGGCTGCTCGCCGACTCCGAAGTGGTTGCGGCCGAAAAGGATCGCCTCGAACTGAAGGTGCTGGACCGCCGGGTCGCCGCACCGGCGACCCCGCAGGTCACGGTCGTCCAGGCGCTGCCCAAATCGGAACGCTCCGAACTGGCGGTCGAACTCATGACCGAGGCGGGGGCCGACGCCATCGTCCCCTGGCAGGCCATTCGCTGCGTCTCCAAATGGGAGAACAAGGCGCACAAAGCCGTCGAGAAATGGCGCACCGCGGCCAAACAGGCCGCCCGCCAATCCCGCCGCCCCTATATCCCCGATGTAGCCGACCTGCACCACACCCGCGACCTGTTGAACCTGGTGCGCGAAGCCAAATCCCACGGCGCGATCGTCGCGACCCTGCACGAATCCGGCGCGGGCCGCTTCACCGATCTGCCGTTCGACGGCGTCCCCGAGGTCGTCCTCATCGTCGGTCCCGAAGGCGGCCTGGACGATTCGGAGCTGACGGCCCTCGCCGACGCGGGCGCGGACATAGTTCTGCTCGGTCCCACCGTGCTGCGCACGTCCACCGCCGCGGCCGTGGCTCTCGGCGCATTGGGCGCACTGACCCCGCGCTGGTAACGCGCACCCCGGCCGAGCCGACCCGGTCATTGAGTTCGCACCGGATGCTGTGTTCGAGGCCATCATTGCCGCCCCGATATCGAGTGCGCTACGAAGACCGCATGGAATCGGTTGCGGTCACCGGTGATTCGATCGGCGCGGGTCGCGAGCGCATCGTCAGCGTGCCGATCAGACCCGCTGCGAGCGCGACCAGTGCCGCGACGTACCCCGCCAGTCCGGGCCAGCCGAAGCGGCCGAAGACCAGCCCGCCCAGTCCACCGGCGATGGAGCTGCCCAGGTAGTAGGCGCACATGTACAGGGCGGACGCCGCCGCGCGATTGCCGTTGGCCGCCGCGCCGACCCAGCTGCTGGCGGCGGCGTGGATGGCGAAAAAGCCTGCGGTGCAGAGCAGTACGCCGAAGAGGATGACCGGCAAGAGGTCTGGCAGGGTCAGTAGCAGCCCGATGATCATGCCGAGCAGCCCCAGCCCCATGACGCGGGATCGACCGAGTCGCGCCGTCATCCGGCCGGAGGCGGCGGCGGTGGCCGTACCCGCGAGATACAGCACGAACACCAAACCCACTGTGGCAGCAGATAACCCGAATGGTTCGCGGGTGAGTCGGTAGCCGAGGAAGTTGTACAGCGAGACGAAACCGCCCATCATCACGAACGCCAGACCGTACAGCGGCAGCAGGGTGCGATCCCGCAGGTGTGCCGCGAAACCGGCGGCGACAGTGCGTATTTGGAGCGGCTGAGGGGTGAATCGGCGCGATTGCGGCAGCATTCGCACGAAGATCCCGGCACATACCGCCGCTGCGATGGCGATCGTTGCCGCGCCCCAGCGCCACGATCCGACTTCCAAGGTGAACGCCGGGATGAGCCGCCCCGTCAATCCGCCCAGGCTGGTCCCTGCGACGTAGACGCCCATGGCCGCCCCCAGTCCGGCCGCCCCGATCTCCTCGGCCAGATACCCCATGGCCACGGCGGGCACCCCGGCCAGCGCCACACCCTGTATCGCCCGCCCGGCCAGCAGCACGTCCAGCGTCGGGCTGAACGGCAGCAACAGCCCGATGACGCTGGCCGCCACGGCCGATCCGATCATCACGCGGGTGCGCCCGACTCGATCGGACAGGACACTCATCGGCACGATCGCCAATGCCAGCAGCCCGGTGGTCAAGCGATACCGCCAGCGCCGCACGCGCCGGAGTCGCCCCGAACGCGATCGACAGGCTCGGCAGCAGCGCCTGCGCGCTGTACATCGAAGCGAAGGTGGTCAGCCCGGCGGCGAAGAGCGCGACCGTGATTCGACGCTCATGCACCGCGATGTCATCGGAATCGAGCACGGTGGCGGTCATCATCCGAGCATGAGCGCGCCCCGATTCCAAAGGAAATGCATAATCAAGTCCTAGTTCATGCACCTGCGGTATTAGTACAGCTACTCGGAGGGAGGCCGACCATGCGGAGTGACAATCCGCACTCGTCAGTGGTGACCCATGCGGAGTCGAAGCGGGCCATGCGTGGTCGTCCAACTGACGGGGGCGCTCGTGGCCGGTGAGGATCTGCACTGGTTCATCACGCTGGCCGAGCTCGAGCGGGTCGGGGTGGCGGCGGAGCGGTTGCATCTGACGCAGCCGACGCTGTCGCGGATGCTGGCCCGGTTGGAGGCGCGGTTGGGTGTCCGGCTGTTCGATCGCTATGGAAAGCGGTTGGCGCTCAATGATTTCGGGCGGGTCTACTACGAGCACGCGCGGCGCGCGCAGGCCGAGCTCGACTCCGCCGCACGCGAACTCGCGGATCTGGCGCATCCGGCGAAAGGCGTTGTGCGGCTGGCTTTCCAGCATTCGCTGGGCGCTCGGGTGGTGCCGGAGCTGATCGCCGGATTCCGGCGGGTGTCCGGCCGGATCACCTTCACCCTGCAACAGGACGCCGCCGACATCGTCACCGATGTGGTCCTGGATGGCAGCGCCGACCTGGGGATGTTGTCGCCCCGGCCGAAGCGGCCGGGAGTCGGGTGGCGGCCGCTGCTGCGGCAGCGGCTGGCGCTGGCGGTGCCGCCGGATCATCGGCTGGCGGCGCGGCGGCAGGTGCGGCTGGCGGAGGTGGCCGATGCCGAGTTCATCGCCATGCATCCGGGATTCGGTATGCGGCAGGTGCTCGACGAGCTGTGCGCGGCGGCGGATTTCCGGCCGCGCATCGGGTTCGAATGCAGCAATCTCGGCACCATCGCGGGTCTGGTGGCGGTCGGTTTGGGCGTTTCGGTGGTGCCGCTGGAATATCCGCTGACCGGCGGCCCGCAACCGGACGCGGCGCTCATCCCGCTCGCCGAACCGGACGCCGTGCGCGAGGTCGGCCTGATCTGGCGCACCGGCGGCGCGCCGTCGGACGCGGTGCGCCGTTTTCGCGATTTCACCGTCGATTGGGCGCAACAGCGCTCCGGCGGCGCATAACGCCCAGGCAGCGGCGATGCGGCGTTCTCGCGTCACCCTGCCGGTAGCGGCTTATTCACTGGGCGGTGTCGGTGGGCGGCGGTAAACTTCCATCAAAGATGTGACTCTCTAGACCGGGAAGCAGGCCATAGTCACTTTTGAGTACACCAGGCAAAATCGGCGACCAGAACATCCCCAATGTCGGCATCGGCGCCGGCGACAATGGGTCCGGACCGGCGGGCCGGACCGTTCGCTCCAGCATTGAATTGGCACCGGAATCGGTGTTCGGTTTCCTGGGTTCGGCTGATGAGAACCTGCGTGAGCTCGAGCGACTCCTCGATGCCGATATCCATGTCCGCGGCAATACCGTCACTCTCACCGGCAAGCCCGCCGATATCGCCCTCGCCGAGCGCGTCATCGCGCAGCTGGTGGCCTTGACGGCGCGCAATCGCCAGGTCAGTCCGGAGGCGGTGCGGCACACCTACTCCATGCTCACCGAGGGTTCCTCCGATTCCCCGGCGGAGGTGCTGAGCCTGGACATCCTGTCCCGGCGCGGTAAGACCATTCGCCCGAAGACGTTGAACCAGAAGCGTTATGTCGACGCCATCGACCATCACACCATCGTGTTCGGTGTCGGCCCGGCCGGTACCGGCAAGACGTATCTGGCCATGGCCAAGGCGGTGCAGGCCCTGCAGAACAAGCAGGTCACCCGCATCATCCTGACGCGTCCGGCGGTCGAGGCGGGTGAGCGGCTGGGCTTCCTGCCCGGCACCCTCAACGAGAAGATCGATCCGTACCTGCGCCCGCTCTACGACGCCCTGCACGACATGATGGATCCCGAGGCCATTCCCAAGCTCATGGCCGCGGGCGTCATCGAGGTCGCGCCGCTGGCGTACATGCGTGGCCGCAGCCTGAACGATTCGTTCATCATTCTCGACGAGGCGCAGAACACCACGGCCGAGCAGATGAAGATGTTCCTGACGCGTCTTGGCTTCGGGTCGAAGATCGTGGTGACCGGTGACGTCACCCAGGTCGACCTACCCGGCAGCTCGCGTTCGGGGCTGCGGGCCGCGACCGAGATCCTGGCCGATGTCGACGATATTCACGTCGCCGAGCTCACCAGCGCGGATGTCGTCCGGCATCGCCTGGTCGGCGAGATCGTGGACGCCTACGACCGCTATGAGGCCGAGTCCCGGCCACAGGTGGCGCACTATCCGGGCAACCGCGCGCAGCGGCGTGCCGCGAGCCGGGAGGGGCGGCACTGAACTCGGCCGATAGGCTGAGCGGGTGAGTATCGAGATCGCCAACGAATCGGGTATCGAAGTATCCGAAGAGGAACTGGTCAGCGTCGCGCGCTTCGCGATCGGTCAGATGGATGTCCATTCGGCCGCGGAGCTGTCGATGGTGTTGGTCGATCTCGACACCATGGCGGACCTGCACATGCGCTGGATGGACCTGCCGGGTCCGACCGATGTCATGTCCTTCCCCATGGATGAGCTGGAGCCGGGCGGGCGGCCCGATGCCGCCGAGCCCGGCCCTTCCATGCTCGGCGATATCGTGCTCTGCCCCGAGTTCGCGGCCCAGCAGGCCGAGAAGGCCGGGCATTCCATGGATCACGAGCTCGCCCTGCTGACCGTGCACGGCGTCCTGCACCTGCTCGGCTACGACCATGCCGAGCCGGAGGAGGAGAAGGAGATGTTCGCGCTCCAGGCCTCGCTGCTGGAGGGCTGGTACGAGAGCCTGCGCCAGGCGCAGGTGCGTGCCGAGATCGCCGAGCGGGATCGTGAGCGTGATCGCCGCCTGCTGGGTAAGACCGGTTTCACCGATTCCGGTGATCCGCTGGATCCCGCGTGAATTCGTTCGTCCTGCTGCTGCTGGCCGTAGTGCTGGTTCCGGCCGGCGGTGTTTTCGCCGCGCTGGATTCGGCGTTGAACACGATTTCGATTGCGCGCGTTGACGATATGGTGCGCGCCGATCGCACCGGTGCGACTCGGCTGGCGAAGATCATCGCCGATCGCCCGCGCTATGTGAATCTCATGGTGCTGCTGCGCGTGCTGTGCGAGATCACCGCGACGGTGCTGCTGGCGGCGGTGCTGCTGGATTGGCTGAACGAGGTTGCGGCACTGGTGGTTACGGCCGCGGTCATGGTGCTGGTCGACTATCTGGTGATCGGGGTCGGCCCGCGTACGCTGGGCCGCCAGCACGCGTATTCGCTGGCGCTGGGCGCGTCGCTGCCCTTGCAGGCCATCGGCACGCTGCTCGGTCCGATCAGCCGCCTGCTGATTCTGGTCGGTAATGCCATCACCCCGGGTAAGGGATTCCGCAACGGCCCCTTCGCTTCCGAGATCGAATTGCGCGAGGTGGTCGATCTGGCCGGTGAGCGCGGGGTGGTGGACGCCGAGGAACGCCGGATGATCCAGTCGGTATTCGAACTCGGCGAGACCACCGCGCGCGCGGTCATGGTGCCGCGCACCGAGATGGTCTGGATCGAGGCGGAGAAGACCGCGGCGCAGGCCATGTCGCTCGCGGTGCGGTCGGGGCATTCCCGAGTTCCGGTGGTGGGTGAGAACGTCGATGACATTCTCGGCGTCGTGTACCTGAAAGACCTTGTGCCGTACGCGGATCGGGCCAAGAAGGTGAAGGTGCGCGAGGTCATGCGCCCCGCCGTCTTCATGCCGGACTCCAAGCCCCTGGACGCCCTGCTCGATGAGATGCAGCGCCGCCGCAACCATATGGCGGTGCTGGTGGACGAATACGGCGGTATCGCCGGACTGGTCACCATCGAGGATGTGCTGGAGGAGATCGTCGGTGAGATCGCCGACGAGTACGACACCGATGAGACCGCGCCCGTCGAGCAGATCGGCCCGGGCAAATACCGTGTCTCCGCGCGACTTCCGGTCGAGGATCTGGGCGACCTGTTCGATATGGAAATCGACGACGAGGATGTCGACACCGTCGGCGGCCTGCTCGCGCATGCGCTGGGCCGTGTCCCGCTGCCGGGTTCCAAGGCCGTGATCCACGGTCTGCAGCTGCGCGGTGAGGGCGGTTCGGATGCGCGCGGCCGGGTGCGGGTGCACACGGTCGTGGTGCGCCGCCCGCTGGAGAAAGCCAAAAACGAAGCGGCCGAAGGGAAACCGGACGGCGCACATCAAGAGGGAGAATCCGATGACTGACTTGGACGCCGAGGACGGCAAACTGTTGATCCTCGCGCGCGGCGCGATGGGCCGCACCGGCGGTGCGGCGGGCGCGGCCATCCGGGATACCGATGGGCGCACCTACGCGGCGGGCGAGGTCGGTCTGACCAGTCTGAAGCTGACCGCTCTGCAAGCCGCGGTGGCGGCCGCGATCTCCAGTGGCGCAGAGGGTTTCGAGGCCGCGGTGGTGGTGGCCGGGCGGTTCTCCGACCCCGGCGTGCACGCGGTGCGTGAGGTGTCGGCGACGGCGCGCATCGTGTTCACCGATGCCAAGGGCTCGGTGTTCGAGGTAGTGGAAGGGCCGGTCGAAGGTGACCCGGCTACCCGGCCCGGTATTCCCGAGGGCTTCGATCTGGAAACCGAGTCGGAGGTATTCGAATGAGCAGTAAAGACGTATTCCGTTCGGGCTTCGTATGTTTCGTGGGGCGGCCGAATACCGGCAAGTCCACGCTGACCAATGCCATGGTGGGGCAGAAGATCGCCATCACCTCCTCGCGCCCGCAGACCACCCGGCACACCATTCGCGGCATCGTGCATCGTGAGCACGCGCAGCTGATCCTGGTGGACACCCCCGGTCTGCACCGGCCGCGCACGCTGCTCGGACAGCGGCTCAATGACCTGGTGCGCGATACCTATTCCGAGGTCGACGTGATCGCCATCTGCATTCCGGCGGATGAGAAGATCGGCCCGGGTGACCGGTGGATCGTCGAGCAGATCAAGTTGATGGCCCCCAAGACCAAGCTGCTGGGTGTGGTCACCAAGATCGACAAGGTGAGCCGCGACGCCATCGCGCATCAGCTCATGGCGGTATCCGCGCTGCTCGGCCCCGAAGCCGAACTGGTGCCGGTCTCCGCGGTCAAGGGTGAGCAGGTCGAGACGTTGATCGACGTCATCGCCTCGCAGATGCCCGAGGGCCCGGCCTTCTACCCGGACGGCGAACTCACCGATGAGCCCGAGGAAACCCTCATGGCCGAGCTCATTCGCGAAGCCGCGCTCGAGGGCCTGGACAATGAGCTCCCGCACTCCCTCGCGGTCGTGATCGAGGACATCCTCGAGCGCGAGGAGAACGAGGACACCGCCACCGAGGGCACCCGCACCCACGAGGGCATGCTCGATGTGCACGCCCTGCTCTACGTGGAGCGCCCCAGTCAGAAGGCCATCATCATCGGCAAGGGCGGCGCCCGCCTCAAAGAGGTCGGCACCAGCGCCCGCAAGCAGATCGAGAAGATCCTCGGCACCCGCATCTACCTGCACCTGCACGTGAAGGTGGCCAAGGATTGGCAGCGCGACCCGAAACAGCTGGGCCGCTTGGGCTTCTGACACCGGCTACCCGCGTGATGCCGCCGCCTGATCTTGGTCAGGCGGCGGGGCGATTCCACCAAGGGGTGGGGCGGTGTTTGTGCCATTGGAGTTCGGATTCCAGTTGGGCCGCAACCGATATCAGCAGGGGTTCGGAGTTGGCGGGGCCCATGAGCTGGGAGCCGACGGGCAGGCCCGCGTCGGTGAAGCCGGAGGGGATGTTCACTGCGGGCCAGCCCAGCACGTTCCACGGCCAGGTGTAGGGGCACGAGGATGTGATGAGCTGGTCCGTGGCCCACGAGCCGATATCGTCGATCTCGTGCACGCCGGGCGGGGGAGTGGCGGTGGTGGGGGCCAGCACCAGGTCGTAATTGTCGAAGAAGCGGCCGATTCGCATGCGCAGCAACGGTTCCGCGCGTCGGGCGGCGAAGAGCGCCGGGCCGAGTACGCGGCCGGTGACGGCATTGCTCCGGGTGCGCGGATCGACCTGTGCGCCGGGCAGGCGATTCAGTGCGTCGCGGATGCCGACCATGGAGCGGGGCAGGAAGGTCGCGCCCAGCAGTACGCCGTAGTGCACATCGGCGACGGTGACCTCGTGCCCGAGACCGCGCAAGGTATTGGCGGTGTCGTGCACGCGCGCCTCCACCTCGCGATCCAGTGCGGTCTTGATGGCCGTGAACGGGGTGCGCAGCGACAGCGCGATGCGCAGCTTGCCCGGATCGCGGCCGACCGCGTCGGAGGCCCGAATCGGTTGCGGCGTATGCAGATCGCCCGCGTGCGGTCCCGCCGCCACATCCAGCAGCAGCGCCGCGTCGGCGACCGTGCGCGCCAGCGGCCCGTTCACGGTGAGCCCGTAGAACGCCTCGGCCAGCGGCCAGGTGGAGATGCGCCCGCGCTGCGGTTTGATGCCCACCAGGTTGTTCCACGCCGACGGAATGCGCACCGACCCCGCACCGTCGGAACCCAGTGCGGCGGGCACCAATCCGGCCGCGACCGCCGCCGCCGACCCACCGGACGACCCGCCCGGCGTGTGCTCGGCACTCCACGGATTCCTGGTGTGCCCGAACGCATTACCGCTCGTGAACGGAAGCTGCCCCAGCTCACAGGTATTGGTCTTGCCGACGATCACCGCACCCGCCGCGCGCAGTCTGCGCACCGATTCCGCATCCTCGGTCTTGTCCGGGAATTCGCCACCGCACCCGAAAGCCGTTGGGCTGCCGGCGATATCGGTGTCATCCTTCACCGCGATGGGCACTCCCAGCAGCGGTGCTCGCTCACCCGCCGCCAATTTCCGATCGGCCTCGGCGGCTTCGATCAGCGCCTGTTCCCGCCGCACGATCCGAAACGCGTTGAGCCCATCCTGACTCGCGTCGATGGCATCCAGCACCGCGCCGGTAGCTGCCACAGAACTGATCTTCCCCCGCTCGAGCGCCGCCGCCAGCTCCGCCAACCCGAGTTCATGTACCGATGCCGTGGTCATTCGTGAGTCCCGTCTCCCTGCCGCACGCCGGAAACCTAGCGCGATTCTGGTCACACGTCCAGGGTTCGCGGGCATTTAGGAACCCGAGCGTTCTCAGTCGGCGATATCCTCGGGGCTGCTGCGATCCCGGCGCTGCACAGACGGGCGATCGGATGCCGGGCATCGGGAGTTTCCGGTATTCGCGCCCGTACCAAATCTTTCGGCGCGCTCGCATGGGTCGTCGCGCGGTCGGTATCGCGTGCGAGACTGTTGCGGTGCAGTTGTACAGAGACAATGCGGTAGTGGTGCGCCAGCACAAGCTGGGCGAGGCCGACCGTATCGTCACCCTGCTGACCCGCCAGCACGGTCTGGTGCGCGCGGTCGCCAAGGGCGTGCGCCGCACCCGCTCCAAGTTCGGTGCGCGGCTGGAGCCGTTCGCGTATGTGGACGTGCAGTTGCATCCCGGGCGCAATCTGGATGTGGTGACCCAGGTGCATACGGTCGAAGCCTTCGCTTCGGACATCGTCGCCGATTACGGCCGCTACACCACCGCCTGCGCAGTCCTGGAAACCGCCGAACGCCTAGCGGGTGAAGAGCGCGCGCCCGCGCCTCGACTGCACACCCTGACCGCCGGGGCTCTGCGCGCCATCGCGCAGGGCATCCGCCCGCATGAACTCATCCTCGACGCATTCCTGTTGCGCGCCATGGGTTTCGCCGGTTGGGCCCCTGCCCTGGACGACTGCGCCCGCTGCGCCACCCCCGGCCCGCACCGCGCTTTCCACGTGGCGGCGGGCGGCGCGGTCTGCGTGCACTGCCGTCCCCCGGGCTCGGCCACCCCCATGCTCGGCGTCCTCGAACACCTCAGCGCCCTGCACCGCGGCGACTGGTCCGGCGTCAACGCCGTCCCCGACAACCTCCGCCGCCAAGCCAGCGGCCTGGTCGCCGCCCACCTGCAATGGCACCTCGAACGCCAACTCCGCACCCTGCCCCTGATCGAGCGCACCCGCCCACACGAAGCCGCCGAATCCGCCGCCGTCGGCTGATCCCGCAAGTCGCGCAACCCCTGCCGCGAGCGTGTCCATGTCCGGCTCGTCGTATCGGCCGGCTCGCCGCGTGGCGAGATAGCTGCTCCGGCACGCGCGCTCGGTGCGTTTCGTCGTGGCGGCATACCGTGCTCCCGATACCGCGTCGACCCGGTCGGTGTGGGGGAAGTGTGGGGAGTCGGTGGGAAGTCCGTGGGTGTGTTCGCGGGGTTGGGGGCATCGGGCAGGATGGTGGGCGTGATCGGTACTCGCAAACCTTCCGCTGTCCAGCGCGCGGTGCGTCCGCCTTCGCCGCATCCCTCGGGTGCGACGCCGCCCGCGATTCCCGCCGAGTTCGTGCCCAGGCATGTCGCGCTGGTGATGGACGGTAACGGCCGCTGGGCGCAGGAGCGCGGGCTGGCGCGGACCGCGGGGCATGAGCGCGGGGAAGCGGTGCTCATGGATACCGTCGAGGGCTGTATCGAGATCGGGGTGAAGTGGCTGTCGGCGTACGCCTTCTCCACCGAGAATTGGCGGCGCAGCCCGGACGAGGTGAAGTTCCTGATGGGCTTCAACCGCGATGTGATCCGGCGTCGGCGTGATGAGATGCACGAGATGGGTGTGCGGGTGCGCTGGGCGGGCCGCCGGCCGCGCCTGTGGCGCAGCGTGATCAAGGAGCTCGAGATCGCCGAGGAGCTCACCAAGGACAATGACGTGATGACGCTGACCATGTGCGTCAACTACGGCGGTCGCGCCGAAATCGCCGATGCCGCAAGGGAAATCGCGCGCCGGGTGAAGTCCGGCGAGATCGATCCGGAGAAGGTGAACGAGGACACCGTCGCCCGCTTCCTGGATGAGCCGGATATGCCTGATGTGGATCTGTTCCTGCGCCCGTCGGGTGAGTTCCGCACCTCGAACTTCCTGATGTGGCAGTCCGCGTACGCCGAATTCGTGTTCCAGGAAACGCTTTTCCCGGATTTCGACCGCCGCAACCTGTGGGACGCCTGCCTGGAGTACGCCAAGCGCGACCGCCGCTTCGGTGGCGCGAAGTGAGCGATGCGATCGCCCCGGCGGCGGAATTGCAGGCGCGCGCCGGAGCCGCGCTGTCCCGCTATGACGTCGCGGTCCGGGTCGAGGAGGGCGGCGGTCTGGGTTTCGAATTCGACGGCGCGCTCTGCTCACTGCGCGGGGTGAATCTGGCCCCCGGCCTGGATGTGCTCACCCTCACCTGTGTGCTGGCCTGGGATCGCCCGCTGAAACCGCAGCTGCACAAGCGCGTTGCCGAACGCAACGCGGCGCTGCAGTTCGGCTCGATCACGATCGTCGGCCATGACAAGCTGGCGGACATCATCCTGCGCTACACGTTCCCGGCCGCTGGCCTCGAGGATGAAGCGCTCGCGACCATGCTGCTGCTGGTGCTGTCCGGTGCGGGCCGCGCCCGCCAGGGCCTGGTGCTGCCCTGAATCCGCACGGCGGCAACGGTTTTCGCTGCCGCCGGTGAATCCGGCTCAGTTGGGCGAGGTTTCGGGCAGCGGCAGTCTCGCGTAGGCGGGCAGCATCTGTTCGACTCCGCGCGCGAAGGATTCGGGGTCGGTATCGCCCAGGATCAGGAATTGCAGGATGAACCCGGGTAGCAGGCCGAGGAATGCCTTGGCCACCGCCTCGACATCGGCATCCGGTGGGAGCCAGCCGATTTCGCGCATCCGGATGGCGTAGTCGACCCAGAGTCGCCGAATGCCACCGATATTGGTGCGCACGTAGTCGGCGATATTGGCGTCGGTGAGCGCCAGCGCCCAGGCCTGCGGAATGAGCCGGACCGGGCCGCCGGGTCCGGAGAGTCGCACGATGGTTTCGGAGATGGTGAGGATGAGCTCCGGGGGAGTGGGCAGCGGATCGCTGAAGACCGCTTCGCTCAGGGCGGCGCGCAGATCGACGGTGGCCTCGGTGGTGAGGGCCGCGATGATGTCGTCCTTGGATTTGAAGTAGCGGTACACCGCCCCCGCGGACAGCCCGGATTCGGCGAAGACGTCCTGCATGGTGGTGGTGTGCAGACCCTTGCGGGCGAAGCAGGTTTGCGCGGCGTCGAGGATCTGCTGTCTGCGGCGTTCCAGGTGTTCTTCGCTGACTCTGGGCATACGCCCAAAGTAAAACGAATATCCGTTCTTGACAAGCTGACAGCTCGATGTCAGGGTTGTCCCAATAAAAGAGAACGAACATCCGATTTACGGGAAGTGCCTGATGACCACCACCCAGCGCGCTGTCGCCTTCGGCCTCGCGGCCGCCCTCATCCAAGCGATCATGCTCATCGCCTTCGCCTGGCCCGCCACCAATATCAAGCCCCGCGAACTGCCCATCGCCGTCACCGGCCCGCAGGCCGCGGCCGTAGCGCAGCAGTTGGCCGAACATGACGCCGACGCCTTCGATATCCGTACCGTCGCAGACGAATCCGCCGCTCGTACCGCTATAGCAGACCGGGATGTGTACGGGGCCATCGTGACCGGCGGTCAGCCGGTGGTGCTGATCGCCTCCGCCGCGAGTCCGGCGGTGGCACAACAGCTCTCGGCCATCGCGCAGCAGCTGTCCGGGACTCCCGCCCCGGCCGTGCGGGATGTGATCGCCGCCGATCCGGATGACCCGCGCGGCACCGGTTTCGGCGCGATGGTGCTGCCCCTGGCCCTGTCCGGCATCGCCGCGGGCGTTCTGCTGACCCTGCTGATCCCGTCCATTCCCGCGCGCGGCCTGGGTCTGGCGACCTTCGCGATCGCCGGTGGACTGCTCAGCATGAGCATCATCAGCGGCTGGCTGTCCCTGCTCCCCGGTTCCTACCTGACCCTCGCCGCGATAGCCGGGCTGGTGTCCTTCGCGGTCGCCGGAACAGTCGTCGGCCTCGCCGCGGCGGTCGGCCGAGCGGGTATCGGGCTGGCCGCCATCCTCATCGTGCTGATCGGAAACCCGTTCTCCGCGGCCACTTCCGCGCCCGAACTGCTCCCGCGGCCCTGGGGCACGATCGGCCAGCTGCTCCCGCCGGGTGCCGCCGCCAGTCTGCTCCGCTCGGTCGCCTTCTTCGACGGCGCGAAGGCGGGCGGCCCGCTGACGGTCCTACTGGTCTGGGCCGCGGCCGCTCTCGCGCTGCTGGGCATCGGCATTCTGCGCTCGCGCCCCGCGACCGCGACGGCCGATCTCAGGGAGCCCGTTCCCGTCGCTGGCTGACAATCGCCGAATGCATTGCGCCCCTTGCAGTCTCACTGCAAGAGGCGCAATACGTCGTTCGGCCGACGCTCTCAGCTCTTGCCGCTCGCGCAGCCGCCGCAGGTGCCGAAGATCTCCATGGTGTGGCTGATATCGGTGAAACCGTGTTCCGCCGCAATGGAATCCGCCCACGCCTCCACGGTCGGTCCCTCGACCTCCACGGTGCGCCCGCAATGGCGGCACACCAGGTGATGGTGGTGTCCGGTGGAGCACTGCCGGTACACGGACTCGCCGGAGTCGGTGCGCAGCATGTCGACCAGTCCGGCCTCGGCGAGTGATTGCAGCGTCCGATAGACCGTGGTCAGTCCGATGCCCTCACCGCGCCGCCGGAGTTCATCGTGCAGCTCCTGGGCGGACCGGAACTCGTCGATATCGGCGAGCAGCGCCGCGATGGCGCTGCGCTGACGGGTGCTGCGGACGCCGACCGTCTTCTCGGTTGTTCCCACCACTCACCCCTCCTCTGCGTGTGCGACGGCATCGATGACGATATGCGCCAGATGTTCGTCGACCAGTTCGTAGATCACTTCGCGCCCGGTGCGCTCCCCGCGCACCACGCCCGCGGACTTGAGGATTCGCAGGTGCTGGCTGATCAGCGGCTGGGTCACCCCGAGGGTGTCGACCAGTTCGTGGACGCAGCGCGGCGATTCGCGTAGTTGCAGCACGATGGCGATGCGCACGGGTGCGGCCAGGGCGCGCAGCAGTTCGCCGGCCGAGTCCAGAATGGTGCGGGAGGGCACCATGGGCGGCTGGGGCGACCGATACGGGTACGGGTCGTGCGGAATCGCGGTCGGGGCCTCGGTGGCGACGCGTGAGCGCCGCAGGGGGGCACCACTGTCGGTGGTCATCGAACCAACTCCTTATTGGAAACCGATGCCATTCTTATATGCAAGCATATGCATGTCAAACCCGACACTCGGAGGAGTTCTCGCGAAGGAGACGGCCGGGCATGTCGCGGGCGGCTTCCAGCGCCCGGTCAGCAATCGTTTTCGGTGGGGAGTGGGATGGTGGGGTCGAAGTACTGTTCGGTGGGTCGGACCTGGGTGCCGTAACTGGGGGTGTCGCTGTAGGAGGGGGCCAGGAAGCCCTTCTTGAACCAGGCACAGTTGCCCGCGTACGTGAACGAGCTGGCGTGGTCGAGCCACATACCCTGCGAGGGGGCGTCGTAGGCCGAGTCGTCGACCCAGGTGTAGTCGATCTCCTCGCGCACCAGCACGATGATCTCCATCGGATCGCTGATCGCCTTCGGATCGGGCGCCTGGAAGGCGTACGCGACAAGGTAATTCGTCTTGATCACCAGCTCGCCCTTGTCGTCCTGGGTGGCCGACATGGAGCCGTTGACGCGCGGGCGGGCCGGGAGCAGCTTGAATCCCGGTGCGAGTTTGGTTGTGACCCACCAGGTTTCGGCCTCGTTCCCCGGCGCCGACTTGGACCGGATCTCAGCGCCCTGCCCCGGCGCGACGAGGGCGATGATCGGTTCGGCGTCCCCGGTGTCGAGCGTGTGCTGATCCAGTCGCGCCAGCACGATCAGCTGTTTGGCACGGTCCTGCGCCGCCGCCACCTGCTCGATCGGGAAGCGGCCGACCGGTACCGCGGGCGGTTCCTCGATACCGTCCGACCCTTCCCGCCACTGATTCGCGGGAGTATCGCGGAACGGATGGTCCGGATTCACACGCAGATACCCGTTGGGCAGCGTCGTCAGCGTCGGTATCGCCGGAATTGTGGCCTTGATCGACCGATCATCGTGCGGCAGTAGCCGAGGCACCGTGAACCACGCGACCAGCAGTACCGGCAGCGACAGCCAGAGCGCGATCGACATCCACCTGCGCGGCGGTTGCGGTCCCGGCGGCGGCGCGGATGGCTGTACCCCGGGCTGCTGTGCGGGTGGCGGTGCGGGCGTCGAGATGTGGTCCCAAGGCTTGTACTCGTCGTCGTCGCTCGGATAGTTCCACGTCATGTCGCCCCCGGCCCTGCCGTCATCACTGCCCGCGACAGCGGCGTGATCCCGAGGGAAAGACCGGTCGCCCTACCTACTATCTCGCGTGGGCGACCCCGGAACGTATCCCCGAATCCCAGGGGCAGCGACCTGCGAACCCACCCTCGGGGCCATGCTCGCTCCCGGCGAATATCGCCTAGCCCGGTACCGATAGGCTTGAGCACGTCCCTTGTAGTTTTCACGGACCGGATGGAGATTTCCTCAGTGGCACCCAAGTCGAAGGTGGACACCGTCGCCAACCTCGCCAAGCGACGGGGTCTGGTGTACCCGAGCGGTGAGATTTACGGCGGCACCAAATCGGCGTGGGATTACGGACCGCTGGGTGTCGAGCTCAAGGAGAACATCAAGCGGCAGTGGTGGCGTTCGATGGTCACCAGCCGCGAGGATGTGGTCGGCCTCGATTCGTCGATCATCCTGCCGCGTCAGGTGTGGGTCGCCTCGGGTCACGTCGCGGTGTTCAACGATCCGCTGGTGGAATGCCTGAACTGCCATAAGCGGCATCGGCAGGACCACCTGCAGGAGGCGTACGCCGAGAAGCACAAGCTCGATGATCCGGATTCGGTGTCCATGGAGCTCATCGTGTGCCCCGATTGCGGCACCGTCGGCAAGTGGACCGAACCGCGCGATTTCAACATGATGCTCAAGACGTACCTGGGCCCGGTCGAGTCCGAAGAGGGCATGCACTACCTGCGGCCGGAGACCGCGCAGGGCATCTTCGTGAACTACAAGAACGTCGAGACCACCGCGCGTAAGAAGCCGCCGTTCGGTATCGCCCAGATGGGCAAGAGCTTCCGCAACGAGATCTCCCCGGGCAACTTCATCTTCCGCACCCGCGAGTTCGAGCAGATGGAGATGGAGTTCTTCGTCAAGCCGGGTGAGGACGAGCAGTGGCATCAGTACTGGATTGACACCCGGCTGGCCTGGTACACCGATCTGGGCATCGATCCGGAGAACCTGCGTCTGTACGAGCATCCGAAGGAGAAGCTCTCGCACTACTCCACCCGCACGGTGGATATCGAGTACCGCTTCCGTTTCCAGGGCAGCGAGTGGGGTGAGCTCGAGGGCGTCGCCAACCGCACCGACTTCGACCTGAAGACCCATTCCGAGCATTCGGGACAGGATCTGAGCTACTTCGATCAGACCAGCGGTGAGCGCTACACGCCGTACGTGATCGAACCCGCGGCCGGTCTGACCCGTTCGCTGATGGCGTTCCTGGTGGACGCGTATCACGTGGAGCAGGTGCCGACCGCCAAGGGCGGTGTGGAGGATCGCACCACGCTGCGCCTGGATCGTCGTCTCGCGCCGGTGAAGGCCGCGGTGCTGCCGCTCTCGCGCAATGCCGAGCTGTCGCCGAAGGCGAAGGATCTGGCCGCGCAGCTGCGCCGCAACTGGAATGTCGAGTTCGATGACGCGGGCGCCATCGGCCGCCGTTACCGCCGTCAGGACGAGATCGGCACCCCGTTCTGCATCACCGTCGACTTCGACACGCTCGAGGATCACGCGGTGACCGTGCGCGAGCGGGATTCCATGGCGCAGGAGCGAATCGCGCTTGATCAAGTAGAGGGCTACCTGGCCGCGCGCCTGATCGGCGCCTGATTTCCGACTCCCGAGGAAGACCGGTCAATGCCTGACCGGTCTTTTCTTTATTCGGTTGCCCCTGAAATTCGGGGCGCTGATTGGCAATTGGGTATGCCACTACTCGTGTTAACGGCCCATGACCGGAGCAGTATTGATAGGTATGGGGCAACGGCGCCTGTCGCTGTAGCTCAATCTGTCGAGGTGAGTCATGAGCGAGCTTGTTATCGGCCCCCGTTCGGGGCTGCAATGGGTCTCATTGGGGGACTCTGGATCGTCTTGTCCTGCCGCCCGTTCCACGGTTGCGGCCTTTCGATCTTGGGCTGATTCCTTTCTGACCCGACCCAGTCCCGAACTGGGCCGTGACGGACCGGTATGTCCGTATGTGAAACCGTCCATGCGGCGGGACCTGCTGTGGCTCGCGCAGGTCCCGGCCGCGGAGCCGCGACCGATGTGGGTGCGGGCCATCATCGAGGACGCCCTCGAGGTCTATCCCGAACTGCCGACGGGCAATGGCAGTTCGACATCGGTGTTGCGCGGAATGATCACGGTATTCCCGAATTTAGTTGACTATTCATTGATCGACGAGATTCACGCGGAATTCAAGACCAAATTCGTCGAACGCGGTGCGATGCTCGGGCAATTCTATCCGGGATGCGATCAGCCGGGATTGTGGAACAAAGACTTCCGGCCATTGGACGCGCCATTGCCCATGTTGGTGGTGCGCTCGATGATGACAACCGATTTTCCTTTCCTGCTGGAAAAGCCGGAATGGATGGACGCGTATGTGCGCAAGTTCGCACCCGGTCTGCCCGCACATGTGCGGACGGTCATGGTGGGTCGCCTGACGGCCCGTCCCGACTCCTGGGTTCCGGCGTATGAGGAACAGCGGGAAGACGAATCGTGTTCGACCGGTACTCGATGAGGCGTTATGACGCGCGAACTCGCGGCGGAACAGACCGCCACAGTCTTCCCGCTCTCCCCGGCCCAGCTCGGCATGTGGTATGCGCAGCAACTGGATCCGAGCGTGCCGTTGTCGGAGGCGCAGTACATCGAGATGCGCGGGCCGCTCGATCTGGGGGCACTGCGTAACGCCGCGGCCGTCGCCGGGCGCGAATTCGGTTCCGGCGTACTGCGATTGGTGGAGATCGAGGACCGGCCCTACCAGGTCGTCGACCCCAATATCGAGCCCGCGGTGGAGTTCGCGGACTTCGCCGATCGGGCGGAACCCGTTGCGGCGGCGCTGGAATGGATGCGCGCGGATGTGGCTGCCCCCATCGATCTGCTGGGTGAGCGGGCGGGCATCACCGTGGTGATCCGGGTCGGGCCCGACCATCACCTCTGGTACACCCGCGCCCACCACATTCTCATCGACGGATTCGGTTCGGTGACCATGCTGTACCGGGTCGCCGAGCTGTACAACGCGGCCGTACGCGGCGAACCCGCGCCCGCGGGCACCGCCGCTTCCCTGCTACAGGTGCACGAAGCCGAACTGGCATACCGTGATTCGAGCCGCTTCGGCTCCGATGAGCGGTACTGGCGCGAGGTCACCGCGGGCATGCCCGAACGGTGCAGCCTGGTCTCGGCCACCGCCCCCGCCTGCGCCCTGGGCCGCGAAGCCCGCGCCCAACTCGGAGCCGATATCGCCGCACGCCTGGAGAGCGCGGCGCATCGCTTCGACGCCAGTTCGGCGACCGTGGTGATGGCGGCGCTCGCGCTGTACTACGCGCGACTGACCGCCACCGAGGATGTGGTGCTGAGCCTGCCGGTCTCGGGCCGCACCACGGCGGTACTGCGCCGCTCCGGCGGCATGATCGCCAATGTGGTGCCGTTGCGCCTCCGCGTGCCCCGCGAGGGCACGGTGGGCGAGGTTCTCGACGCGGTTCGGGTGGCGGCCTCGGGAGCCTTGCGCCACCAGCGTTTTCGCGCCGAGGATATGCACTGGGGTGCGGGGGATCGGCCCACGAACGGCGTGGATGCCGAGTCTGATTCGGGGGTGCCGTCGGGCGGCGACGGTATGCGGCCGGGCGAGGATCGAGGGGACGCGGCACGGCCGGAGTTCGGTCGCGGCTTCGTCGGCCCGGTCATCAACATCATGCTGTTCCCGGCCGGAATCGACTTCGCGGGAGTCGATTCCAGCCTGCACGTGCTGACCTCAGGCCCGATCGAGGACCTGTTCGTCAACTTCTACCAGCATGGTGCGGGCGCACCGATTCACGTCGACTTCGCGGCGAATCCCCGTCTGTACGAAGAGGATTCGCTCTCCCGCCAGCACCGCCGCTTCCTGACCCTGCTCGAATCCCTGCTGTCCGCCGAGGCCGATACGCCGCTGACATCCCTGGAGTACTACACCGCCGACGAGAAGCCACTGCTCGCGGGTTCACACGGCGCGAAAGCCCCGGAACCCCGCCTGCTACCGGAGATTCTGGCAGCGGGGCTGCGACAGGCAGGGCGTGACGGCCTCGCCGTCATAGGCCGAGACCGCCAACTCACGTACGGCGAACTCGACGCGCTGTCGAATCGCCTGGCGCGCAGGCTCCTACACGAATCCGCCGAAGCCGCACACGCGTCATCCCCGGCGCTCGGCCCGGAATCCACTGTGCTGCTGGCCCTCCCACGCTCCATCGAGGCGATGGTCGCGCTGTGGGCGGTGGCCAAGACCGGGGCCGCCTTCGTACCGCTGGGCACCGCCATGCCCGCCGACCGAATGGCGCGCATCGCCTCCGAATGCGGCGCGACCCTGGGCCTGACCCTTACGAATTGCGCCGACCTGCCCGACGCGGTGCGCTGGATTCCCCTGGACCACTTGCTCTCCGAGCAGCCCGACGCGGACGGCCCGGCCGAACGCGTGACGAACGAATCGTTCATCCAGGGTCTGCGGAGCGCACCGCCTGTCGCGACCGCTGGACCGAGTGCCCCTGACTCCGTTGGAGCGCCCACCGAGGACGTTCCCGGTATTCCCGCGTCCGATCGCCCCGATGGGGATTCTGCGCCTGCTGCAGTGGATGCGCTGCATCGCGGCGCAGGCCCGGATTCGCCGAATAACCTGGGCGGCAAAGGCCCCGGGGTGCGGTACTCCGCCGATCCGCTGGCCGCGCATGAGCTGCGCGGTCGGCCACGGCTGGCCAACCCGGCGTACGTGGTGTTCACCTCCGGGTCGACGGGGACGCCCAAGGGTGTGGTGGTGACCCATGCGGGTCTCGCGGGTTTGGCTGCGGCGGTGGTTGATTCATACCGGGTCGCCCCTGGTGCCCGGGTGCTGCAATGCCTGAACCCGAGTTTCGACGCGTCGGTGCTGGAATGGCTGATGGCCTTTGCCTCCGGCACGACATTGGTTGTCGCCGAATCCGATCCGGTGCTCGGGGACGAGTTGGCGGCGTTGGTCCGCGATTACGGCATCACCCAGGTGTGTTCCACCCCGGCGGTGCTGTCCACCCTGGAGCCGGATGCTCTGGACGGCGTGCGCGCGGTCTCCTCCGGCGGCGAGCCGACCCCGCCGGATATAGTGGCGCGCTTCGGAATCGGCCGCGACCTGCTCAACTCCTACGGCCCCAGCGAATCCACCGTAGCCGTCACCTACACCAAGGGCCTGGTGCCCGGTGAGAACGCGGGCATCGGCGACCCCATCCCCGGTGCGGGCATGCTGGTCCTGGATCGCTGGCTGCGCCCGGTCCCCATCGGCGTCGCCGGTGAGTTGTATGTGACCGGCCCCGGTGTCGCACGCGGCTACGTCGGCAGACCCGGCCTGACCGCCGAACGCTTCGTCCCCGCCCCCGGTGGCGGTCGCATGTACCGCACCGGCGATCTGGTCCGCTGGACGCTCGGGTCGGTCTCGACTCCCGCTGCGTCGGAAGTGGATTCCGAACTGCGCGGCAGCCGCCCCGCCCTGGTGCTGGAGTACGTGGGGCGAGGAGACTTCCAGGTCAAGTTGCGGGGTATGCGGATCGAGCTGGGGGAGATCGATGCGGCGCTGAATGCGCATGCGGCGGTGGAGATCGCGGTTACGGTGGCGCGGCCGGGGCCGAGTGGGGGGACGGTGCTGGCGGCGTATGTCGTGCCGCACGCGGGGGTGAATGTCACCGAGGCGGATCTGCTGGATCATGCCGCGCGGCGGCTGCCGCCCTATATGGTGCCGGGCACGGTCACCGTGCTGGGGGCGTTGCCGCTGACGGCGAATGGCAAGGTTGATCGGCGGGCGCTGCCCGAACCCGTTGTCGCGCAGCCTGTTCAGCGCGCGGAACCGGCGAGTGCGACCGAGCGGATGCTGTGCACGCTGTTCGCCGAGATTCTCGGTACGGCCGAGGTGGGGCCGCATACCTCGTTCTTCGCGCTGGGCGGCGATTCGATCATGGCGATCACGCTGGTCTCGCGGGCGCGGGCGGCGGGGTTGATCTTCTCGGCGCGGGAGGTTTTCGAGCACCGCACCCCGGCGGGTCTGGCCGCCGTTGTCGCTCTCGCGGATGATCGTCCCGCGCAGCTCGCCGAGTTGCCCGGTGGTGGTGTGGGTCGGCTGCCGCTCACCCCGGTCGCGGCGTGGTTGTTGTCCCGGCCGGGCTGGGAGCATTTCGCCCAATCGATGGTCGTTCAGCTGCCGCTGGGAATCGACCGTGCGGCGCTGACCCGCACCGTTCAGGCGCTGCTGGAGCGGCATGACATGCTGCGCGCTCGTATCGTTCCGGCCGCATCCGGGCTGGAGTTGGAGGTGCAGCCGCCGCACCTGGTGGATGCCGCCGCTCTGCTCGCGAGAGTCGCTTGTGCCCAATACGATTCGACGGTCTCGCAGACCGTCACCCGACCGTCCCGCGATACGGCATCAGATATTGCCGATGCGATCGGACCCGAGTTGGCCGCGGCGGTGACGCGGTTGAACCCGCGTGCCGGAATCATGGTCGCGCTCACCTGGCTGGATGCGGGTCCCGGCGTATCCGGCCGACTCGTGATCGCGGTGCACCATCTGGCCTGTGACGCGGTGTCGTGGCGAATTCTATTGCCGGACCTGATGTCTGCCTGGTCCCAGGCTTCCGCCGGGGCCGTTCCGGTCCTGCAACCCACCGGCACCTCCATGCGTGCTTGGGCGCACGCGTTGCGCGATATCGCGGAAGCCCGCGACTTGGCGGGCACGGAGGCAATGCCGGGCGTCGAGACCCCGGTGTGGCCCAGCAGTGAATATGGCTACTGGCGAACGGTTTTGGCCGAGGACCCGCTGTTGGGCACGAGGCGGCTGGACCCGGCGGTCGATACGCACAACTCGGTTGGGCGGCTCGAAGTCGAGATATCCGATACCGCCTCTGCAATATTGGTGAGCCGGATCGCCGCCGCCTATCGCTGCGGCGTCGAAGATGCGCTGCTGGCCGGGCTGGCCCTGGCGTTGGCTCGTCGCCGCGGGACCGTCGACTCGGAAACCGTTGTCGCAGTCGAGCGACACGGGCGGGACGAGACGGTGGTGCCGGGCGCGGAGCTGTCGCGGACCGTCGGCTGGTTCACCGCGCAGGTGCCGGTACGACTGGGACCCGTTGCCGTGGATTCGGCGGTGGGAGCGTTGAAACTGGTCAAGGAGCAATTGCGAAGTGTGCCCCGGGGCGGACTCGGATACGGGCTGCTGCGGTATTCGAACGGGAACACCGGTGCGGGCCTGGCTCGGTTACCGGAGCCACAGGTGGGGTTCAACTATCTCGGCGTGATTCCGGCGCTCGAGATTGCGGGGGAGTGGTTGCCGGTAGGGATGGCGGCCCGTCTCGGCGGTCACGCTGACCCGGAAATGCCTTTGGCCGCCGTGGTTTCCGTGGACGCGGTGGCATTGGAGTCGGAGCGCGGACTGCGGATTCGGGCGGTGTGGCAGTACGCCCCCGGGGCTATCGAGAGCGGTGAAGTCGAGACACTCGCGCGCGACTGGGCGGCGGCGGTGGAGGAGATCGCCGATTCGATTCGCGATCCGGAGGCCGGTGGAATCACACCGGTCGATGTGCCTCTCTTGGCTGTCACGCAGTGCGAAATTGATTCGTGGGAGCGGGATTACGGACGGTTGGACACCGCGCTGCCGCTGACCCCGCTGCAACGCGGACTGCTGTTCCAGGCGCAATTGGCCGGGGGCGAGGCCGATGGGTATTCGGTGCAGGCAGTCATCGATGTGGAAGGCGATCTGGATCCGGCTCGCCTGACGGCGGCCACCCAGGCGCTGGTCCAACGGCATGAAGTGCTGCGGGCGGGTTTCACGCAGTCGGGAGAGCACGCGGTGCAGGTCATCGCCGCCCGCGCGCAGGCCCCGTGCGAGTATCGCGAGGCTTTCGGCGCGACCGAGTCGGAGTTGGATGCGATAGCGGCGCAGGAGCTTTCGAAGCCTTTCGACGTGCCGAAGCCGCCGCTCATCAGATTCCTGTGCCTCGCGATGGGCGAGCACCGGTATCGGCTCGTCATCACGAACCACCACCTGATTCTCGACGGCTGGTCCATGCCGCTGCTGTTCGCCGAACTCGTCGGCCTGTACGAAACCTCCGGGGACGACAGCGGATTCGCGCCGCCGGTCCCGTTCGGCGACTACCTCGCATGGCTCTCCGGCCGCGATACCGAGCGGGCCCGGGACGTGTGGGCGCGCTCGCTGGCCGATCTCGACGGCCCGACCTTGGTCGCGCCCGCCGCCCCGCGCGCCGATACAGCCACCGCACCGGTCGCGCACGCGGTTCCCCTGCCGGATGACGCCGCCGAACGTCTGCGCGCACTGGCCGCCTCTTGCCAGGTCACCGTGAACACCATCGTCCAGTCGGCGTGGGCGCTGCTGCTCGGCACGCTCACCGGCTCGGCCGATATCGTCTTCGGCGCAACGGTTTCCGGACGGCCACCGGAGCTACCGGGTTCCGACCGCATGGTTGGCATGCTGGTGAACACCGTCCCGGTCCGCATCACCCTGAACCCGCGCGAAACCGTCGCCGATCTCCTGACCCGCGTACAGCGTGAACAGGCCGCCCTCGCCGACGCACAGTACCTCGGCCTGGACGAGATCCACGCCCACACCGGCCTCGGCCCCCTCTTCGACACCGCAACGGTTTTCGAGTCCTACCCGGTCGACGCCGCCGCCCTGACCGCCGCCACCCACCAAGCCGAACTGTCCGTAACCAGCATCCGCGCACACGACGGCACCCACTACCCCCTCTCCCTGGCCACCTACGCCAATACCGGATTACGCCTGGAGCTGACCAGATCACCCCGCTATTTCGATGACACGCAAGCGAATTCGATAGCAGCGTCCCTCGCGCACCTGCTGATCGCCCTCACCGAGGATCCGCAACGCCGAGTCAGCGCCTTGTCCTCCGGCGATGTGCTGGATTCCCCGGCCGTCCGGCACGGCGCACCGGCCGATCCGATACGCCTGCTCCCCGACCTGCTCATCGCCGCCGGGCTGCCGGACGCGGTCGCGCTCACCGAGGCCGACGTGGATACGGTCGCGTTCACCGAGTCCGGACTGAACGCGGTTGCGCGTACTGAGGCTTACGGTGGTGCGGGGCGCGTCATGGACCCGCGAGAAGGCTCCGGCGTGCTCGACCGCTCCGGGCTCGGCGCGGGGGTCATGACCTACGCGGATCTCGACGCTCGATCAAATAGTTTGGCGCGCCTGCTGATCGAAGCCGGGGCGGGGCCGGAGCGGACGGTACTCGTCGCGCTCCCGCGCACGCTCTCCGCCATGGTGGCCATCTGGGCCATCGCCAAATCCGGCGCGGCTTTCGCTCCGGTGGATATCTCCCAGCCCGCGAACCGGACCGCGGCCATCGCCGCCGAATGTGATGCCTTGCTCGGCATCGCCGATTCCACGGTATCCGGCGATCTACCGCAGGATTTGCCCTGGCTGCTGCTCGACTCCGCGAAAACGTCTGCCCTGCTGGCAGAGTCGCCCGCCGACCGGATCACCGACGCCGACCGCACCACCCCCTTGCGCCCCGACCACGCGGCCTACGTCATCTTCACCTCCGGCTCCACCGGCACACCGAAGGGCGTGACCATCACCCATACCGGCCTGGCGAACCTCACGAATGCCACCGCGCAGCACTGTCTCCTCAACCGCGACACCCGAGTGCTGCACTGCCTCAACCCGGCCTTCGACGCCGCGATCCTGGTGTGGCTCAGCACTTTCGCGGCCGGAGGAACACTGGTCGTGGCCCCGCCGGAAGCGAACGCCGGTGCCGAACTCGGCGCCGCTCTCATCGCGAGCTCGACCACCCACCTGATCTGCACCCCCACCGTCCTCGCGACCGTGGACGTCGAGGCCCTGAACTCGGTCCGCGTCATCGCGACCGGCGGCGAGCCCTGCCCACCCGCCCTGGTAACCCGCATGACCGCTACCCGCGACATGCCGCGACGCATCATGGTGAACTCGTACGGACCAGCCGAGACCACGATCGCCGCCGCATACGGCGAGCCGATGATGGCCGAGACTGCCGCCGTGTTGGGCGCTCCGGTCCCCGGTGCGACCCTGCTGGTGCTTGACGGCTGGTTGCGCCCGGTACCGATGGGAGCCGTCGGTGAGCTGTATGTGTCCGGTCCGGGCGTGGCACGCGGATATGCCGGGCGCGCAGGACTTTCCGCGAGCCGGTTCGTCGCCGATCCGTATTCTGCCGGACAGCGTATGTACCGCACCGGTGACCTGATGCGCTGTACCGCGGCGGGATTCGAGTATGTGGGGCGTACGGATTTTCAGGTGAAGGTGCGTGGGATTCGCGTCGAGCCCGGTGAAGTCGATGCCATGCTCGTCACCCATCCGCGGGTGGAGTCCTCGGTTACCGTGGCGCGGGAAACCGCTACCGGTGCAACAATGTTGGTTTCTTACGTCACCCTCGCCGCAGCTGTGACGGCGCACGTGGCCGCGACGGACCTCATGTCCTGGGCTGTGGTTCGGCTGCCGCGTTATCTGATGCCGTCGAGCATTCAGATCCTCGCGGAATTGCCTCGGACCCGGACCGGCAAGATCGATTTGCGCGCGCTGCCGGAACCTGAAGTGGCGCAAGCGGAGTACGTCGAGCCGGTTGGGGTCGAGGTGTTGATCGCCGAGACTTTCGCCGAGGTGCTCGGTCATGAACGTGTGGGTGCTCGTGACGATTTCTTCGCCCTCGGTGGCGATTCGCTGATCGCTACCCGGGTGGCGGCCCGCCTCGCAGCCGAGCTGGGTTCTCCCGTGCCGGTTCGACTGCTGTTCGATGCTCCGGTTGTCGCCGATCTGGCTCGGCTGTTGACCGAGACCGAGGTGCGCCGCGTATCCGGTCCTGCGCTGGTGCCGGGCCCGCGCCCGGATCCGGTGCCGCTGTCGCCCGCGCAGCAGCGCATGTGGTTCGTGAATCGCTACGATCCCGCTTCGCCCGCGTACAACGTGCCTGTGGCGCTGCGGCTTTCGGGCCGATTGGACCGGGTCGCGCTGCGGGCCGCGCTTCGCGATGTGCTCGAGCGGCATGAGAGCCTGCGCACCGTGTACCCCGATATCGACGGCGTCGGCGGGCAGCTTGTGCTCACCGTCGACGAGGTGCCGCTGAATCTGGAACCCGTCGCGATTGCCGCCGAAGGACTGGCTGCCGCGGTGATCGATACTGTGACAAGCGGTTTCGACGTCACCGCGGCTGTCCCTTTGCGCTTGCGGCTGTTCCGCATTATGCCGGGCGGGTCGCTTCCGGTGCCCTCGAATGGGCCGCTCGCCGTATCTGATCAAGGCGCTGCGGCATCGCATGCAGACTCGGATGTGGAAGAGCATGTCATCGTGTTGGTTGCGCACCATATCGCCACCGATGGTTTCTCGATGGCTCCGCTGACCCGGGATGTGGCGGCGGCGTATGCGATGCGGGCGGCGGGGCAGCGGCCCGCGTGGGCGGAGCTGCCGGTGCAGTACGCGGACTACACGCTGTGGCAGTTGGCGCGGCTCGGGGATGAGGGGGATTCCGGGTCGCTGCTGGCTCGGCAGGTGGAGTACTGGTCACGGACATTGGCGGGATTGCCGGATCACGTCGAGTTGCCCGCCGATCGGCCGCGTCCGGCGCGTGCGAGCCATCGCGCGGGGGAGACGACAGCCCGGCTGGACGGCACCCTGACGGCCGGAATCGACCGTTTTGCCCGGAGGCACCGGGCTACCCCGTTCATGGTCGTACACGCCGCGCTGGCGGTGCTGCTGGCCCGGCTGAGCGGCAGCGGGGACGTGGTGGTGGGCACCCCGGTGGCGGGGCGCGGGCATCGGGACCTCGATGAGCTGGTCGGAATGTTCGTGAACACCCTGGTGCTGCGCACCGGCGTCGAGCCGGGGGAGAGCTTCGCCGCCCTGGTGGACCGGGTGCGGGAGTCCGATCTGGCCGCCTTCGAGCATGCCGATGTGCCGTTCGAGCGACTGGTCGAGGTGCTCGCCCCGGCGCGTTCGGAGGCCCGGCATCCGCTGGTGCAGATCATGCTGGTGTACCAGAACCTGACGATTCCGGAACTCCGCCTGCCCGAGCTGACGGTGGCTCCAATCGATCTGCCGCAGAGCAACACTCGATTCGACCTGAGTGTGACGGTGGTCGCGGATGCGGATGGCACGCAACTGCGATGCGCCTATGCCACAGACCTTTTCGACGAATCAACGGTCGCCGCGTTCGCCGATCGCCTGGTGCGGCTGCTGGCCACGGTCACGGCCGATCCCGAATTGCCGGTGGGCGATATCGACCTGCTGACGACCGCCGAGCGGGATCAGCTGTCAACCGAGATGACCCCGGCTGCCGCGCCCCGCACACTGGCCCAACTCATGGCCGAAGCGGTCGCCGCCAACCCCGAGGGCATCGCGGTGACCTGCGGCGACCGCCGACTCACGTACCGCGAGATCGATGAGCGTTCGAGGCAGCTCTCCGACAGTCTCACCCGCGCCGGAGCCGGGCCGGAAGCCCTGGTGGCCGTGGGTATCCCGCGCTCGATCGAATCCATCCTCGCTATCTGGGCGATCACCCGCACCGGCGCGGCCTTCGTCCCCGTCGACCCGGCGTACCCGCCCGAGCGCATAGCCCGCATCGTCGAAGTCTCCGGCGTGCCCCTCGGCCTGACGGTTTCCGCACAGCGTGACCGTCTGCCCGATACCGTCGACTGGTGGTGCCTCGACGCCGACTTCACCGCGAAATCCGCTGCGGCGCAGCCCGAGACCGAACGTAGTGACGAGTCCAGTCTGCCGCGAGGTGACGATGCCGACCAAAGCCGCACCGCAGAGTCTGATCGGCTCGGCCGATCGTTCGATGGCCTCGCACTGCGGGCACACCCCGGGAACCCCGCATACGTCATGTTCACCTCCGGATCGACCGGTGCGCCCAAGGGCGTGGTGGTGACGCACGCCGGTCTGGCGAATCTTGCCGAGGCACAGCGTGTTCGTGACGGAATCACCTCCGATTCCCGCGTATTGCAGGTGGCGTCACCGAGTTTCGACGCCTCGGTGCTGGAATTGACCATGGCGTTGAGCGCGGCCGCGACACTGGTGGTGGCTCCGCCCACTGTCTTCGCGGGCGCGGACCTCGCGGAACTGCTCGCCCGGGAGCAGGTCTCACACATCGCCATTACACCGTCGGCGCTGGCGACGGTCGACCCGGCAGGTGTGGATCGACTGCGAGTGATCATCACCGGCGGTGAGCCCTGCCCGCCCGAACTGGTCGCGGCCTGGTCCGCGCCGAATCGCCTGCACTTCAATGACTACGGCCCCACCGAGACCACGGTGTGGGCAACTGGCAGTGCACCGCTGCGCCCGGGTGATCCGATCACGATCGGCGCACCCGCTCCGGGTGTGCGGGCACTGGTCTTGGATGATCGGATGCGTCCCGTCCCCGAGGGTGTGATCGGCGAGCTGTATCTGTCCGGAATCCCTTTGGCGCGTGGCTATTACAACCGCGCAGATTTGACCGCCGCCCGCTTCGTCGCCGATCCGTTCGTGCCGGGGCGGCGCATGTACCGCACGGGCGATCTGGTCCGCCGTCGCAATAGCGATCTGGAGTATCTGGGCCGCACCGATACCCAGGTGAAGCTGCGCGGCCTGCGCATCGAGTTGGGTGAGGTGGAGGCCGCTCTGATCGCCGATCCGGCCGTGGCCCGCGCCGTCGCGCTGGTGCGCGAGGACGCTCGCGGCGGAATGCTGGTCGCCTACGTGATTCCGGAGACCGGAGCCGGGGTGGATCCGGTGGCGCTGAAGCGTTCGGTGGCGCAGAGGCTTCCGTCCTATATGGTCCCGGCTGCCATCACGGTGCTCGATGAGCTCCCGCGCACCGCGAACGGCAAGCTCGACCGCGATGCCCTGCCCGCACCGCAGCTCATCGCCGGTACGCACGAGGCGGCGATCGGCCCCGAGGAGGAGGCGGTGGCCGCGGTCTTCGCCGAGGTGCTCGGCATCGATCAGGTCTGGCGCGATGACGATTTCTTCGCCCTGGGCGGTAATTCGCTCATTGCCACCCAGGTGGTGGCCCGGCTGGGTGGTCTACTCGATCGGTCAGTTCCGGTCCGGGCCCTCTTCGACGCACCGACGGTGGCCGAACTGGCCGCGTTCGTCGTCTCGGGGGCGGCCGCCGATCGCCCCCGCCCCGGCCCTCGGCCGCGTCCCGAACGGATTCCGCTCTCGGCCGCACAGCAGCGCATGTGGTTCCTCAACCGCTACGACCCCGGATCGCCCGTCTACAACATTCCGGGTGCGTTCGGAATCGAAGGGACACTGGATATCTCGGCACTGCGCGCCGCCATCGACGATGTGGTGGAACGACACGAAACCCTGCGCACCATCTACCCCGTGGACTCGGACGGCCTGCCGTATCAGGAGATCCTCCCCGCCACGCCGGGAGCCACCCCCGTCACCGAAATCGCCACAAACGTAGGGGAAGTCACGCAGCGCCTGATGTCGGAGCTGTCCCGAGGCTTCGACATCACCCGCGAACCTCCGCTACGTGTCTGCGTCCTGCACACCGCGCCCCAATACGCGGTGCTGGCGCTGGCCGTACATCACATCGCCGCCGACGGCTGGTCCATGGCCCCGCTGGCACGAGACGTGCTGGGCGCGTATCTGTCCCGGGTATCGGGTGAGAAGCCGAACTGGACCCCGCTCCCGCTGCAATACGCCGATTACGCGCTCTGGCAGCGTGATCTGCTCGGCTCCGACACCGATCCGGAGAGCCTCGCGCACCGCCAACTGGACTTCTGGCGCGGCACGCTCGCCGGATTGCCCGAGGTGCACCGCATCCCGGTCGATCGCCCCCGGCCCGAACTCCCGTCCGGTATCGGCGACCGCATCGAATTCGCCATTCCCGCAGTGGTTCACGATCGCGTCCAGGTGCTCGCCCGTGCACAGGGTGCGAGCCCGTTCATGGTGGTGCACGCCGCCCTGGCGGTACTGCTGGCCCGGCTCTCCGATGAGACCGACATCGCGCTCGGCTCAGTGGTGGCGGGCCGGGGTGACGGCGAATTCGATGATCTCGTAGGCATGTTCGTGAACACGGTCGTACTGCGCTCGCGCCTGAACCCGGCCGCGAACTTCGCCGCGACCCTGGCGGCCACCCGCCGCGCCGATCTGGCTGTCTACGGCAATATGGATCTGCCCTTCGAACGCCTGGTGGAGGCGCTTGCCCCGGCCCGCTCCACCGCGCATCATCCGCTGTTCCAGGTGCTGCTGGCCTTCCAGAATGTGCGGATTCCACGAACCACACTGCCGGGCTTGGAGATTCGCCCGTTCGAGGCGCCTGCTCCCGGTTCGAAGTTCGATCTCGAATGGATGCTTGCCGAGCAGTTCGGCCCCGCGGGTGAACCAGCAGGCATCACCGGTGCGCTCACCTTCGCGACCGATCTGTTCGACCGCGCCACCGCACGATCCATGACCGACGCCTTCATCGCCCTGATCGCCGCCGTCACCGCCACCCCGGACGCCCCGATCGGTGTGGTCGAGGCGGGTGGACTCCCGCCCCTCACGGCGAGGATTCATGACGAGGACGCCCCCGCGGTGAATATTCACCCCGAGCCGCAGCGGCGTCCCTACCGCGCCCCGCGCACCGATGCCGAACGCGCCCTCACCGCATCCTTCGAGACCGTGCTGGCGGCCGATCGGATCGGCGTGGACGACAACTTCTTCGAGGTCGGCGGCAACTCCATGGCCGCGGTGCAGCTGGTCACCCTGGTTCGCGAACGCACCGGCATCCCGGTGCCGCTGCAATGGATGTTCCTGGACCCCACCCCCGCCGCGCTGGCCCGGCGGCTCGCCGAGGCCGCCGAACAGCCGGGCGTGGAACCGTCGCTGCGGGTACTGCTCCCCATGCGCCCGGCGGGTGACGGACCGGCACTGTTCTGTATCCATCCGGCGGTCGGATTGGCGTGGTGCTACGGCGGATTGGTGCAGTACATCGATCGCGCCCACCCGGTCTACGGACTGCAATCGCCGGGCGTGGTCGACGGCGGCACCGCCGACCGCACGATTCGCGATCTGGCCGTGCGCTATGTCGAGGAGATCCGCCGGGTGCAACCCGAGGGGCCGTATCACCTGCTCGGCTATTCGGCGGGCGGTCCCATCGCGCACGCCATCGCGGTCGAATTGCGCGGTCGCGGTGCGCGAGTCCCATCGTTGATCATGATGGACGCCCGCGCTCAGGTACGGATCACCGCCGATGCCGACCTGCCGCCGCTGGCCATGCTGCTCGCCGAATTCGGCGGCATCGATGTGCCCGCGGGTCTCGAGGGCATAACCCCCGCGCAGGCAGCGGACCTGCTGGCCGCCTCCGGAATCTCGTTCACCGCAACCGAAATCGAGCACTTCTACAGCGATCTGCAGCATCTGCTGCGGCAGATCTCCGACCATCGACCCGATGTCTTCGACGGTGATCTGATGTTCGTCTCCGCCGCGGGCAATCCGGATCCGACGCCGAATATCGCGACCTGGCGTCCGTTCATCGCGGGCGCGATCACCGAACATCCGGTCGTGTTCACCCACAACCAACTGGTCACCGCCGCCGCGCTGGCCGAGATCGGCCCGCTGATCACCGCATATCTGGATCGGCTATGAGGGTGGCCGGGCGAATCCTATTGGCATGGCTTCCGGCTGGTGAAGAATGGGCGGGGACAACCCGCTCGGCTACGGAAGGCTCGGACTGTGTCGGTGAACGGGAGACGGCTGCTGCGCGCGGCGGCGGTGGGGCTGGGTGCGCTCGGCGCCGGAGAACTGCTTGCCGCGACCCGGGGCGGTTCGGTGATCGACGGGATCGGGCGGCTGGGGGCCGATATCGCGCCCGTTCCGGTGGTGGAGGCCATGGTCGCCCGGGCCGGACGGTACGACAAGGAGGCCACTCGCGCCGCCGTGGTGGCGAATGTCGTTGCCGGATCGGCGGGTTTGGCCCTGCTGCCCGAGCGCCTGCGCACGCCCGCGGTGGCGGCGCTCGGTGCGGGGGCGAGCGCGCTGGCGCTGCGCGGTGCGAATCGGTCGGCCGCGGGCGCGTTCGGCGGTATCGCGGCGGCGGGTGTACTGCGCGCCGGACTGCGCCGCTCGCCCGGTGGGCTGGGGTCCGGATTGCTCTGGGCCACAGGCGGAGTCGGCATGCTCGCGGCCGCCGAGACCCTCATCCGGCGCGCGGATAAGCGGCACGGCGAACGGGTGCGGCAGCTCGGGCCGATGGGTTCGCATGTGCCGATGGCCGAGGACGGGCTCGGTTCCGAACCGGGATTGTCGCCGCTGATCACCAAGGTCGGCAGATTCTATGTGGCGGACGTGAATTCGCGGCCGCCGCGCATCGATCCGCGCGAATGGCGGCTCGCCATCACCGGTAAGGTCGCGCATCCGCTGCGGCTGTCGCTGGCGGATCTGGCCGAACAGGCGGTGGAATTCGACGCGGTCATGGTGTGCGTGCACAACACGCCGGGACAGCATCGGGCCGGTAATGCCCGCTGGTTCGGGGTGCCGCTGACCGCGCTGTTCGATCACGCCATGCCGGACACCGACGCGACCCGGCTGGTCACCCGCGCCGTGGACGGCTACACGATCTCGCTGGATATGGCGAAGCTGCGCACGGGGGAGCTGCCCGGCTACCTGGTCATCGGCATGAACGGTGAACCGCTGCCGCCCGAACACGGTTTCCCCGCAAGGGTTTTCGTGCCCGGAATCTACGGCCAGTACACGGGCGCGAAGTGGATCTCCGAACTCGAACTCTCGGACGATTCGCACGTCGACTACTGGTGGAAGCGCGGCTGGACCAATGAAACCCTCTGGGTGACACCGCAATCCCGCATCGATGTGGCATCGCCGGGTGCGGGCAGTCCGGGCAAGACCACCGTCGCCGGTGTCGCCTGGGCACCGCCCCAGGGTGTATCCGCCGTCGATATCCGGGTGGACGGAACCGATTGGACCCCAACCGAACTCGGTGCGGAGTCGGCACCCGCCGCCTGGCGGCGCTGGCGCACCGTGGTGGATCTGCCACCCGGCACGCACACCATCCAGGCCCGCGTCACCGGCCGCTCCGGAGAGGTGCAGGACGGCGTCGACCGCCCCAGCTTCCCCTCCGGCCCGAGCGGTTTCCACACCGTGACCCTCACCATCTGAGGCTGTCGCGCGAACGGCCGCGGATCGCGCCTACCTGTGACGATGACATCTGTCATAGGTAGAACATGACGGACGTGTGGGGTTTCGGCCGCCCGCCCGTTCGATAGTGGAGTCATGAATACTCCGGTGCCGGGCCGCGGTCGGGTCGGCTGGGCGGACGAGATCCTCGAGCGTCGCCTGCCGTCGTGGCCTGCGGTAACGTCCGGCGATGTGGTGGACAGTCGGGAGAGTATTGCGCGGCGCCGGCGATTCGGCTGGATCTTCGCGGCCGTATGGTCGGTGTACCTGATCACACCGCTGCGCCGGGCCTGGGAGCTCGACGGTGATGTGGCCCGGGTGTACACGCTCATCGCGATCGTGGCGTTCGGGATCGCCTATATCGGCTCGTTCTGGCGGCTGCTGCAATTGCCGATGACGGGGCCGGCCTGGCCGAACCCGCCATCGCGCCTGGTATTCCCGCTGCTCGCCCTGCAATTGGCGCTGCTCGGTGCGGTCGCGGTGACGCTGCATTCGCATGCGGTGCCGCTGGCGGTCTATCCGGCTTCGTTCCTGGCCTTCACACTGCCTATCGCGCAGGCTATTCCGACACTGATCGGGTTGATCCTGGTGACGGCGGTCATTCCGCAGGCGGTGGCCGGTGATGCGCCCGACTGGGACATCATCCAATCGATGGCGATGTCCGCGTTCGCGGTGGGCGGGATCCGTCAGCTCATCCAGCGCAATCAGCAGTTGAATCTCGCCCGGCAGCAGCTGACCGAACTGGCCATCGCGGAGGAACGCCTGCGGGTGGGCCGCGATGTGCACGATATCCTCGGCCATTCGCTCACCATCATCACGGTGAAAACCGAACTGGCGCAACGGCTCATGGAGATCGATCCGGAGCGCGCCAAACAGGAACTGGTCGACGTGGAACGGCTGGCCCGCGAATCGCTGGCCGGGGTGCGCAGCACCGTCGGCGGCCTGCGCGAGGTATCGCTCGCGGGCGAACTCACCAATGCGCGAACGGCATTGCGCGCCGCCGAGATCGAGGCGGATCTGCCCGTCGCGGATGGGCTCCCCACCCGGCACAGCGTCGTCTTCGCCTGGGTGCTGCGCGAGGCGGTCACCAATATCGTCCGACACAGCGGAGCCCGGCACGCCACCGTGCGGGTGTCCCCGCTCAGCATCGAGATCAGCGATGACGGCGGCGGATTGGGCGACGGGAAATTCGGCTCCGGCCTGTCCGGCCTGTCCGAACGGGTCCGCGCCACCGGCGGGACGCTCACCGTGGCGAACCGGCCGGAGGGCGGATTGCGGGTACTGGCAAGCTTTCCGGCGGCACCGATGGGAGACCCGCGATGATCAAACTTCTGCTCGCCGACGATCAGGCACTGGTGCGCGGCGCACTCGCCGCGCTGCTGGGCCTGGAACACGATCTGGAGATAGTCGCCGAGGTCGGCCGCGGCGATGAGGTGCTCGCCGCCGTCGAACGCACGAATCCCGATGTGGCCCTGCTGGATGTGGAAATGCCCGGTATGGACGGCATCGAGGCCGCGGCCCAACTCCACAAATCACACCCCTCCGTCCGCATCCTCATGGTCACCACCTTCGGCCGCCCCGGCTTCCTGCGCCGCGCCATCGACGCGGGCGCGGACGGCTTCGTGGTCAAGGACACCCCGGCCCGCGAACTCGCCGACGCCGTCCGCCGAGTCCACATGGGCCTGCGCGTAGTGGACCCCGCCCTAGCCACCGAAACCCTCACCGCGGGCACCTCCCCCCTCACCGCCCGCGAACGCGAAGTCCTCGCCGCAGCCTCCGACGGAGCCACCGCGGGCGCGATAGCCAAATCCCTCCACCTCTCCGAAGGCACAGTCCGCAACCACCTCTCCTCCGCAATCGGCAAGACCGGCACCCGCACCCGCGCCGAAGCAGTGAAGGCCGCCGAGCGCCTCGGCTGGCTCTGACACGCGCCTTCCCACACTGCCGGGGCCACGCTCATCGCGCCGACTGTGCTGGGCTGGTGAACTTTTCGTGCAATCCCGTGGATACCTTGTGGGGAACCCACGCCTGGGCGCGGGGGTTGCAGGAATAGTTCACCGCTGCGCGAACCGGCGGGGCCGTCGGTCGGAACCCGCCGCTGCGAGTGGCTTCACTCTGCGGTCAGAACCGTTTCGTAGCGGATCTCCCCGTCATCCCGGCATGCTTTTGGCCGGGATCCACGCCCAATGGTGCCGCGCTCCCTTGTTGCTGCCGCCGCTCAGAAGCGGCCGCCGCGGCTTATGCGGCGGGAGCCGTCGGAGCCGCCGAAGGAGCCGGGGCCGTAGTTGCCGCCGCTGAAACCGCCGCCGCCGCGGCTTGCGCTGCCCATGCCGCGCAGCATGCCGTCGATGAGGACGCCGCTGAGGATGGCGCCGGTTTGGGAGTTGGAGCTTGCCTGTTGTGATTGCCATTCGCGGACGGCGGCCTGGGCGGTGAGTAGCGCGCGGGTGCCGAGTTCGGTGGCGCGCTGGGCCTCGGTAAGGGCTTGGGCGGGATCGGATTCGGTGAGTTGGCGGGCCTGGTCGAGGCTGCGCTGGGCTTCGGCGAGGCGGGTGCGGGGTTCGGCGTCGACGCCGCCGCGCCGGGTGCTGATGAAATCGGTGGCGGCGTTGATCTGACTCAGGGCCGCGGTCATCGCCTGATCGAGGCGGCGCGCGAGGTCTTCGGCGGCGACCTTGCGATCGGTGGCGGCGGCAATCGCCTTGTCCAGCACGGTATCCGCGGCCACCGCCCGCTGGAACGTCCCGAGCGGATTGGTCGCACCGTCCCGGCTCGCCTCATCGAGCGCGGTGCGCGCGGCGATAGCAGCGGTCGCGAGTTCGGGCCCGCCGTGTTTGGTGAGGGCCGCCGCGGTGCCGAGATCCATGCGCAGTTCCTCGATGATGCCGGGCAGTCCGGCGCGCGCCTGGTCGATATCGGTCGCGGCGGTATCGACCGCATCCAGCAGTGTCCGTGCGGTATTGATGGCCGCCTCCGCCCCGCGAATGGCCGCCACCGCCGCACCCTGTTCGCCGACGGGCCGGGCCGCCGCCGCGCGCCCCTCTTGAATGCCCTTGTCCGCGAAGGTGATCCGCTCCTGCGCCATATTCACGTTGTCATGTACGGGTGCCAGCACCGACGCCGGTTGCGCCGCCACCAGCTGCGCGAGCGTCGCGGTCGAGCCGGGCACGCGGGCGGTCAGCTCGACCAGATCCCGGGTCAACGCGTCCAATCGTTCGCCCGCGTTGATGAGCAGATTCCGCATGGCGTCGAATTCGGTGACTTTGGCGTCGAGTTCCTGATCCGCGCGCCCGCAGGTGCCGATGAGTTCCACCAGCATGGTGTGCTGTTGCTCGGGTGTTTCGGGAATATCGTCGTCGAGTTGCTGGCGGATGGAAAAGGCTTTGGCGAGCGCGTTCTTCGCCGCTTCCAGCGCCGCGGTGAATGGCGCGGTGGCGCTCGCGCCGAATTCATCGGTGGCGAGCCGCAATTCCTCTGCGCTGGTGCGAATCGCATTGTCGGTATCGACCAGCAACTCTTTGGATCGCGCGTCCAGTGCGGCGAGCGGCAGTGCGTTGAGCGCCGCGGTGTCCGCCGGATCGACCTTGCGCGCGGCCTCCAGCTCGGCGCGTGAACGCCGCGCCTTGCGCCCGCGCGACCACAGCAGCACCGCGCCCACCACCAGCGCCACCACGAGCACGAGGATCAGCACCACCCAGATGCTGGTCCCGCCCCCGGTGTCATTCATGGCCGCCGACAAGCCATTAGCCGTCGCGATCGCCGCCCCTGCCCAATCCCCGGCGCGCAGCTTGGGCTCCACCTGATCGATCAGCAGCTGATCGACCTGCTTCTCACTGACCGATTCGGGCGCGCTGCCGGTGAACGCATACCCGCGATCACCCACCGCGACCGCGAGCAGCACATCCCGATTGCCGAAGTTGGAGGCCTTCGCGGTCTGCTCACCCCAGCTCTGCGCGTCCATCCCCGCGAAGTCGTTGACATACACGACCCACAGTCGCTCATGGTCTTTCGTGTACAGCTCGTCGATCGCCGACTGCACCTGAGCCGTCTGCCCGCCGCGCAACGCGCCCGCCAGATCGGTGACATAGCTGGGCAGCCGCTGCGGCTGCTCGGCGTGCGCGGGAGCGCCCCCGCCGATGGGAACAATCAAGGCCAGCACGAAGCCGGACAGCAGCATGGAGAGCTGCTTCGGAAGCCGCATCGTATGAATCTATCCGGCGCACGCGGGGCGCGAGGTTTCATCCGGTCACCCGTGTCGGCGGCCATGACTACGATCAAAGGCGTGATCACGATCGATTCCCCGTACACGGGTCATCTCGCCCCCGGCTCCAACCCGCAGCAGCGGAGCGTTTCCGGCGCGCGCATCGTGAAGATGTCGGTGGGCGCCATGGATAACAACGTGTACCTGGTGCAGTGCGCGAGAACCGGCTCGACGCTGCTCATCGACGCCGCCAATGAGGCGGAACGCATTCTGGAATTGCTGGATCAGGAGGCTCCCCAGGGGGTCGAGCTGCTGGTCACCACGCATCGCCATCCGGATCACTGGTGGGCCCTCGCCGATGTGCTCACCGCCCGCGAGATTCCGTCCGCCGCGCACGAACTCGATGCCGAGGCGCTGCCCGTCCCGCCGACCCGCATCCTCACCGACGGTGACAAGATCCGCATCGGCGAGCTGGAGTTCGAGGCAATTCACCTGAGCGGTCACACCCCGGGTTCGGTGGCGCTCGCCTACACCGACGGCGACGGCCGCACCCACCTGTTCACCGGAGATTCGCTGTTCCCGGGCGGCGTCGGCAAGACCGGCTCGCCGGAGGAGTTCACCTCATTGCTCGGCGATGTCGAAGCCAAGCTTTTCGCCCGCTACCCGGATGACACCGTGGTGTATCCCGGCCATGGCGATGACACCACCCTCGGTGTGGAGCGCCCGCAATTGCCCGAGTGGCGGCGGCGCGGTTGGTAAAACTCCGGAACCGCGACCTCGAGCCCGCCTCGGCGCCGGCGCAGGTCGACCAGTCCCATGACGGCAATGTCGCGGGATGGCTGGCCTGGGCGCGTCGACTGCTGATCGGCGGGGTGCTCATGGGGCTGCTGGTGATCGGCGGTACCGCGGTGCGGGTCTGGCAGGTGGCCCGCATCGATGATTGGGCGCCCGCCGACGCGATCGTGGTGCTGGGGGCCGCGCAGTACGACGGCACCCCCTCCTCGGTCTTCCAGGCCCGATTGGATCAGGCGTACAAGCTTTTTCAGAAGGGTGTGGCCCCGCTCATCGTGACGGTGGGCGGAAAACAGGTGGGGGACAACTACACCGAGGCCGCGTCCGGCAAGAACTATCTCAAGGATCGCGGCGTCCCGGCGGATCGGGTGCTGGCGGTGGAAACCGGTTCGGACACTTTGCAGAGCGTCGAAGCGGTATCCAGAGCCCTACTGGCACGCGGTAAGTCGTCGGTGGTGCTGGTGAGTGATCCCTGGCATTCGCTGCGCACCCGCACCATGGCGCGCGATGCCGGACTCTCGGCATGGACCGCGCCGACCAGGACCGGGCCCGCGGTGTACACACGGGAATCGCAGGCGCACGGCATAACTCGCGAGACCTTCGCGCTGCTGTGGTACCAGCTCACCCACTATTCGGCCGATTTCACCTACACGGCGGAGCAGTGAATATGCGCATCGACTACGACCGGGTGTACAGCGAGCACGATCGGGAGCGCCTGGTCCCGGAGACCGATAGAACCGCCGGATTGAGCTGGTCGCCCGCCCCGGCGCGGCGCAGCGAGTTCGCACGCGATCGAGCGCGGGTGCTGCATTCTGCGGCATTGCGCAGACTCGCGGACAAGACGCAGGTCATGGGTCCGCGCGATGGCGATACCCCGCGCACCCGGCTCACCCATTCGCTGGAGGTCGCGCAGATCGGCCGCAGCATCGCCGACGGTCTGGGCTGTGATCCGGATCTGGTGGATCTGGCGGGGCTGGCGCACGATATCGGGCATCCGCCGTACGGGCACAATGGCGAGAAGGCCCTGGACCAATTCGCCGACGCGCACGGGGGATTCGAGGGCAATGCGCAGAACCTGCGCATTCTCACCCGGCTCGAACCCAAGGTCATCGATGAGCAGGGGCAGAGCTACGGGTTGAACCCGACCCGTGCGGCTTTGGACGCGGTCATCAAATACCCTTGGGGCAGAACAGGTCCCGGCTCCAAATTCGGCGCGTACGACGTGGATATGGATCGCCTGGCCTGGGTCCGCAAGGGCGCGCCCGATCGCAGGCAGTGCCTGGAATCGCAGGTCATGGACTGGGCCGATGACGTCGCCTATTCGGTGCACGATGTGGAGGACGGCATCATCGTCGGCCGCATCGATCTGCGCGCGCTGGCGGATCCGGTGGAACAGGCCGCGCTCGCGGAACTCGGTGCGCGCCAGAAGAAATCGCCCAGTGTGGATGATCTGGTGGCGGCCGCGCAGCGCCTGTCCGAACTTCCGGTGGTCACCGCCGCGGCCTCCTATGACGGTTCGCTGGCGTCGTCGGTGGCGCTGAAAAGCCTCACCAGCGATCTGGTCGGCCGTTTCGCCACCGCCGCCGTCGAGGCCACCCGCGCCGCCTGGGGCGGTCGCCAATTGTGCAGGTACACAGCGGATCTGGAGGTGCCGCGGATCGTGGCGGCCGAGGTCGCGGTGCTCAAGACCATGGCGCTGCGCTATGTGCTGTCCGATCCGATCCATCAGGTCCGCCAGGCGGGGCAGCGCGAACGGATCCTGATGGTGGCGCATCATCTGCTCGATATCGCCCCGCGTGGCCTGGACCGGCTGCTGCTGCCCTGGTGGGAGGATGCGAACGATGACTCCGCTCGGGTTCGGGTGATCGTCGATCAGATCGCCTCGTACACCGAAAGCCGCTTGGAGCGGGTCGCCGCGGTAATCCCCTGATATATAGGTTTCGCGGACCGAATCGGAAACCGCTACGGTGAGCGGGAAAATTCGCTAGAGCGGGCCGCAACGAGTCCGCGGAGGGGGGATCGTGGATCCGAATCACCCGAATTCGCCGGATAAGCCCGTCGGGCTGGACAAGCAGGCCGGGGGCGAGCAGCCCGCACAGCCGTCCGCCCCGGATCCGACGGTGGTGGCGTGGTCATCGCAGCAGCCGCCGTATCCGGGCGCTCCGGCCCAGGATCAGCAGGCGGCCTGGGGTCAGCCGCAGTGGCCGAATCAGTCGGATCCGGCTTACGGTGCGCAGCAGCCCTATCCGGGCCAGCCGGGGTACACCGCGCCCGGCGGATACCCCGAGCAGCCGGGTTACACCGCGCCCGGTGGCTACCCGGAACAGCCGGGGTATGCGCCCGCCGGTGGGTTCCCGGCGGACCCCTACGGCGGTTCGGGTGGCTATCAGCAGTTCCCGCCTCAGCAGTACCCCCAGCCGTATCCGCCGCAGGGTCCGGCGGGTCCGCCGCAGGGCACCAATGGTTTCGCCATCGCGGCGCTGATCACCGGTCTGCTCGGCATGTGCCTGCTCTCGGTGCCGTTCGGCGTGATCTCGCTGAGCCAGATCAAGGATCGCAATCAGCAGGGCAAGGGATTGGCGATCACCGGCTTGATTTTGACGGGCGTGTGGGCGCTGGTCGGCGTCATCGTGTTCGCGGTGGGTGTCGCGGATACGAAGGACAGCGTCGACTCGATCTCGCCGCCGCCGTCGTTCTCGATGCCGGCGATGCCGTCGTTCTCGGTGCCCGCGCTGCCGACCACCACGGCGCCGTCCACGTCCGGTGCCGGGTACACGCTGCTGCGCAATCTCAAGGACGGCGATTGCGTCAACGGTGTGCATCGCAAGGTGTCGATCAGCGGTGCGACCGTCACCTCCTGCACCAGCGCGCATGACGGTGAGGTGTTCCTGAACTTCAATCTGCCCAGCTTCCAGGGTGATCAGCAGTCCAAGGATTACGCCGAGACCAAATGCGCCGAGGTGTTCGACCGGATCGACTCCAAGGTTTCCGGCCTGAGCTACCTCTACTACCGGCCGCACAGCCAGTCGGAGTGGAATACCGATCCGTCGGTGCAGTGCATCGCCATCCAGGACGATGAGACCAAGCTGAACAGCAAACTGCCGCGCTGATTCAGCCGCAGTGGTTCAGATAGAACGGAATGGTTTCGGCTGGCGGGCCGTCTGCGAGCAGGCGGCCCGCGTCGAAGACCAGCACCCGGTCGAAGTCGGTGAGCAGGTCCAGATCGTGTGAGATGACCACGATCCGCTGCGGGAGTTCGCGCAGCAGCCGGGTGATGCGGCGTTTATTGCGCAGGTCCAGCAGGGTCGTGGGTTCGTCGAAGATCACATGCTCGGGGCGGATCGACAGCACCGCGGCGATGGCCAGCAATTGCTTCTGCCCGCCGCTGAGCAGGTGCGCGGGATGATCACGGAATTCGGTGAGGCCGTATTCGGCCAGGACCTCCGAAACCCGTTCGGCGATATCGGCTTTGGCGAGACCGTGGTGTTTGAGGCCGAAGGCCAGATCCTCGGCGACGGTCGGCATGACGATCTGCACGTCCGGATCCTGGAAGACGAATCCGACGCGGCGGCGCACGGCCCGGCCCTGTTTGCGGGTGTCGAGGCCGTCCACTCGCACTTGGCCCTGGCTGGGGACCTGGAGACCGTTCAGCAGGCGCGCGAAGGTGGATTTGCCCGAGCCATTGGAGCCGATCACCGCGATTCGGCGTTCGGTGAGGGTCAGATCCAGGCGTGCCAGCACCTCGCGGTCACCGAAGCTGTGCGAGACGGCGTCGAGTTCGATCACGCGCGGGCCGCACTCTTCTTCGAAGGATCCGGAATCATCGGATAGGCCTGGCGCACCGCGAGAGCGGCCAATGAGCCGATCACGGTTTTCACCACATCGCCCGGCAGGAACGCGACCGAGGTGACGATCGCCTTGTGCAGCGGCAGATGCGCGGCCACCGCCATCCACGGCACGCCGATGGCGTAGAGCACGACCGCGCCGCCGAAGAAGTTGATCGCCAAGGCGATCGGCAGGTTGTAGTGCCGCCACAGGCGTTCGGTGAGCAGGCCGATCACCAGTGCGCCGATCGGATAGGCGATGACGAAGCCACCGGTCGGTCCCATGATCACCGAGAGGCCGCCGCGGCCGCCGGACAGCACCGGCAGGCCGATGAACACCAGTGCGTCGAAGAGCAGGATCGCCAGGAAGCCGCGCTTCGCGCCGAGGATCGCGCCCGCCAGAATCACGCCGAGGGTTTGCGAGGTGAAGGGTGCGAAAGCACCCGGCAACTGGATCAGGGGGAAGAACCCGAGTACCACCATGATTGCCGCGAACAGCGCTACCTGCGCCAAATCCCTACTACGCACCGGGGCATCCTATGCGGACCGGGGTCCGGGGTGGTGGGCCACGTCTGATGCGCACACTTCCGGCAACTCGTCAGTCGAGGCCGCGCGCGTCCAAGGCCTCGCCGACCTGATCGGCCATGCGCAGGGTGCGAATCAGCAGGGGGATGAGGAATACGGTGCTGCGTTCGATGCCGCGGGCCCGTTGCGCGGCGCGCACCAGCTCGGCTTGTTCGCAAATGACCGGGATGAATCGGATGGTCATCGCGATCAGCAGGCCGACGCGATCCGGTCGCACACCGAGGGGACGCAGTGGGCGCAGTGCCTTTTCGATGGTGTCGATCATGGCCGAGGTGCGCGTGGTGAGCGTCACGAGATTGGCGAGCAGGACCAGGGTGAGTACGCGTTCGCCGACCAGGACCGCGCTCTGCCAACCGGTGAACAGCAGCTGTGCGAGCATGATCAGGGCCAGGAATGGCGCGAGGCTCAGCACCTGGCGGGCGGTCGCGGGCCAGGGGATGCGGGCAATCGCGTACAGCGCCAGCACAACCGCGAGCGCGATCGCCAGCCACATGATCGACGGCACGAAGAAGAGCGCGGTTCCGGCCACAGCGAGTACCACGAGCTTCGCCCCGGCGGGCACGCTGTGTACCGGGGTCGAAGAGTCGTGATAGAGGCTGAGCACCGGTAGATCCTGGCAGACGTCGCCCCCGGTGCGGTCAATGGCTCCCGGGCCGTGCGACCGAGTTCAGGGGAGCCGGGCGAGCTAGACTCGCTGCGTGGCAGGCCGACTTCCAGACCGCGATATCGCGGCGATTCGTGAACGCGCTCGGATCGAGGATGTGGTCGGCGAGTACGTGGCGCTCAAGCGTGCCGGTGCTGACTCCATGAAGGGGCTGTGCCCCTTCCACGATGAGAGGTCGCCATCGTTCCATGTGCGGCCCAATCACGGTCATTTCCATTGCTTCGGCTGTGGTGAGGGCGGTGACGTTTTCGCCTTCCTTCAGAAGATCGAGCACATCGGTTTCGTGGAAGCGGTCGAACAGGTCGCCGACAAGCTGGGCTACAAGATCAATTACGAGGGTGGCGGCACCTCGGTGCAGCGCGATCGCGGCACCCGCACCCGGCTCGTTGCCGCGAACGTCGCCGCGCACGAGTTCTACGCGGCCAAACTCGGTGAGCCCGAGGCGGAGACGGCCCGCAAATACCTCACCGACCGCAATTTCGACGCGAATGCCGCCGCGCAGTTCGGCTGCGGCTACGCGCCCGGCGGCTGGGACACCCTCACAAAGCATCTGCTGCGCAAGGGATTCGAGTTCAAGGAGCTGGAGGCGGCGGGTCTGTCCAAGCAGGGTCAGCGCGGCCCCATGGACCGTTTCAACCGCCGTCTGCTGTGGCCGATCCGCAATCTCAGCGGCGATGTGATCGGTTTCGGCGCGCGCCGCCTGTTCGATGACGACACCATGACCGCCAAGTACATCAACACCCCGGAAACGGTGCTGTACAAGAAGTCTCAGGTGTTGTTCGGGCTGGATCTGGCCAAGCGCGAGATCGCCAAGGGGCATCAGGCGGTGGTGGTCGAGGGCTACACCGATGTGATGGCCATGCATCTGTCCGGCGTGAAAACCGCTGTGGCGTCCTGCGGTACGGCGTTCGGTGACGAACATCTCGCCATGCTGCGCAGGCTGCTGATGGACGACAATTTCTGGCGCGGCGAGATCATCTACACGTTCGACGGTGATGCCGCCGGTCAGGCCGCTGCTTTGAAGGCGTTCTCCGGCGATCAGAAGCTGGCCGGGCAGACCTATATCGCCGTGGCTCCCGACGGCCTGGATCCGTGCGAACTGCGCCAGCGCAGCGGCGACGGTTCGGTCCGCGACCTGGTGGCGCGCCGAGTTCCGCTGTACGAGTTCGTGATTCGCGGTCTGCTCGCCGAGCACAATCTCGATACGCCCGAGGGGCAGGTCGACGCGCTGCGCCGCGGTGTGCCCGTGGTCGCGCAGATCAAGGACAACGCGCTGCGCAAGGCGTACGCCACCAAGCTGGCGGGCTGGGTCGGCTGGGATGACATCCAGATGGTCGTCCGCCGGGTGGGTGACGAGGCTCGCAAGAGCGCCCGCGGCGCCGCGGCGGGCGGCACCCGCCGCACCGGTGTGCCCGAACGTGAAGCGGCGCAACCGGTTACCGATCAACCGGCGGCGCGCCCCAACCCGCGCGATCCGGTCCTGGCTCCGCAGCGACAGGCGTTGACGGCGGCATTGCAGTACCCCGCCTTCGCGGGCCCGGTCTTCGATTCCCTTGAACCCGAAGCCTTCACGCACGCCGCCTATGTGGCGACCCGCGCCGCGATCGTCGAAGCGGGCGGTACCGCAGCGGGTTTGGGCGGCGCGGAGTGGGTGGCCGCCGTCGCCGACAACACCGACGATCTCACCATGCGCGCTTTGGTGTCCGAATTGGCCGCAGAGCAGCTACCGGTGAAATCCGAGGCCGATATCCCCCGTCTGGTCACCGGCGTGCTGGCGCGCGTTCAGGAGGCGTGGGTCGGTCGTCAGATCGCCGAACTGAAGTCCAAGTTGCAGCGCATCTCCTCCACCGAACAGTCCGAGGCGTACTTCGCCCTGTTCGGTGACCTGGTCGCGCTGGAGCAGTACCGCAAGAGCCTGCTCACCCAGGCCATGGGCAATTCCGACGACTTCGGCGGTCGCTAACCCCCCGGTTACACGCCGAAACACCCGAAACTGGCTGAGATCCGCCAACTTCGGGTGTTTCGTGGTCTTGCGGTAAAGCTACCGCCGCAACTGGTCGTGCGGCACCAGAATCGTGGTGCGCTCATCCAGCGGCTCCATGGGCTCCAGCTTCGGCTGCGTACTCAACTTGTCCGACAGCCGCTGCCGCGAAGCCTGCACCAATTTCCGTGTGACCGGACTCTCACTGATGGCGCGGGTAGTCTTACTGATCTGCTCATACCGGGCTCGCCCGGCCTTCGCGCCCAGCACATACCCGGCCGCGACGCCGATGATCAACCGCAGCATGTCGAGAAGCTCCTCCCGTTGGCCCTGTCCGCGTGTACATCCTGCCCGAAGCCCCGCCCCCTGTCGACGCCGCCCCTCCACCCGCATGTCCCCAGGTAGAGCCACGATTTGGGAACTGAACAACCCATACGCTAAAGTTTTCTCCGGTCGCCCGAGAGGGCAACCGGGACACAATCCCCTATAGCTCAATTGGCAGAGCAGCCGACTGTTAATCGGCAGGTTTCTGGTTCGAGTCCAGATGGGGGAGCCTATTCGGCCCCTGACCAGCGTGAGAAATCACCGGTCAGGGGCCGAAGTCGTTCCCGAACCCCGAAATTGTCCATTAAGTGTCCATAAACTCGGGGTACGTCCATTCTCGGGATGACCTTGGTCGTCCAAATCCACCAGCCCGCCGACGACGGCGTTATGAAGCAGCGCCGCCGCATCATGATGGACACGACCGCGGGCCATGTACTTGCGCTGGGTCATCGCAGGGTCAGCGTGCTGCAACACATCAGCGGTGACCCGCGCCGACAATCCGGCGTCATCGAGCAGCAGCGCCATGAATTTACGGAATGCGTACGGACTCAGCGCGTCCGGAAGTCCGAGTGCTTCGCGTACCCGCTGCCATTGATGATTGACGTTCACTGGGTCGCGCAATGTCCAGTCGAATGAGGGGAAGATCAGGTTCACCGGATAGTCGTCCGGCGGCGGGTTTTCACGCTTACGTTCCTGCATCCGATCCCACCGACGTATCAAGATGTCGACTGCGAAATCCGGAAGAGCGATCGTGCCTTGAGGGTTCTTCGGATCGTTGTCCTTCACCACCCGCACGAGACCCTTGCCCGTCACCCGAATCACTTTGCCGACCGTTCGAATGGTCTTCTTCCTTCGATCGAAGAAGGGCCATGCCAGCCCGAGCACCTGGCTCGGCCGCTGCCCACTGGCCGCCATGATCGCAATCAAATCCGCCAGATCAGCGTCCTCGCAGTACTCAGCGACCGTCGGCGGTGTGTACGAACGGATTCCACGCTTCTGCTCCGCATGGGTCAGCTTGCGCGGACACGGCACCGTGGACCAGTACACCGACGCCAGGATGAATCGCAGATCCTCTGCCTCGATACTTGCGGCACCACCGGTACGCCCCTTGGGGGATACATTCTCTGGAATCTCGGCTTCCCGAACCGGATTCACGAGAACTGCCGGACATTTGCGCACTGCGAACCGGAACATGCCGGACATCATCGATCGTGCGTTGAGCATGGAACCGCGACCATGGTTCTCCGCAACCCAGTCCAGAAACGCTTCCGCGGTAGCCGTCGTGAACTCTTCGGACACGATTCGTCGAAAGCCATACTCCTGCACCAACATCCCCGCCCAGCGGTCGTATAGCCGCAGGGTGTTGTCAGCACGGCCTTTCCTCACCAGATGCACCCGATACAGCACCCACAACTGCGCCACCGTCGTTGTAGCCGTCACCTCGCTGCCGATATCAGGAATCAGCGCCCCAGCAGCAGCCCGCACCGCGGCATCCGCGCGGCCGCCGTCCTTATCCGGAATCCTTCGACCGATGCTGTCGAACCGCGGTGGGGACATCCGCCGAACCCGTCGCAGTCGCCCACTACGGTCACGAACCCAGGTGTCTGCCAACCAGTGACCAGGGCGAACCTCAATCAGCCGCACCGCACCCGGCACACCGAGGGGCTGTCTAGGACGACCGGACTTAGCCATGACGTGCTGGCCGGTCGTCGCTGTCGATCTCCTCCATCGCATTCAACAGCGCCTCGACATTCCATAGGTACTTGCGCCCACGCCGTTTCGGGCTCGGCAGGTGAAACGGTGCCGTACCCGTACGATGCCACCGCCGCAAGACCTCCGGGTGGCAACACACAATCCGCGCCGCTGCATTGGTATCGACCCACCTGACCACATTGGGCGAGGCGGACGCCGTATCCGTTCGACTCAACTGCATCTTCATTCCTTCCACGAGACTTCGGGGGTTGACGAAACATGTTGTGCACCAGGCGGTCCCAGGTTCGCTAACGCGTCTTGATACTCGATCCGCCAAGCCGAACGCTTGGTGACGGCCGCCATGATCAGGTGCTCACGGGGAGGCACCGAGGTGTCACCCGGCTCGACGGGCGTGATCTTCAGGTGGGTCGTGTCGGGTTTGACGATGCCGACCTTGGCCAGGAGTTGCCGGACGAATTCGGCGCGGTCAATCTTGTAGTCTGGCAGGGTTTTCCCGCTCCACTGCCGAGAGTTCAGCACCCGACGACCGGGTAGCCCGAGCATGTCCCGGCGGTGTGCTTTGCGCCGACAACGACCGGGAATGGTCTTGCCCGTGACGCCTTGAGGAACGATGCCGTAGCGCAGCCAGACCGGGCATTGCTCGCAGCACGGGGTGCGTTGCAGTTCGTCGTGAAGCCGGTTGTAGTGGTCGGCGGTGCGTTGATTCGGTGCTTCGAGAATCTCCGATATGGCCTTGGTCAGGTATTTGGTGACGTAGCTGATATGGCGTCCGGCTTCCTCGGTGCCGCCGAGCACTCCGCGGATGTCCTGTCGATCGAACTGCGCACCGAGGCGCACAACATGTGCGGGTTCGAGATCGTCGACCGTGTCCAGGATGTCCAGCGCCTCATCCCAGGACGGCAACCGATCCCCGGTATCGGGGTCTACGAACGTGTTTCGGCTCGCATCCCACACCGGCATCCGCCCGGCGCCGTAGACCTCTTCATCGTGGTGCGGCCACCACACCTGGTGATAGGTCGCCGCAGCCACCTGTTTGATCACCTCACGCGGGATAGTGCCGCGGATCAGCACATGCACGTGCGGGGCTCCGCGACGCTGGGGTTCCACGACCGCGTAGTACTGCACGTTCCAGCCGACCACCCGGCGCAGGTTCTGCATGAGCCGATCCACCAGCGCAGCGAAATGGACCACGTCCCGCGCTGCCCGTGCATAGTCGTAGGACTTCGGATCGACCGGCGAGCCGTCCCCGCAGGAGCGGCCCTTGCGATCCACTGCGCCACCGCGGTGCACTCTGCCGTAGGACGGCATGGTGAAGGTGACCATCATCGACGGCCGGAACGCGCCCGCGTATTCACGGCCGATGGTGCGCTGATCGACTCGCCGCCGCGGAAGATCCGGCGCATCCTGCCGACGACGCGTCGACCGGGTACGCCGCTTCTTCGATACCGGATCCAAGGGCGGGATGCCGCGCCGGATTCCGGTCTCACGCAACTGTTCATCGAGCCCGCGGACACTGGCCCGAATCGCCTCGATGCGTTCGGTATCGCCATCGCGTTTGGCGTGCTGGTAGTCCTGGACCATGCGGGCCCGCGTCTCCAACAGATCGATTTGTTCGGTGGTGATCTCGTTGGTGGCGGTGCTGGGTTCTTCATCGAGATGCCATCCGTCACGGCATTGCTGAATCCGCAGCGAGCGGGCCCGCGCCGCACATGAGGGACAGATGCTGTCGAAGGTCGCCTTGCACGGTGCGCCAACGTATTCAGCCATTCCGGTGCGCGGGTCGTAGACGCGCATCGGAATCGGCCGGCGGCATACCCCGAAGTTGTCGGCCGCCGCTTCCGCGATCTCCAGGAATGATGGGCGGGCCCGCCGCTGAGCCGCAGTCTCATGGGTAAGCGAGGGACCGGGGGCGGTCTCCGCCGAATCATCTCCGGGAAGACCGCCCTCGACAACGGCAGTGATGCTCATGCCGCGACTCCATCCACACGTCCAGCCCGATCGGGGTCGAAGGCCGAGCGGTCGATGCCGTGCCGTTCCGCCGCCCGTAACTGGTGCTCGCGTGTGGCCTTGCGCAGTGCCGCCAACTGTGCTGGAGACGGAACCCGTTTCGGCGCAGCCAATTCCACGTCATACAGGTAGGTGAATTGCTGTCGACCCCAGCGCCGGTACCGGATTCGCCCGGCGATGTCCTGACCGTTCGGGCGTAATCCGTCAGCCGCGAGTTGCCGCCGAGTCCTCAGGTGCCGCGGTGCGCACCTCCACGGATATTCGGGAATCATGGCCGGTCCACCTTCCCCGTTGGAAGGGTCAATTCGACGTACACCCGGACCGCCGGAATATGCCGACTCGGATACGGACGCTCGTTCACCACGATGCGAAAGGCTTTGGACGCCAGCAGTTCTGCAAGAACTATCGTGATATCGCCGAGGTGACCGACCAGCCGTAGCTGTACATGCCCATTCATGCCGCGGTGTCCTCTCCGAAGTCCGCCAGGTTGATCGGACGCGGCAGTGGCGCGTACTCGGCCACAATGCGGTCCACATCGGCGTCCTGGACGTGGAAGGCACGAGCCCGTCGGAATCCGGCCTTGCCGTCCTCCTGCACGTAGCAGACCCCTTGCGTGGTAGTCGGGATCTCATCGCAGTGCGAGCCCCGCTCGCGGGCACCGCGCCCGTGGATCATGTCCACCTGACCCGACTCGTCCATGCCCAAACCGATCCGGTACGGGAACAGCTGCCGTTGCGGCACGGTGTCTTTCGAGGGATCGATCACCGTTTCGATGATCGAGAACAACGGGGCCCGCCCTTGCGAGAGCAGCATGCCGTGAGCGCGTTCGAATCTGCGCCGCAGTTCGGGATCAGAGAACGCACTCAGGGTGGCCGCCTCATCGATGATGACCACGGTGAGCGGATTCTCCGGGGTCGGCACGGGTTTGCGGACCTTGCCCCGATAGCGGTGCGTGGCCTCGCGCATATCGCGAACGGTGCCTTCGAGCAACGCGACCATGTCTTCGGGTTCGGTGCATTGGAACTGGGTGCACAGCGGTTCCAGGAACGACAGTTCCATAGCCTTCGGGTCGATCACCCGCAGATCGACCCGCCCGGATCGGATCGCCGGACCCATACCGTTGATCAGCGACCACAGCACCCCGGACTTGCCCGACCCGGTGCGCCCGGCCAGCAGCACGTGACTTCCCTGGATCGGCACGCACCAGGTGCTGCCGTCTTCGAATATCCCGGTGGGTACTGCTTCGAGATCGACATCGTCGGCGACCACCTGCGGCACCTTTGCCGCCGTGGCGAGGACATCGAATGCCCTCATCTCCAAGCAGATCCGCGAGGGCCCCGGCGAGGTCACCGTGACCTTGGGAACCCCCAGGTAATGCGCCATTGCATCGAGGGTTTCCGCATCGGTCCACGTCTTCGTGGACTGCCCGCCCAGCACCGTGAATTCCGCGATCAGACCGAAATCGGTGTAGTCCCACCACTCCAGCCGCGGGAACCCCGCCTCGACCGACCCGAGCTTGAGGGTCGCGAGCATCCGGTTGCGCTGGCCGTTGCCCGCCAAACGCGTTACCGCCGTGACCAATTCATCCGGAGCCTGTGCCATCATTCGCGTGAACGGCACACCCCGGGCCGCGCGTCGATAGGCCCAGAGCGCGGACAGGGTGCCCACCAGGAGCACCCCAACCGTGAACAGCATCTCGATCACCCCTGTCCCAACTCGCAGAACAACCGGCACAACTCACCCGGAGTCGGCAACGGCGGCTCATCGCACAGGAACTTGCACACCGGCGCAGCAGTGCTGGGAGTCGCGGCGGCCGATTGCGAAGGCGCACAGAACATCACGCACGCCGTCGTCGATGACACCACCGGATCGACCATCGGAACCTCTGGGCGGTGGCCGAACGCCATCAACAGTGCTGCCGGAACCACCCAGATCATTGCGACACCGGTCAGCACCGCGACCCAGGTGTGATAGCTCTTGAGGCTCATCACGCCACCTGCCCGTCCGCCGGAGCGGACACCTGGGCACGCAGCGCCGCCTCGACCGCGCTCACGAAGTCCCCGACCATGGCCGCAGCCATCGCGACCGGGATGTACATCTCCCCGGTACCGACGGTGATCAGGACCATGTCCACCGCGGTGCTGTAGTAGATCTCGATGCGCTGATCATCGAGGCCCTGATGGCAACTCGACGACACCTGCATCCACACGCGTTCGCTCATCACGCCACCGCCTTCGGGCCGTGCGAATCCTTCAGCGCCACAGCATGTTCCACCAGGACCACCGCGAGCTCCTCCAACAGGTCCCGGGCGTCGGCGATATCCAGAACCAGCGAACCCTTCAGGAAGTCGACCGACACCGAAGGCGGAACCTCGATGCCGTGCCGATCATTGGAGCCGTAGAAGTAGTGATGCCCGGCGATATAGCGCACGCCGGTCAGCCGGTCTTCACGGGCCAGGGCGTAAACCGAGGCCGACATCACGCCACCGCCTTCGGATCAACGGTCACGAATTCCGAATAGTCGTGCTGAGCCAGCACGCTCGGCAGCGCCTCCAGCAAGTCCTGCGCATCGGTGACGGTCAACGCCACCCGCGCATCACCGACCCGAAAGGACACATAGGCCGGAATCTCAAGCGCGCTACGGTTTTCGGGCCCGTAGTTCAGCACGTAAGCCGCTTCGTACTTGATCGCTCGCAGCTCTCCGTGCTCGGACGGAACGTTCACATGCGAGGGCATCAGGCCACCGCCTTATCCGCCGCGGACTTGTCCGAACGAACCGGACGCGTGGCCGGAGCATCAACCGGCGGCTGCTTGGCCCCGGACGTGTCACCCTTGATCCCGGTCGCCCGATACGTGTACGACATGGTCGCGAAATCACCTGCAACACTGGCCCGTGCCTCGACGGTCAGGCCCTCCAGCTCGATCTCCCACACACCCGGTCGCCACTCGCGCCCGACCGGAATCGGCCGGACCTCGGCCAGGAAGATGAGATTGACGCCCGCCTGCTTGTCCTTGACGTCCGCGTCCAGGTCCATCAACCGGGCCTTCCACATCAACAGCCCGGTGACCTCGTCCCGGTCCTGCTCCGTGGTGTACGCCCGCCGCCGCTCGTTGTACTTGTAGACCGGCTCGATGCCATCGAGCAGCAGCACGCCCTTCTCGAACGCCGCATCGTGCATCGCCGGAAACCGATGCCCCTTCTTGATTCCCATTGCGCTGATTCCTTCCTTCGGTGTCCCTGAGCTGAAATGTCTTGCCACATCAGGAAACTCGGAATGAAGAGTGCGAAACAGCGCACACGAAGGGTGCACATGACTCACGGGGGGCACACGTAGTGTGTTGGAGGTGCAGACCAGCCATGACTCCGAGCCGCTGAACGACCCCGCCAAATCAGGGCCGTTTCCTGCTTCAATGCCCGGATCGATTACGAGCCATGAGTCCATCCGGGAGAACGACTGGGACGCATTTCGCGGCATCGATTACATGGAAAACCACTGGACTCGCAGCGTGTGGTCAGCTGATCAGGAGACCTATTTCTGGTATCTGACGTTCGATGACCAGGCGCTGTCCCAGATGACTGAACGATGCCAGCGAGAACTCGGCGTAGTCGAACTGGACTTTGTCCCCATCGATGGACTGCACATCACCCTGCTGAAAATTGGGAATCGCGATCAGATCGCCGAAGGCGACATCTCAGCGATTGCCGATTGCGCGCAGAAGGGGCTCGGCAAGGTCGAACCCTTTGAACTCACGGTAGGGCCGCTTGCGGGGTCTCACGGTGCCATCCGTTTCTCGGTATCGCCATGGTCCGAGATACTGGCAATCCATGAAACCGTGCGAGCGGCGACGCTGTCGGTTCTTCCGCACCTGAAAACCGCGGAAACCCAGAATCTGCGCCCGCATCTCGGTATCGGTTACAGCAACCGCAGGCAACGTGCAGAACCCTTGATTTCAAAGGTTTCTCAGATCCGGGATATCTCCCCGGTCACCGTCCGTGTCGATACCGCAAAGCTTGTCCGCCTGCGTCGTGAGTCGAGCGCATACCGCTGGCACGATGTAGCCGCGCTCGAACTCGGCTCTAACGTCGAGTAGTCGCTGGCGCAGAGAACTCGCGGACCCGATCGGCCCAGTCTCGGAGGACGATCTGATACTCGTGCGCGCCGGTCGCATCGAATGACGTTGTGGCTGAACCGAACTCGTGCGCGCGTTGCCAGACGGACCGTATGGGCCGCTCTTCTGAGAAGGTCAATGCCTGGGACCCCAGATGCACCGCTTGCTCTACGTCTGGGCTACCGGATTTCAGCAGCGCCGTTGCGATGTCCAGACGAACCAGCGACCGACTCCAGACAGAATCGGACTCGTCTACGAGTGCTTCTACCTGATGACCGTATTGGAGGGTCCGGTCGTAGTCGCCCGCGGATAGGTACGCGGTTGCCGCATTGGCCGCGAGCCTGGCGTGGCTGTACGGCTCAAACGTGAGCGCAGGTGACAGTCCGGTCGGTGTAGGAAGACGTTCAGCGAGCGTGTTTGCGTGATTGATGGCCGAGTGAACCCCGTTGGCGTCGCCCATCTTTCCTCGGGCTCGCGCCAGGCCGTTCGACAGCAAGCGGATGGCCTGGGGGCCATCGGAGGCGTACCGCAGTCCGTCCTCGGCAAGCGTCGCGGCTGTGTCGTACTTTCCCATGTAGTACGCACAGAAGCTCTCGGTTCCACGAACCCACGCACGCAGCTGAGGATCTTCCAACAAGGTTGCGATATGAAAGGCTTCTTTTGCGTACATGCTGGCGTGAACGAATCGACCGCGATTGACCGCCATGTAGCTGAGCATCCCGGATAGCTTGGTAGCCAACTGATACAGCCGGGTAACTTGCCTCGGGTGCTGGCGCTGGCGAAGCAGTTCATCGATTCGGCATCGCAGAGCTATCACCTCTGGAGCGAGCCGTTTCGGTCCCTCTACTTCGTATCGATCGATGATGTCGGCAACCGCGAAATCGACGATATCCAGCACCGGGTCATCCACGTCAATTTGGCCCAACCACTGCAATCTCTGTGTGATCACCAGCGGGTTCTCGAATGCCTCCGGTGCGTCCTGAGTTGGTTCCTGGCTCAGAACGATGTCGGGATATCCGATATCAGCCGGTCGCAGATCCCTATTGAGCTTTGTCCCCAGAACCGCCAGCATCACGCGGCAGGAACGCTCGTTCGGCTGACCGACGATGCCGTCCATCCACTTCTTCACAAGCGTGTGACTGGTGGATAGCTCCGGGCCGCCATCGGTCCGGCTGTGATCCTGCATGCGCTTTGCCAGTCCGGTGGCGAGAACGCCAGCCTCCAGCATGACCGCAGTAAGCTTCTTGTTTTCCTGTGGAACTCGTGCCATGGGTAACCACCTGATCCCCACCATAGATAGCCCGCTATCTCAGTGTACGACCTGAAAACCCAACTTGCGCAAAGTTTTTCGACGCATTTTCGGGAATTCTACTAGCGGCGGTAATGAATTCGGCGGCGGAAGTGCCGCAGGGCATCGCTTGGTTTGGAGCGCTGCCGCATTTGGGGACTAGATGGGATGAGCGCGAGCGGTCCCCGGCTTTGCGCTCCCCATCGCGTTCCGAAGTTGTTGCGTTGGAACGGGAATGTTCCAGCGGTCCCCGGCTTCCAGCCCCGACGTGTGGTCAGGTGGTTGCCGAATTTAGCCGTACAGGATCAAGGCGACGCGCTGGCGCGCGCCGCGCCGCACTGCGCCCCACGACGGCCGAACTCCGCAGGCTCCGTCCGGCCGGAGCGTCGGTGCGTCGCGGCACACCCCCTCACCCCGCAATGATCGAAGTAATAGGCGAATTCGTCAGCCGCCCACGGCAGCCGGGCCCGATGCCCAGACCCGGCGACACCGGTCCCGGCCACGCTGACCGGTCCACAACGACGCCTCGCCACCATTCCGGCCGAAGACGCGAATGCCCCAGCGCCGCATGACCTTCCCGTCCCGACCTTCGAGCTCGACGCCGATGCCACCGACGCTCAGCCCCAGTCCGGCCTCCGGCTTACCCACCTCATCGAGGCAGCGCCCAGCCAGCATCCAGCACCCGGCCACCACGCCCACATCACCCGTGAAGAGGCACCTTCCGGCCGTCCCTGCCTGATCTCCCCAACGGCCGCCACGGATCGCGGTCTCGCCCGCACCGCCCCCTGCGCCACGATCGAAGCCGCGGCCGCCGCCGACAACGATGCAGCCGCCGCCCATTCCACCACCCACGCTCACGCGAGGACCGCGGCCACCATCGAAACGTCCAGTGCCACTGGCATTCAGGCCACTAGCCACGCCAGCGGCCAGCCGAGCGCGGACCCCGGAAACCGGTCTCTCGATGTCCGGCGGGGCGCAAGCCACCATGGCAGCACCCACACACCCCCGCCAAGACCAAGCCACTGGTCACCACGAATTCATCTCCCAATTGAGCTGCCGCACAATCTTTTTCAGGGAGATGAACCCGCGCCGAGCCTTGACAGGACCGCGCAGGCACCGCCCCAGTGTCCGGCGTCCCACCAGCCACCGAGAGCCCGGCCACTTCCGGACTCCACCCCCAGGAGGCCACCGTCATGTCCAGCAACCTGCACGTCAGCATCACCGGCCGCCTCGCCGCCGACCCCGTCCCCCGCGCGACCACGGGCGGCAAAATGGTCACCAACTTCACCGTCATCACCAACGACCGCCGCTTCGACCGCGACCGCAACGAATGGGTCGATGCGAACAAGACCGCCATCCGCGTCAGCTGCTGGGAAGACCTGGCCGAAACAGCCGGAAACTGCCTCTTCAAGGGCGATCTGGTCACGGTCACCGGACACCGGCTCCTGGCCAACCCCTACCTCGACAAGGAGGGCAAGCCCAACGCCGGACTGGAACTGACCGCCGACACCATCAGCGCCGAGCTCAAAGGCCAGCACGTGAAGATCACCCGACTCCAGCGCACCCCCGCCTCCACCCAGAACGGCACCGAACCCCCCTTCTGAACCACCCAGCACGACCGGGCCCGGCACCACCGGGTCCGGTCCCCGCACCCACCTACCGCGAACAACTGCCGAATTCGCCTATTACTTAGATAGATCGGAACCGAACACCCAGACGCAGGAACCCAACGCAGGACGCTTCCTCAGCGGCCAATTGTCCCAAACAGCCGATCAAGCCAGTCAACCCACGCTGCGCTCTTCGGGGTTGACAGGCCCGCCCGGCCGCGGGAACGGCCAGTATGAGGAAGCAGGGAGAAGTACAGTCCGCAACTGCATGTCAACCTTGTTCGAGCTCCCCTGGCGGCATCAAGAGCTCCCGCTGAGGACGACCATCGCTGCTGACGGACCCACGTACTCCAAGATCCTTCCGCGCAACCTCATGGAACACGTTGATCGCCTTAAACACGTCCCTAAAGCGCTGCAGCCATTCTGGGTGTGCACCTGCCACCTCACCTCGAGACTGGTACATCAGCGTTTCAACGACGACATTCAGAGCATGAGCCGCTTCAACTACGTCCCCACTTCCAAGCAGCACCACCCTCTCGAACGCGCGACTCCGAACGCGGGCGGCCTCATTCACGGCGTCTCGCAACTCGCTCTCCGGTAGAGAACCCGCTTGGGGCGCTCCACGTCGGTATGCGTTGTACAGGGTTGCCGCCGCCGAGCAATTCGCTCGTACACGATCGATGTAAGCCTCATAGGCGTCGAGCTTCTTGCTATCCCAACGTGTGGAGAGCTCGTACTGGTTTCGCTGCCGTGTCAACAGGTAGGTCGCGAAGTACGTCGCCATCGCGCCGACGAGTACCGCACCGATCGCAATGAGCTGGCTGACCATGTTGCCCCCCAGATGATGTGAACCACTGCCAGCATTGAATCTGTTAACTGCCACGGGCGCAACAACATTGGCCCGAACTGGATCCCCTCGCTTATCTGAGGTCCTGTTTCATCTCCCAGACCGTCACCAGGCCGTCGGCGGCTGCAAAGAGCTCGGAAGCAGCACGAACTAATGAGACGATTCGCCCGGCACAAACGCCGCTTCAGCATGATCACCGCAGGAGCGCAAACCTTATTTTCAAGATCCTCGACATCTTCGAAGCCACGTGCAACGTTTGAAATCATCAGTCCAGCAGTATGTTTGACACCATGCAGGATTCAGCCGCCACGGCTTGGCGGAATGTGCTCAAGGACATCACCGCGACCAGGGAGGCCGCGGAATCGTGGCGGCAAACCCGCTATCGGTTTGCGCACGCACTCGCACTGGCGCTCGCCGGGCCTGGAAAGAACGGAGAACCGGCGATCTCCGGTTCTGTCTTGTACGCCGTGTGGCTCGAGTGGGGTCTGCTCTACGTCGGCCAGACCAACGAAGCGGAGCGCCGACTGCGAGATCTGGCGATCGGCGAGAGTCATCATCTGGCCAACACGTTCCCGCCCGAAATCTGGAATCGTGTTGTCGTGATCTCGTGGCCGCAACTTCCCGAGGCCGAAATCCTGATCCAGAAGTTTGGGCGTGAGGCCGTTGGTCTCGGGCTGGAACACCGCATCCAAGCGGATTTGCAGCCCTTGGCCAATGCGTCCACCAGAAAGCGAGACGGTACTTGGCGGTCTGTGGACTGGAGCAAGAGCCGGTCGGTGGGTGCCCAGACGGGTGTGCAGATCGATGTGCTGTTCGCCGCGGTGAAGAAGGCATGGGACGATCCGTCGAACTCCGCTGTGTGTCGAGTGATTCATCCTGGGGACTTGCTCTAGGTGCCAACAAGTGTCCACGAATCCCAACCGCATCTCCGTTGCGTCGGGTTGTCCGAGATCCCGGCGACATCTGAATATCCGTTGGTATGCAACAGGTTTCGGCTGTAAGTTGACCGATCGTGTTGTCTGAGGTAGCACCCTTACTGACCCTCGGCAGGTTTCTGGTTCGAGTCCAGATGGGGGAGCCTAAACAGGCCCCGACCGATGAATGAAATCATCGGTCGGGGCCTGTTCTCGTTGCACGGGGCGAAATCCTCAACTAAGTCGCACAAAAGTCGATACTCGTCCATTTCCCTCGTGACCTTGGTCGGGACCGGTCTCTGTGCCGCCGGTGACGTGCAAGATTGCCGCTGCATGATGATCAAGGGTGGTGCTGTGCGCCGCCGCTGCACTGCGCCACCGTGCGGGCGGGCTCCGCAGGCTCTCCCCGCCCGGAGCGTCGACGACGCCCAGTACCGCTGTATTGATCCAAGCAATAGGCGAATCCGGCGGCCGCCCACGCCAGCCGAGCCCTATGCCCAGACCGTCAGCACCAGGCCCGACCGCTCTGACCGGTCCAAAACAACGCCTCGATATCGCTCCGAACATAACCGCGAATCCACCAGCGCCGCATGACCTTCCCGCCCTGGCCTTTCAACTCGGCACCGATTCTGCCGACGCTCAGCCCCATCCCAGCGTCGGACTTACCGACCTCGCCGACGCGGCGGCCGATGCCCATCCGGCACCCGGTCGCGGCACCCACCTAACGCGAATAGCTGCCGAATTCGCCTATTACTTAGATTTAAGACTCAGGCCCGCAACCGGTTCCGCCTAGCCCTGCTAAGGGTTCCCCCGCTTCCTCAACGGCCCGATTATCTCGCTCCAGGAGCACGTGTCTAGGACCACCCACCGGGTGGTCGCTGCGTGGTGCCTTCGGCATCCTCGACCCGCACTGCAACCGCCGAGGGCGGCCTATATGAGGAAGAGGGGAAGAGAAGTCGCGAAGTCTCGGACCAGCGCCTATGTGTTAGCGGGATGGTCTCCGATAAGGTCGCAGACCAGCGTTGGTGTCTTAGCCAGATGGTTAAGGCATAAGGCGGAAGGTTGATATATAACCCGATTAGGGCTTCACGCTGTTCAACGTCAAGTAACCTAAGGCCCGTCCAGCGGACGGGACTAATCCCTCGCCCGGGATCTCGATACAAGAAGGGGCGGATGCCTGCGGCAACAGGCAGAGCCGCCCTCCGAGGTTCAGATCAATGCCAGCAGAGCAAGAGCAGTAGTACCGGCAGCCAACCTGGACACCCGACGGAGACCTCCACGGCGATTCTCATCGCGTGCGGGGTCTTCCGTCTCTTGTTATGGCGCTTTGCCATCCGATCACCTCCTTCCTTCAGGGCAAGCAACGGCCGTCACACGGACGGACATCGCTCTCCCGGGAGGACGAGGCGGCTACAGGCTATCGGCAGAACCCCACTCGCACAGCGAGATTGCCGACCATCGTTTGAATTGAGTCAGATCTGACCGAAGAAGCGTCAGATCTGACTGCTCAACCGCCAAACTTAGCGCTTGCGATTCAGCTGAAGGCGGTCGAGCCAACTACTGACGGGTCCGACAGGTCCTTTCAGGACTGACTTCCGGCAGAGGCGACAAGAGGTTGCTCCGTTGCACTCAACCGCAAGGAAGTCTCACCAAAGTATGCGGCGATCCGAGTCGTGTCGGGTCGTCCTAGAATGCTGACCGCCTGTGATTGCCGAGCGATCTGACTGTTGGACAACGCATTTCGAGCGATCATTGACAGCTGTGGTTGCGTGAATTAATGAAGGACTCACGCGCTCGGCAGGCTTCTGGTTCGAGTCCAGATGGGGGAGCCTAAAGCGGCCCCTTGATGAGGGGCTTTCTCGTCGTCGAGCTAATCTCGCGAATCCCACCGAGCATGCTGCCGCACAGAGTCGGCAATAACGCCACCGGCGACATGCTTTCGACCGGTGCGGAAAACTGCTGTCGGTCATAGACTTCCACCTCACCGGGACGAAAACGGCCAACCCGGGTGACGGCTGTTCGGTCAAGGTGGACTGGAATCCGGCCCTGCAACGGCCACGGGCGTACTTCTTGTACACCAACCAAAACCCGGTGTGGGCACTCGCCCGCGGGCTTTCTCCGATCTCTGACGACGTGATCGGCTTCGTGTTCGACGGCAAACCCCGACAGGACATCGACACTCTCCGCGATCACCCGTACTGGGCTTACCACTTCGGCGGCCGGTGACGTCCGTCGCGACCAGGGCGGTGGCCTCAGTTCGCGTTGGTGGTGGTGCCGTCGACCCAGAGCGTCGCGCGAACCCATTCAACTGCCCGCGCCGGTTCGGTGTGGGTGTCGATGCCCAGCACATGGACATTGCCCAACTGCCGGCCGTTGCCGTTCACCCGCAGAGTGCGACGGGTATTGCCGTCAGGCTGCGGATGAACGATCGCGGCGACCGGCGTGTGTTCGGGGCTGTAGCCGACGATGTAGGTGAGGAGTTGATGGACGTCGGCCGCGCTGACGGTGCGGGTGGCGTAATGCTTGTACTTCGCGTCGGCTGGAAACAGCGCCTCGTTGGGCGTTCCGGTGTGTAGTCGCAGCAGCACGTCGGGCCGAAACGGCGGCCGTGAGGACAGGTCACCACGGATTGTGAGGCCGAGCTGTCCGGTCGAGGAGACGATGGTGCCGCCGAGTGGGGCGGCGGCGTCGCTGAGGAGGCGGTGCACGATGGCTTCCCACAAACGGGGCATGTCCAACAGCAGGCTGCCGGCCGAATGTCCTTGATCGGTCAGCAGATTCGTGACGCCGCCCGCACGTAGGATCAGTCCCGCCCACTGGTGTGCGTTGCGGTAGCGATGGTTTACGCGGGTGTAGGAGGCGCGGTCGAGCAGCCGAACCGCCTCGCCTGGAATGATCCCTGTCGGGAATTCCGTTGCGATGGTGCCGAGTTGGTGTGCGAGATGATCGTCGATCGCCAAGGTGCGTGCGGCGCGCAGGGCTGTGCCGCAGACGCGGTTCTCCCAGATGTCTATGTCGCGGTCGAAGGTTTGCATGTGCAACTTGTCGACCATGCCGTATCGCCGGGAGACCTGCGCTGCCACGTCCAGGCGTCCGCGCAGCACGCTGTCCACGGCGGCCCGGCGAATGTAATCGCGGCGCAGCCCGTCCCGCAGAAGGTTTCGGCATTCATCGAGCAGCGCCGCAGCGATGACATCGGTGAGGCCGTGCCGGCCGGAAATCCAGCGGTGGGTGGCGTCGGTGGGTACGGGCGTGTGGGCGGCATAGCAAAGCCACCGCAGCAGCGATGGCTCGTCGAAGGCGATCTTGGGAGTGATGATCAGACGCAGGCGGTCGAGTCCGAGTACACCGACAGTCGCGCTCGCGGTGAGGCGCCAACCGGTGCGTTCGGGAGTCACGGTGAATCGCTTGGAGGCCTGCAGGGCGCGCAGCCGCTCGAGGTCGCTGTCGGTGACTTGGTCGGTGCGCACCACGACCGATTCGTATTCGGCCAGGCAGAGGTCAGTCATCGAGTTCGCCACTCCCGGTGGTGAACTCGGCGGCGAGAGAGGTGGCGAGATCGTGCACCGCGATCTGAGCGGGCCGACCGGTGTCGGCATCGACCAGGCGGCCCAGGATCCTGCGTAGCAGTTCGGTGCGGCCAAGGGAGTAGTCCTCGATCAGGGGGACGATGTCGTGATAGAAGGCGGCGGCCAGTTCCTCCTCGGTTGCGACGGGCTCGTCCCCACGCAGCAGGTAGGCATGGCCGATCTGGTGGTCGGCGTCCAGACACGCGGTGATGCGGGTGTTCAGCGCTTCGAGAAAGGCCGCCAGATCGAGCGGACCGATGCTGCTGGACAGGAGTTCGGGATCGGGGCCGATGTGCAGGAAGGCGAAACGGCGGCGGATCGCGGCATCGAGGTGGCTGACGCTACGGTCGGCGGTGTTCATGGTGCCGATGATCCGTACATTGGGCGGAACCGCGAACTCGCGCTTACTGATCGGCAGGCGCACCGGAATTCCGCGCTTGTCGGGCTCGAGTAGCGTGATCAGTTCACCGAATATGCGTGGCAGATCACCACGGTTGATCTCATCGATTATCAGCAGGAATGGGCGGTCCGGGTCCTTGGCGGCCGCAGTGCACAGTTCGTGGAACAACCCGTCGGACAGGGCGAGCTGCAAGCCGGGGTCGGTGGACAAGTGGTCAGGTTTGTAGCCCTCGACGAAATCTTCGTATCCGTAGGACGGATGGAAGGTCACCAAGCAGACACGGCCTGCCGCAAGCATGTCGGCTAAGGCGCGGGAACGATCCGGTGCGTCGATCAAGGCCGTACGACCGCTCGTGGCGAGCGCGACGTTGAGCGCCAGACGGGTCTTTCCCGTGCCGGGCGGCCCGTGCAGGATCACCTGACTCTTCCGGTCCAGTGCCGCCAAAACCGGGGCAACGTCTTCGGGTACCGGCACCGATAAATGGGCCACGGTCTCGGCGAGATTCTCAATTCCTCTCTCGAGGATGGACTGGAACAGCTTCTCGGGGACTTTGGCGAAGGTCGGCCTCCAGCCGCGCTGTGGTTGGGGCAGTTCCTGCGCGTAGTGAGTGTCCCAGTCGACGGGCACGACATGCTTTGACGCGGTGCGGGTTTCGTCGAATCGGTAACCGCCGGTGACGGTGCCAATGGCGAGGATTTGGGACATGCCGCGGTTGGCGACGATGCGGTCGCCGGGTTCGAGATCACGGAAGGCCAACAGATTCCGGGCCTTGGCCTTGTTACCGCTGGTGGTTTCGGGCCAGTGCTGGTCGAGGGCGTGTTTGAGTTCGGTGTCGCTGGTGTACTGACTCAGGTCGCCGACCTCGTCCCATTCGACGCAGATGAATTCCCCTGTGCGGCAGTCGCCCCAGTAGCGGGCGTTGTTGCCGGGGGCGATCTTCCAGACGGTGCGTTTGGTGGGACGGGGGTCGAAAGCCTGGTACAGCAGCAACATCACCTCGTGCGGATTCCAGTCGCGCAGTTCAGGTTCGAGGTTGACCAGTTCGCGCAGCTGCCTGTTCGCCCGCCATGCGGCTGCATTGGGTTCGGGTGTGCCGCCGAACAATTCGATGAACGACCTGAGGTGCGAGACCGAGGAGATCGGTAAGAAGTGTTGCGGGAAGTAGGTGGACAGGGTTTTCGTCACCAGCGACTGCCCGGATCGAAGGATCTCGAGCTCGTCGAGTGCGGCGAAGTCACTCCGTGCGGCGGCATCGAACGCGGTGACGAACTCGCCGCGGAGCCGTTCCCACGCGGTGTCGGTATCGAGTCCGTGCAGTGCGGGTGCCAGTCTCCATTCCCCCGAATTATGGCGGAAGATAATGTGTTTGCTGGCGCTACCACCACCGAGGCGGCCAAGATTCGGAGTCCCGAACTCCATCAGCTTGCAGTACGGAACCTCGTCCCCGTCGCTGCCCAAACCTAGAGCATATCGCCGCAGCGGCAGTTCCTGCCACGCTTCCAGCGGGAACTGCGTCAGGACCTCCTGGCGTTGCTGGCCGACCAGCGCGAGATGCTCGGCAGTGCCGGGGCGGTCGAAATCCTCGATTGCGCCGTGAAGATCCATGGGCTTCCTCGTTGTATCGACAAGTGGGCTATTCAGCTGCTCGGTATTCAAATCCATTGGGCGACAGTGTCGTTACATAGGGAAGACTTGACTGCGAGCACATCCCAGGTGCTGTTGCTGAGTCGTCGTCAGCAGATGAGGGCGCCACGAGGCCGCCGACAACGTGATCGCGAGCCGTAATCCGTTGCCGCAGGGCAGGATGCGGTGTTTGTCCTGATTTCACGGCGGTCGGCCGGTGTCGGCGCTGGTAGTGGCTGTGGCGGGCGCGTGTGGCCTCGATGTGTAACGGTGCGGTGGCGGGCGAGATACTCTTTGCGGCAACAAGTTTCGAAGATCATCTGTGTGGTGATGGAGGGGGAGTGGCGATGGAACGTACGGACATTTCGTTCGCCGTGGTCAACTCGGGTTCGATTTCGGGAGGTACGAATGCGTGAGACGCCGAAGATCGTGAGTTTGACGGCGGCCCTCGCCGCGCTCGCGATCCCCACGGCCGCACAGGCAATCGCGGAGGCGTCCGTCTCGACGGGAACGGACGAACCTCGCGTCACGGCGGCACGGGAGGAGGCCCGGCCGGAGCGTCAGGTCGCCTTGCCGAACGACGTCGAGTTGATGAGCTTCACGACGCATCGCACCAGCGATGGCAAGTTGTTCGCGCAGCATGGTTCTCATTCATCTCACTCATCCCATTCCTCGCATGCCTCTCATGCGTCTTCCAGTCCGGGGCTCGGCGGACCGAATGTGCCGTACATCCCACCGCCTGCTGTGACCACACCGGCCGCTCCGCCGCCGACCACGACCCCACCGACCAGCTCGCAGCCTGCTCCCGATCCGTTCCCTCTGGCGTGCACGCGGGCAAAGGAGGGCCTCGGCCTGAATGAGATCGCGCGCGAACTGCAGGAGGTCTTCGGCCTCGCTGCGACCGAGGCCGAGGATCTTGCCCAGCGAGCATTGGACCAGTGCACGGTGGTTGACGCGACTGCGGTGCCCCCTCAGTGACCGAGCGGTGAACTATGCCAGGTGCTCTCGGCGAGTGTGGGTTTCGTGTTCTGTGAGGGGATCGAGTGATGTCAGTGTCTGATTTGGTTGTCGACTTCAGCAGGTCGGTGCAGTCGCTCGACGCGCTGCAGGAGGCCGCTTACCGCTTGATCGGGCAGGCGGCATGCCAGATCGACGAAGCAGACGGGCGATACGTCTGTCGGCTCTCACCAACGCAGTCAGAGCTCCGGGGTGATGAGTTGCGCACTCATTTCCTGAATCTCGTGACGGACGAGAACTTGCGCGAGAAGGTCGGTCGTGAGACCGGCCGGTATCGCGATGTCATCGTCGCGTTGGCATTCGGATCGCTGGCAGAGGGGGAGTGACCGTTGGTCGGCTTCGCCTCGGCGGACTCGTTCCGTCCCGACACATCCCGGCTGCGACTCCTGCCCATTCGGTTCGAGCGGCTCGGTGCAGACCGCTTCCTCGTCGGCAACATGGTTGGCGACATGGCGGAAATGACGGCAACCGAGCTGGAACGGTTGTGCGCGCTCGATCTCACCCCCGGTGACGGGCTATATGAAAGGGCTTTCGAGAAGCTCTTCATCGGATCGGCCGATCAGCGCGCACCGCAGCAGCTTCTCGCCCTTCGTCTGCGAAGCCGCCTGAGCTTCCTGCGCGCCGCCACGCCATTGCACCTGTTCGTTGTCACGCTGCGATGCGAGCACTCCTGCCCGTACTGCCAGGTGTCGCGTCAGAGCAAGGACCGCGTCCGCTACGACATGGACAGAGCCACGGCGTCCAGGGCACTGGATATCGCGCTGTCCGCGCCGGCACCGATGATCAAGATCGAGTTTCAAGGCGGGGAGCCGCTGCTGAACTTCGAGCTCATCCGGTGGATCGTCGTGACCGCCGAGGAGCGTGCGATGCCCCTGGGCAAGCAGTTGCAATTCGTGATCACGACGAACCTGGCACTCCTGGATGACGAAGTGCTCGAGTTCTGCGCTGAGCACGATGTTCTGCTCAGTACGTCGCTGGACGGGCCGCGCGATCTGCACAACAAGAATCGGCCCCGTCGTGGCCAGAACAGCTACGAGCTCGCGGTGGCCGGAATCGGGCGCATTCGAGAGCGGCTCGGTCCGGACCGGGTCGGTGCGTTGATGACCACCACCGAAGCGAGTTTGGATCGTGTGGAGGAGATCGTCGACGAATACCTCGCGCAGGGTCTCGACGGCATCTTCCTGAGGCCGTTGTCCCCGTACGGTCATGCGATCAAGACCAAGCAGTTCCACAAGTACGACGCCCGAGAATGGCTCGAATTCTGGAAGCGCGGTCTTCGCTACATCCTGGAGATCAACAAGTCCGGGCGCTGGTTTCCCGAGTTCTATTCGGCCCTGATCCTTCGCCGGATGCTGAGCGATGAGCCCATCGGGTATGTCGATCTGAGAAGTCCGGCGGGGATCGGGCTCGGTGCGCTGGTCTACAACTATGACGGCACCGTATTCGCCTCGGACGAGGCGCGGATGCTCGCCGAAATGGGGGACCGCAGCTTCGAACTCGGCAATGTTCATGAGCATGGTTACCGAGATCTCGTGTTGTCCGACACGCTGGTGTCGGCGGTGGCGGATTCGCTGACCCAAACGGCTCCACAGTGCTCGACGTGCGTATTCGAGCCCAACTGCGGCGCGGACCCCGTGTATCACCATGCGACACAGGGGGATCTGCTGGGGATCAAACCGCTATCCGAGTTCTGTGAGCGACAGAAGGGCGTGATCACTCACTTGTTCGAACTGTTGGAACACTCACCCGAAGACGCCGCCGTTCTTCGGGAGTGGGCGTCATGAAACCTCTTCTGCTGGTAGGACGATCACCGGCGGCGGACAACGTTGGCCTCGGTGACGAGAACCGGATCGTGCGGCTCCGTCCCCCGAACAGTGCCCCGTCTGATGATCGCGATGCCGCGCTGATCGTCGATGATGGCGACTGGAAGACGGCGCAGGCGAATGGATTCCGGATCGCGGTGGGGCGCGATGTGTGCCCGGACGGCGCGTCGACGAGCTACCTCCGACTTCCGGCGGGGTTCGCCGAGGTCGGCGATGGCGATGTGATGAGCATCTACCCGCGGTCGGGTCGAGTGAGGTTGCTCTACCGTCGGTCGTCGCGGCACAACTTCTTCCTCGTCACCGAACGCTGCAACAACTATTGCCTGATGTGTTCGCAGCCGCCGAAGAAGGTTGATGATGGCTGGCTGATCGACGAGATCGCAGAGGCACTGTCACTGCTCGACCCGGCGACTCCCGCACTGACGTTCACCGGCGGGGAACCGCTCACCGAGTGGCGCCGATTCATCGGGCTGCTGGAGCTGTCGCGGGATCTGCTCCCGGACACCGCGATTCACGTGTTGACCAACGGGCGCGCCTTCTCCGTTCCCGAGGTCGCGCACGCCTGGGCCGAGGTCGGGCATCCGCAGCTCTCAGCAGGTATACCGATCTATGCGGCGGTGGATCACATTCACGACTATGTGGTTCAGGCCGCGGGCGCGTTCGATGAAACTGTTCTCGGCGTGCTCCGACTCAAGAACCTAGGGCAGCGGGTCGAGATTCGTATTGTTCTGCACGCCATCACCGCGCAGCGTCTCCGTGAGACTTGCTCGTGGATCGCGCGTAACCTTCCATTCGTCGATCATGTGGCTCTGATGGGCATGGAAAACACCGGCTTCGCGGTCGCCAACGACGCCACACTGTGGATCGATCCCGTCGATTACCAGGAGCAGTTGAAGGCTGGTGTCGACGCCCTGTCCGTTGCCGGGGTGAACGTTTCGATCTACAACCTGCCCCTGTGCGTCCTCGATGCCAGCATCCGGCCGTTCGCTGTGCAGTCGATCTCGGACTGGAAGAACGCGTACGTCGCGGAGTGTGACAACTGCTCGATGCGCCACGAATGTGCCGGCTTCTTCTCGACAGGCCGACCGAAGTTCAGTCGGGGGATTGCCGCCATCTAAGGTCAGGCCAATTCACACGAATCTCGCTGGGTGCGCTGCTGCGCGGCTGAACAGAATGGTTCTTCGGTAGCTGTTGTGCGCCAACGTGATTGGGTAGGTCCGGCGGGGGAGGGGATGATGTGGGGACTGCTGGCCATACCGATTGGGTACGGGTGGGGATTGGCGGGCAGGCTTTTCGAGCCGCGATACCGGCTGGCGCCGTTGGATCGGGCCGTTGATGACTTGGCGACGGCTCGGACGGTGCTCGGTTTGGTTATCAATATCTTGGTGCTCGGGGAGTATTCGGGCAGCGCGGTTGAAGGTATGGCATTCGCGAGCGTTCAACGTCTCGTGCTGTCGGCGATAGTCGCGTTTCCGGTCTGTTTGATCGCCATGGTCGTGATCCTGGCGGTGACCTATTCGGCGCACCGGGCTGATACTGCTGCACAGTTGGCTCATCCGCTGCGGACGATGGGGATCTGTATCGCAGGTGTCGCGGCTTTGGCCATGGTTCCGGCGTTGTTGTCGACATTCGATCGATTCGCGGGGCCGGTGCCGGGTCTGATCGCGGTGGTGGCGGTCATGGCTTCCGGGCTGGCGGTCGTGCCGTTTCTGATCCGTGCGACTTTTCTGATTACCAAGCATTGGTTCAATGCCGTCGACGGGCATCTGCTGCTCGGGCCGACCGTGGCCGTCATTGTGACCTGGACGGTTGCCGCCATCGATCTCACCGCCCGGGAATCGACGTTGCTGCCGGCCCGGGTGGATCTTACCCTGCTGCTGGGCGGGTGCGTCACGATTACGATCCTCGCCGTCCTCGAAGGCCGTCGTGCGCACCAGAGGTACGGTGTCAGCTTTCGTTCGGGGGCTTGGCCGCCTGGTCTGCGCTGGTGACCGTCTCCGATTCCAAAGCGGAATCGGAGACGGTTTCGCTGTTATGCGCTAGCGATCAGCAGTGCACCTTTACGAAAGGGCAGGTGATGGCGTCCAGCAGGGTTTGTACGGCGGTTGCGCTGCCCGAGGCCGAGCCGGAGTCGGGGGTGGTGGTTGCCACCGGGGTGAGGGGGGCTTCGGCGGTCGCGGGGGCGGCTGCGGCCGCGGCGATGGCGGAGATGAAGATGACGCTGGTCATCGCGGTGCGAATGGTGTTGCGCAAGGCCACTGAGTGAACTCCTGATCGAAATTGAGCTGACATACTGCTGGGCCGGAGTGAATTGGTTTGCGGCACATGCGCATCAGATCCCCCGGTACCGGGATGCATCACGCAGAACTTGGAGATCCCCGATTATCCCCGCCCCGGCGGGAAGACTACGCACGGCAGTGATGCCGCGCAATCCGGCTTCACAGAGAAGGAGATCCGGAACTCTGTTCTGCCGGTGTGGAAATGGCTGACGCCCGGCGCGGGTGTTGCGCCGGGCGTCAGTCGGTGGTGGTTACTCGTATTCCGTGCCGTCCTTGCGGAGCAGGTAGGCGGGGGAGACGAGTTTGCCGATGGCGCGGCCGCCGAGGATTTCGGAGTAGCGCTCGGTGGCTGGGCGGACCACCAGGCCCTCGCGGATGTTGGTGGCTGTGCCGGTGATGGTTTCGGTGCCGTTCGCGAGCTGGAGCAGGGTGTCGATGTCGTACGGGCCGTCATAGAGCACCGGTACGCGGGGGATGTCCGCGGCCAGGTCTTCGAGGGCGACGTCGATTTCGGCGGGGGTCAGCCAACGGCGGGGGTCTGTTTCCGTGCCGACGGCGATGTCGAACAGCGCGTAGCCGATGGTGTCGTTCTGTCCGGCGTTCGCCCCGTAGTGCAGGTCCTGTACGCCCGCGCCGTAGACCTCGCCGAAGAGGGCGACGCGGTCGACGTCGAGGGTGGCGGCCAGCTTCCGGGCGATGTCCGGGAGCTGGAAGCGGCGGACGGCGCGCCAGTACAGGTTGGCATCGCTGTCGGCGATGGCGAGGTTCTGTGCGCCGATTCCCTTGGAGGACACCAGTACTCGGTCGCTGGCGCGGTCATAGGTGAACAGGCAGGCGCTACCGTGAATCTTCTCGGTGGCGATGACGTGCTCGCCGGCGGTGAAGATCTCCGGGTAGCGCGCGATGTTCTCCACATCGATCCAACGGATCAACTCCGGCGCGGACTCAACCTGCCCCGACATCGAAACCGGTACGGGCGGAGCCCATTTGGTTACCCCGAGCAGTTCGGCGAAGTCAGTTCCCGCCGCAGCCGCCGCCGCAAGATCCACCTCCCCGATCAGCGCGGGCAGACACACGATCCCCTGCGAGACCTCACCGCGCAGCCGAACGATCTTCACCCGATTACGCGCCCCACCCGCCAGCTTCCCCGTCAGCCCGAGCTCCTCGATCAGCACATCCGGCAACACAGCCTGCTCCGGGATATACAGCGCGTAATCTCCAGTCGCGAACTGCCCCTTGGCCACAACCGCGCGATACAGCCCAACCTGCGCCAGCTCCAACCGATCCGCGTTCGGATGCGGATGCACGACCAGCCGTTCGACGGTGACCTTGAGTGTGGACATGAATTCTCTCCCTCCGATCGTGCGAGGGTAGGTGCGCGGTCAACAGCGAGTCCACCGGATTTCGCATGCGCGGACGGGTGCCGACGGCGCGGAAATTGCCATTGAATTCAGCGCGCAACCGAAACCTGTTGGTGCGTCAGCCGAACGGCGGCCGGTCGTTGGGAGCGGCTCGGCCGGGTAGCGGGTGCTCAAGGTAGCCATCCGCGAAGAACTGCATCGAGCCGCACAGGTTGCAGCGGTAGGCGTGTTGGTTGATGACCTGCTGGCTCAATTCGGAGGGGCGGTCCGATAGCCACCGGGCTGTGCCGGTGACGAGCCCGAGTATGCCGATGTAGGTGCGTTGCTGTTTGCACCACGGGCAGGATAGGTCGATCGCTTCGCGCCTGCGCTTGATCTCCTCTTGCTCCTGGGCCAACTGGTCCGAAACTTTCTTGATGTAAGCCTCGGCTTCACTCAACGACAGTTGTTCCGGCTTGCGCCAGACTTCGCCATACCCCTCGTGGACGGCGGTCCGCAGCATCGCGAACTCCGCTTCGGAACGCGCCACCACCCGCGTCCCCTTCAACCCGCCAGGCTTGCGATAACTGATCTCCGCCCGCAAAACCCCTTGCGGCAGAAACCTATTCATCGACACCCGCTTGGGATCATCCATCCCCGGCTTGTATTCGATCCCCCGATCCGACATGAGCAGGACGCTACACTGCAGGGGCGACGGCCGCCTTGCAGTCAGCAGAGGGCCGGTAGTGCCTTTACCAGCTGCGTTCGAAGTAGTTGTCTACTTCGGCTTCGGCGCGGTCGAGGCGGGCGGCTTCGAGGGAGGCGGGGTTGGCGGTGGTGAAGGCGCGGGCGGATTCGACTTGGGGGTCGGAGTTCAGTTCGCGCATGGCTTCTGCCACTTGGGATTGGATCTCGTGGAGGGCTTGCTGGTAGGCGGTGAGGATGGAATTGCCTTGGGGGCCGCTGATTGCGAGTAGATGGTTTTGGGCGTCTACTTCGACCGTGATGCCGTCGACTGTGGCTGTGGCGCGGATGGTGGCCAAGGCGTGTTGGGCGCGTTGGACTTTCACGCCTAGTTCGTCGTGTTCGCTCGGCATGTCAGCCTCCTGCCATGGCGGTGAAGACGAGGATGGGGAGTTCTCTGTGCAGGTATCCGGTTGCGGTGCCGTTCCATTCGGGGGAGCCGCCGAGGGCGGTGTCGAAATCCGGGTTGGTGGCGTACTTTCCGGCGGGGACCTGGGTTTGCAGGGCGGCGGGTAGTCCGGTCGGTTGAGTGGATTCGCCGGTGGCGTAGCGGGTGCGCAGGTCGGTAGCGGTGGCCGGGGCCAGTTCGACTACGGCTTCGAGCCAGTAGGTGACCAGACCGGGGCCGCCCCGGGAATTGTCTCGGCTGGTCCAGGTCACGGCGACCGGGTCGCCGATGAGGGGGAAGTACTTGCGCAACGGCTCGGCGTTGTGGCGCAGTTCTTCGGACACGGTGCTGGTCCTTTCCTGCGGATTCGGATCGGAAGATGTTGTGGTGCAGCCGATTACGGACGCAGCGAGGACGGTCGCGATCGCACCGGCGAGTAGCGGTCGCAGCGCGTATGCCCGCGATGGCTTCCTCATTTGGGTCGTGCTCCGCCGGTATTGCGATCGTTATCGGGCATGCGGCCGTCATCGCCGTCGCCGCGGCCGTCGGAACGGTCCTCGCGGCCCGGATTGCGGTCGGGGTTGGAGGTTTCCGCGACGACGCCGCTCGAGGGCGGTTGGCCGACATCCCAGGACACCGTGCGGGTGATGGTGCCGTGGGTTTCGAAGGGTTTCGCCCAGCCGATCTCGGTGAAGCGGCCGTTCTCGTTATCCTTTGCGCCGGTGCCGATATCGCTCTTGCCCTTGTCGAAGTCGTAGTAGTCCTGCGCTTCGACGGTTACGTCCATGGTGACGCGATTGCCTTCGACCCGCACATTGGCGTGGCTCCACTGTTGATGCCCGCCGATGGCCTTCTGCCAGTTCTCGGTGGCCGGATAGTTCTTGCCCGCAACGGTATTCGGGTCGCCGGTGATTTTGAAGTTGGTATTGCCGGTGCGCGCGAAGTAGTCCGCCGCCATGGCGGCTCGGTTGACTTCGGAGTCGACCGAATTGCGAATGTTCTTGTCCTCGCGGTACGCCTCGTCGTAGTCGAACTCCATCTTCTTGCCGTTGTTGTCCCAGTAGTGCCGGTACAGCGCGGTGGCATCGTCGAAGTCGGACTTCACGTATTCGCCGCCGAGCAGTTTCGCCTGCCACTTCTGCTTGGCCAGCCAGTCGCTGAAGTTGCCGTCCTTCGAGTCGTAGATGAAGGTGTCGTCGTGTTTGAGGAAGGGTTCCTTCGGATCACCGATCCGATACTTGCCATCGGGTGAGACGGGCGGCGGGATGGGCGCGAGGTCCGGCATCGGCCCGGTCGGCGTGTCCTTCAGCGTCGCGAGCGCGGTCACACCCGATTTGATGGAGGTGGCGGCCTGATCCTCGCCCTCGCCGAATTCCTTTAACAGTTCCTGCAATTGGGTTTGCAGCCAGGATGCTTGCCCGTCGAGCTTGTTCTGCATGAGCTGGGCGATGATGTCACCGGGAACGCCCGGATACTTTGGCGCAGTGACGGTTCCGTCGTCGGCGACCTTCATGCCCGCGGCGGGTGCGGACTGGTCGACGATCTTCAGCACCGCGGTGCGGGTCGCGTCCAGGCGGCCGCCGTAGGTCTTGTAGTAGTCGGCGACAGCGGTGACGATTTCGTCGATCCTGGTGCCCGTCAACCGCTGTGAGATCTTCCCGGCGGTCGCGGCGGAACTGGCCGCGCCCTTCCAGTTGGCGGTGGTCTTGTCGACGGCGGTGCTCATATTGCCCACCTGTTTGGTGAATTCGGTGGTTCCCGTATCGAGGGCTTTGCCGAAGTCGACCATGGTGGAGGGCAGGCAGCCGCGCACGTGGCTGATCGTCGTCATCAGTCGGGAATCTTCTTGCCGTTGGGCAGGCGGCCCGCCTCGCCCATCAGTTGTCCGAACTGTTCACCGAAGGCGGTATCGACCTCTTCGTACGTCTTCGCGCCGGATCCGGCCACCCGGGCCATATTTCGCACGCGATCACCGAGCGCGTGGAAAGCTGCCTCGGTGTTCTCGTCGATCGCGGCGGAGACCTCGTGCACCGGAGATCCCGGCATGGTCACCGCCACATCGATTTTGATGCCGGTGATGGCATCGGCCTGCCCCGTCAGCGTCTTGCCCAGCTCACGCAACGCATCCGCGTCGACCTTGAGGATGTCAGTCATGTTCCCCCGATCAATTAACCGTCCTGCCCCACGACAGCGCGAGATTAACCGATCGAGAACCCTTGTGCAGCTCGAACTTTCAGTGGCTTGACAGCACCGCCAAGATCAGCTCGAGGCGTTCTCAGCCCTCCCAGACGCGACTGGCGATGAACGTCACCCAGTCGTCACCCGAGAACGCAAGGACCGGCCCGCGACCGTCATCCTCGGTATCGCGCACCAGGGTCGCGCCGGGATCGTGCCGGACTTCGACGCAGGCTTTGCCGCCTTCCGACCTGCTCGACTTTTACCAAATGCCGAATGCCGGTCCCGTCACGCCGCATACTCCTTTGCGCACTGCAACACCAGATCTCTGCTGGCCTGTTCTGATAACGCTACCGCCGTGAGGGCCGAAATGGTCGTCCGATACCTGTCCACCACGTCTGCTCGCTCGTGATAGACAGCGGTGTTACTCGCACCTTCGACGTAGACCACGGGCGGCTCCACGAGTCCCCTGTCGAGCGGTGGGAATTCGAGCAGGGTGAACGATTGAACGGTGAGTCCCTGATGCGGTCCGACCCGGAACGGCACGACGCGGATGCTGAAGTTCTCCCGCTCACCCGATGTGGCGAGCCAACTCAGCTGTGCCGCCATAACTTCGGGGGGTGCGGGTTGGTGCCGCAGCACCGCCTCCGAAAGCAGCACCGTCAGTTGGAAATTGGGCTGATCCAGCCGCGCTTGCCGACGTGTTGTCAGTTCGATCCGGCGTTCCAGATCGACCGCTGAGAGCTCCGGTTCATCGATGCGGATCACGCTGCGGCGGTAGTCGGGCGTTTGCAGCAACCCCGGCACCATGACGAGTTGATGTGTGGTCACCCGGTCCGCGGCGGACTCCAGTCGCAGATAGTGCGGGAAATGGGCCTCGTACTGGTCAGCGTACGGTCGCCAAAATCCCTTCGAATTACCCTGCTGCTGTTGCGCTTTGGACTGCTCGCGCACCTCTTCCCACAGTGTCAGAGCGGACGGTGGTGGCCGCTTCGTAGAAGGTGAGATCGGCGGCGCTTCGCCGCGAATGAAAACCGCACGGTGCGTATTCAAATTCGCGACCGCCAATGCATTACGGCAGCCATCGGCCGGGACCTGCGTGGCAGGCATCGCGGAAAACTCGCCAGATCCGGACTGCGGCAACAGAATTGGAAGGAGAAGACCGTGGAATTCTACGGCCCGCGCTTGGAACGATTGGAAGACTGCCACGTTCGTGACGACGACATCGCGATGAACGCGGCCGAGGCGCTCGAAGCCTCGATTATTCACCGCGACTGCGATCCGGTGTTCTGTGCCAGACGGATGGAAGCGGGCCGGATCGTCAGTGTCGAGGTTGACCGATATGCGGAGAGATCGAACATTCATGTGCTCCCGGGCGGCAGGCTCGGGGATGGACTTGGTAAGGGTTGAGGTTGATGGAGTGAGTCGGGCGAGACTTAGGAGCGGGTATGGGTGTGCGGCGGGCGTTGGTAGTCGGCGGCGGGGGAGTGGCGGGAATCGCCTGGGCCAATGGGCTGGTGGTGGGGTTGGCCGATGCGGGGGTGGATATCACCGAGGCCGAGTTGATCGTGGGGACGTCGGCCGGGGCGAACGTCGCCGCGCAGATCAGCAGCGGCCTGTCGTGGGAGGAGTTGTTCCGGCGGCAGGTGGATTCGGCGGTGTGGAGTCAGGAGCTGACGCCGCAGGGGACTCCGGTCGAGGAGGTGTGGGAGCAGGTCGCGGCGATTCACGCCGAGGCTGAGGGTGATCCGATGGGCGCGCGGCGGCATTTGGGAGAGCTGGCGCTGGAGGTGGAGACCGTGCCCGAGAGCGCGCGGCGAGCGGTGGTCGAATCGCGGCTGCCGGTGCACGAATGGCCGGAGCGAGCGCTGCTGGTCACCGCCGTCGACGCGCTGACCGGCGAATTGCGGGTATTCGACCGCAATTCGGGCGTTTCGCTCGTGGATGCCGTGACCGCCAGCTCGGCGGTGCCGCTGGTGTGGCCGCCGTACACGATCGACGGGGTGCGCTATATCGACGGCGGTGCGCGCAGTTCGGCCAATGCGGATTTGGCGTCCGGGTTCGAGCGCGTGCTGGTGATCGCGCCGCTCCCCGATGACGCACTGGGGGAGCAGGTCGCCGATTTGATCGAGCGGGACGCGCGGGTCGAGGTGATCACGCCCGATGAGGCTTCGCTCGAGGCATTCGGGACCGACCCGCTCAACGCCGCCACCCGCGTGCCCGCCGCGAATGCCGGACGGGCGCAGGGCAAGTCGGAGTCCGCGCGCGTCGCCGGACTCTGGACTCAGGCCGCGGAACTCGGCCGGTAATCCAACCGGCCCATCCGCGTGCGCTGGTAACCCGGACCAGCGCGCCGGTACGCCCCGGGCCGGGGCTCAGTCCGCCGATCCTCGCCGGTAACGCCCGATCAGGGCGTCCAGCGAGTACGGCCCCGGCCCGATGATCGCGATCAGGAAGAACGACCAGCAGAACAGCACCGCGGGTTCGCCGCCATTCTTGATCGGCAGAATGCCGTGCTTCAGATGCACGGTCAGAAACGCGTAAGCCATCGCGCCCGAGCAGAGCAGGGCGGCGATCCGGGTGCCGAGGCCGAGGGCGACCGCAGCGCCCGCGACCAGTTCGATCATTCCGGCCCACCAGGACGGCCAGGCTCCGACCGCGGGTAATGCGCCGTGCGGCGCCACGGGTTTGCCGAAGAGTGTGGAACAGCCGTGGAAGGCGAAGGACACGCCGACCAGGACGCGGAAGAGCGCCAGGACGACGTTGGTCAGGACGGTGGGTTTGGCCGCAGTGGTCGGTGCGGCGGTCAGCAGGTGCATGGCGTGCTCCGTTGGATGTGCGGCTCGGGGGGTGTGCCTACCTATGAATACGAACCCGCGAGGTGCTTGGTTCTGTGCTTTGATCAGGGCATGACGGATACCGAGATACCACGCGTCGTCTCCGCCAGCCGGGAGATCGACGCTCCCGTGGAGCGCGTTTTCGAGCTGATCGCCGATCCGGCGGAGCAGCCGCGCTGGGACGGGAATGACAATCTGGCGGAAGCCGTTGGCGGGCAGCGGGTTCGCGGCGTTGGCGAGGTGTTCCTGATGACGCTCACCAATGGCGCGGTCCGGGAGAACCACGTGGTGGAGTTCGTGGAGGGCAAGCGTATTGCCTGGTTGCCGTCCGAACCGGGTAAGGAACCGCCGGGTCATCTGTGGCGCTGGTCGGTGCAGCCGCTCGGTGACGGCCGCACCAAGGTGACACACACCTACGACTGGACCGAATTGAACGATGAGAAGCGTGAAGTGCGCGCGCGGGCGACGACGTCGGAGCGGTTGCTGGCCTCTGTCGATCGCCTCGCCGCGCTCGCTGAACAGCCGTGACTCATTGCGGAAATAGTTGATTCTCCTGAACGTAACATCGAATCCAGCTGTACAACTGGCGAATTAATGCGGAATTAGTACGATCCGTGTAGTTCGTGGGTTGGTTGAGACGAGGGCTCTTCGGCTCGACCGGCTGGTTCGTTGTGAGGGAGAGTCATGGGTTTCGCGGTCCGCGCCGCCATTGCGGTTGCCACGATGGGGATTTCATCGATTTTGACCGTGCCGGTGGCCTCGGCTCGCCCGGCGGCCCTGCCGCCGGATCCGTCGCATGCCAAACCGGCGGCCACCATCACGATCCCGCCGAGCGCGCTGGCGCAGCGGATGCAGGCCGCGGTGCAGGCGGTGGCGGCCCGCGCGGAAACCGGTATCGAGGTCGTGGACACCGAGACCGGTGCGCTGCTCGCCGGGGTGAATGATGACAAGCAGTTCTACACCGCCTCGGTGGTGAAACTGCTGATCGCCCTGGACGCACTGGGAGACGGTGCCGGACAACAGGATTCGGCTTCCGTGCAGCGCATGCTCTCGGCCAGTGACGATGCCATCGCGAGTCGGCTGTGGGGTGCGGGCGGTGGTGCGGAGATCATCACGCGCATGTCCGAGCGGATCGGCCTGACTGCCACCGCGGCGGCGTCGGATACCGGGCAGTGGGGCGAAACCCGCACCACCGCAAGGGATGTCATGGCCATCTACCGGTATCTGGTGAATGAGGCCCCCGCGCCCGCGCGGTCGGTGATCCTGGACGCCATGGGGCAGGCCGCCGAGATCGCCGCCGATGGTGTCGACCAGTATTTCGGCATTCCGGATGCCATGCGCGGCTGTGACTGGGCGGTGAAACAGGGCTGGATGTGGTACGGCTCATCGCTGGTGCTGAATACCACCGGATTGGTCGGGCGCGATCTGCGCTATGCCGTCGTACTGCTGAGCAGTCAACCGGCGGTGAGTATTTCGGCCGGTGGTGCGGCGCTCACCGCGGGTATCGGGGTGCTCCGCGACGCCATGGGAATCTGAACAGGACGAAATGGACGCCGCGAGTATGGGATTGCGGTTCCCCGATGCAGGGGTGGGCGCGCGGTACTGTTGAGAGGTGACTACCGGTGAGGGGGGCCCTCGGGTACAGCGGACGTCCGGGCGGGAAGCGGGGGTGTCGGCGCGACTTCGAGAAGCCATATTCGCAGCGCACGAGGAAGCGGTGCGCGCGGTGGCGTCGGCATCGGATTCCGGGCTGCCCGTCAATCGCGATCTGATCGAATTGATCGAATTGCAGCGGCGCATCATTCGCATCGCGGACCAGTTCGCCGATGAGCCGGCGCGGCCGATGCGTCCGGCGCGCGATGGCTCGGCGACGGCGATGGGCGCGATCTCGCTGGCGATTCCGATCGCGACCAAGCCCGCGGCCGATGTGCTCGGCATCGCGGATCCGATCGCCTCTCCGCTGCCGTGGCCCGCGGTCGACGGCGACGCCGATTCCCGCCTGCATGTGATCGAAGAGCCCGATATCTGATCGGCCGGGTGAACCGCGCGGGCTCGCATCGCGTGAACAGGGGATAGGAATTCCTCGAAGGAGGACGCCATGTCCACCCCTACCCCTGTCCGCCGCCGGATCATCGGAGCCGTGTGCGCGGCTGCCGCAACGGTTTTGATCGCCTCGGGCTGTTCGAGTTCGAGTGCGCCGAGCGATACGGTCGCCGATCAGGTCACCATCTCCGCGCACATGTTCATGCCCCCGGCCAGTGTGAAGGCGGGTGCCACGATCACCGTGCGCAATGACGACACCGATGAGCACACGGTCACCGCGACCGGGGGCGCGTTCGACACCGAGGTGCAGGGGAAGCAGACGGTCACCTTCACCGCGCCGACCGCACCGGGCACCTACGACTTCTACTGCAAGTACCACTCCGGTATGAAGGCGACTTTGGTCGTCGCGTAATCGATCTCGGTAAAGTGCTCATTCGGTGAGCACTTTGCGGCGGAATATGGTCCTCGACGCCGATCGAGGAGGTAACCGTGTACGAGTTCGAGAACCCCGCCCAGTGGGAATCCTGGCTGGCCGCACACCATGCCGACGCGGATGACGCGTGGCTGCGCATCGGCAAGAAGGGCACCACCGGATTGATCAGCATCGAGCAGGCCGCCGAAATCGGACTCTGCTACGGCTGGATCGACAGCCACCGGCGCGCCCTCGACGAACATTCGTTCCTGCAACGCTATTCGCGCAGGCGGCGGCGCAGCCCGTGGTCGCGCCGCAATATCGAAATCGTGACAGCGCTGACCGAAGCCGGTCGCATGCGCGCCCCGGGTCTCGCGGAAGTCGCCGCCGCTCGGTCCGACGGTCGGTGGGCGTGACATCCGATCGCGAACAGGTCGGATCGCCCTGGTGCCGCGTCCGGAAACATCGTGCGGGAATCCCCTTCGGGATGACGGGCTGATTGACGCGTGAACAGTCTTGGACCCGGAACTAGGCCGCAGCGGCGCTCGAAAGTCGATGTGGCGCAGGTCAATGAACTGCGGCCAACGCCCGGTCGAGTTGTTTGCGGTGGCGGGTGAACAGGCGTGGATTGTCCAGGGCGCAGACGGCCACCGGAATGTCATCGAGTTCGTAGAGCACGGTGAAGGATTCGTCGTCGAGTGCGCCGTCTATCACTCGCAGGCCGGTGGCGGCGGAGGGATCGCCCGCGAGTTGCAGCAGCTTGCCGTACTGGTGGGACCAGAAGTAGGGCGCGGTTCGCGGTGGCGGTGCGGTTCCGGTGATTTCGGCCGCGATGGTGTTCGCCTGTGCGATGGCGGCGTGCCAGTGCTCGGTGCGAGAGTGCCCGCCGGTTACCGGATCGGCAACGCGCGCGCAGTCGCCGATGGCGTAGACGCCGGGAATCGCGGTGCGCCCCAGATGGTCGACCGGGAACCCATTCGGGCTGTGCAGCAGGGGATTCGCGGAACTTGCCCACTCCGTGTTCGGCAGTGAGCCGATACCGACGAGTACCGCGTCCGCTGCCACACGCTGACCGTCGACGAGGTGAACCGCCCCGGGCAGTACGGCTTCGATTCGCGTGGCCGTCAGCAGGCGCACTCCGTGCCGCGCGTGCAGCGCCGCGCAGGCCGAGGCGACGCTCTCGCCGAGCGCACCACTGCCGGGTACGGCGGCGGCATCGATGAGCGTGACGTCGACGCCGAGCTCGCGCGCGGCAGCGGCCACCTCCGCGCCGATGAATCCCGCGCCGATGATCGCGAGTTTCCGTGTGTGCCTGAGCATTTCATGCAGCCTCGCGGCGTCGTCCAGGTTGCGGAGGTAGTGTGCCCCGGGCAGGTCCGGGAAGCGGCGGGCCCGCGCCCCGGTCGCGAGAACGACGATGTCCGCTACGACCGCCCCGCCGCCCTCCAGCGTGATCACATGCCGCGAGCCATCGGCGGCGGGGTGTTCATCGCGCCGATCGACACGGTGCGCGCCGGATGTGGTTGACCAGGTGCCCGCATGCCGATCGGCGAGCGACCCGGCGGTCGCGCCGACCGTGTCGGTTCGAGCCGAGCCGGGGGTGAAGTCGATCGCGCGGTGGCCGAGGAGCCATTCCGCGTCCAATGCCGTTGTCTCGGAATGGTCTTCGAGGAGGCTTATCGGCTCTCCGGTGTGCAGGAATTGCTTGGAGAGGGCGGGGCGCTCGTAGGGGAGGTGGGGTTCGTCGCCTATGAGGGTGATGGGGCCTGGGAAGCCGCGGGCGCGCAGGGCGCGGGCGGCGGAGAGTCCGGCTAGGGATGCGCCGACAATGGCGATCGAGGGGGTCATGAGTCGGTGTTCGGGGTGAGGATGATGTCGTCGCCGCGGACCTCGACCCTGTGCGTGCGCACAGCGCGTTTGGCGGGCGGGCCGGAGGCAGCGCCGGTGCGCAGGTCGAAACAGGATTCGTGCAGGGGGCATTCGACGGTGCAGTCCTGCACCCAGCCGTCGGCGAGGGAGGCGTCCTGGTGGGTGCAGGTGTCGTCGATGGCGAAGAGCCCGTGCTCGGTGTGGAAGATCGAAATCGGCGGCAGGCCAGGGTGATTCACGGTGAGCACCTCGCCCACCGGTAACGCGCTCAGGCGTCCGGCCAGCAGGGTGAGCGATGGGATCGATGCGGGCATGGGCCCTCCCGGAACGAGGTATGTTGCGAATGACGCGTTATGTCGCGCTATGTGCAACAGTTTGGCCGCTCCCGCCGGACCCGTCAACAGCAGCCGAAACACCCGGGAAACAAAGGGAATACGTATTTCGCCATTCCGGTTGACAGGCCGATCCGGCGGGCGGAGCATAGTTGCGTATTACGGCACTTGGTGCGCAATACGCAACACTTTGGAGGCTCGGTGATGCAGCCGCGAGTCGTCATCATCGGTGCGGGAATCGTGGGCACGGCGCTGGCGGACGAAATCACCCGGCTCGGCTGGACCGATGTCACCGTCACCGATCGCGGACCGCTCTTCCGCACCGGCGGATCCACTTCGCACGCACCGGGTTTGGTGTTCCAGACCAACGGTTCCAAGACCATGGCGGAACTGGCCCGGTACACCGTGGAGAAATTCACCGAACTGGAGGCGTTCGACCCGGTCGGCGGTCTGGAGGTCGCCACCACCCCGCAGCGCTGGACCGATCTGCACCGCCGCCACGGCTGGGCGAAATCCTGGGGTATCGAATCCCGGCTGCTGGATCCGCAGGAATGCGCCAAACTGCATCCGCTACTCGATCCGGATCGCATTCTCGGCGGATACCACACGCCCACAGACGGTTTGGCGCTCGCGCTGACCGCCGCCGAGGCGCAGGCCCGGCGCGCCATCGCGTGGGGCGCACGATTCCTGGCCTACTGCGAGGTGGTGGAAATCCTGCGTGGTGACGGCCGCGTCACCGGCGTGCGCACCGCCGACGGTCAGGAATTCCCCGCCGATGTGGTGATCTGCGCCGCCGGTTTCTGGGGTGCGGAACTGGGGCGCGCGGTGGGCCTGACGGTGCCGCTGGTCCCCATGGCGCACCAGTTCGCCAAGACCGGCCCGGTGCCCGCCCTCGACGGCGGTGAACGCCTGCCCATGCTCCGGCATCAGGATGCCGACCTGTACTACCGCACCTACGGCGACCGCATCGGCATCGGCTACTACGGTCACGACCCCCGGCCCGTGGATATGCGAACGCTGTTGCAAGACACCGCATCCGAATCCATGCCCTCCATGCTGCCGTTCACCCCGGCGGAGTTCGAACCGGCCTGGCGGGAGAGTCAGCGGCTGTTACCCGCCCTGGGTGCGGCCGAGCTGGCCGAGGGCTTCGACGGCATCTTCTCCTTCACCCCCGACGGCTTCCCGATCCTGGGCGAACATCGCGATATGGCCGGGCTGTGGGTCGCCGAGGCGGTGTGGGTGACGCATTCGGCCGGTGTCGCCAGGGCCGTGGCGGAGTGGATCGTCACCGGCACACCGGAAATCGATCTGCACGAATGCGATCTGTACCGCTTCGAGGACGCCGCGCACAGCCCGGATTTCATTCGGCGCACCAGCATGCAGGCGTTCGTCGAGGTCTACGACATCATTCATCCCCATCAATACCGCAGTGCGCCAAGGGGATTGCGCACGAGCCCGTTCTATTCGCGCCAAAAGGCGCTGGGCGCGTACTTCTTCGAGGGCGGTCTGTGGGAGCGCCCGGCCTGGTTCGACGCCAATGCGCATCTGACGGCCGAACTCGCGGCCCAGGGCGTGGACTTCCCGGTGCGCGACGAATGGTCCGGCAGCTTCTATTCACCCATCTCGATAGCCGAAGCACGCTGGACGCGAACGCATGTCGCCATGTACGACATGACCCCGCTGACCCGCTACGAGGTGAGCGGATCCGGCGCGGCGGCGTTCCTACAGCAGTTGACCACCAACGATGTCGGCAAGAAGCCCGGCGCGGTGACGTACACCCTGCTCCTGGACTACAACGGCGGTATTCGCAGCGATCTCACCGTGGCCCGATTGAGTGATCAGCTGTTCCAGGTCGGCGCGAACGGCCCGCTGGATTTCGACTGGTTCACCAGGCATCTCCCCGGCGACGGCAGTGTCACCGTCCGCGATATCACCGGCGGCACCTGCTGTCTCGGCGTCTGGGGGCCGCGGGCGCGCGATATGGTGCAGCCGCTGTGCGCGGATGACCTCTCGCACAAGGGTTTCGGCTACTTCCGGGCGCTACGCACCCATCTGGGCAGTATCCCGGTCACCATGATGCGCGTCTCGTACGTCGGCGAGCTCGGCTGGGAGATCTATACGACCGCCGAACACGGTGCGGCACTGTGGGATCTGCTGTGGGATGCCGGTGCGGAGCACCGGGTGATCACGGCCGGGCGCATCGCCTTCAACAGTCTGCGGCTGGAGAAGGGCTATCGCTCCTGGGGCACCGATATGACCGCCGAGCACACGCCCGAGGCCGCCGGAGTCGGCTTCGCCGTGCGGCAGAGCAAGGCGTCGTTCATCGGTAAGGCCGCATTGGAATCGGCTGTCCCGCCGCAGAAGACGCTGCGTTCGGTGGTCCTGGACGATCCGCACGCGGTGGTACTCGGTAAGGAGCCGGTCACGATCGACGGCGTCGTCGCGGGCTACATCACCAGCGCGGGCTATTCCGCGACCATCGGCCGCTGTATCGCGTACGCCTGGTTGCCCACCGCCGTCGAGCCCGGTGCCCAGGTCCAGATCGACTATCTGACGCAGACATTCACCGCCCGGGTGCATGCCGAGCCGGTGGTCGATCCCGAGATGTCGCTGATCCGGAGGTAGCACATGTCCGACACCTACGATGTCATCGTCATCGGCCTGGGCGGTATGGGCAGTGCCGCCGCGTATCACCTTGCGGCACAGGGGTACCGGGTACTCGGGCTGGAGCGATTCACGCCCGCGCACAATCGGGGCTCCAGTCATGGCGGTTCCCGCATCATTCGCCAGTCCTATTTCGAGGATCCGGCGTACGTTCCACTCCTGTTGCGCTCCTACGAGTTATGGGAGCAGCTGGCCCGCGACTCCGGTGATGAGGTGTACCGCCTCACCGGCGGTCTGTACGTCGGCCCGCCGGAGAGTCTCACGGTCGCGGGCAGCCTGCGCGCCTCCCGGGCCTGGTCGCTACCGCACGAGGTGATGGACGCCGCCGAAATCCGCAAAGCCTTCCCGAATTTCGCGCCAGAGCCGCATTTCATCGGGTTGTACGAGGAACAGGCGGGCTTCGCGCGACCGGAGTTGACCGTCGGCGCACACCTCGAACTCGCCGCACGGGCGGGCGCGACGCTGCGCTTCGGTGAACAGGTGCAGGACTGGAAGGAGTCCGGCGGCGGAGTCACCGTCACCACCGCCACGGGTGTGCACACCGCCGGGCAGCTGGTGATCTGCCCCGGTGCCTGGGCTCCGAAACTACTGGCGGACCTGGGCGTCGGCATCGAGATCGAGCGCCAGGTCATGTACTGGCTGGAGCCGGTGATCGGCGCGGCCAAATTCGAACGCGATCCCATCTACATCGCCGAAAACGACGCGGGCGCACAGATATACGGCTTCCCCGCCATCGACGGCACGGACGGCGGCGTGAAAACCGCGTTCTTCCGCAAGGGCATCGTGTGCACCCCGGACACCATCGATCGCGAGGTGCACGCGCAGGAGGTGACCGAAATGCGCAGCCGGGTAACCGAATTGCTGCCCGCCCTGGCCGGACGCCTGCTGCACGCCGCCACCTGCATGTACGCCAACACCGCCGATCAGCATTTCGTCATCGCCAGGCATCCGGCGCATACCGCCGTCACCGTGGCCTGCGGATTCTCCGGGCACGGTTTCAAATTCGTGCCCGTGGTCGGCGAGATCCTGGCCGAGCTCGCCATGACCGGCGGCACCCGGCACCCCATCGATCTGTTCGCCCCGCAAAGGCTGGTGACCCTGTGACCTCGGATCTCATCCCCACCCTCGGCGGTGAGTACTACTGCGACCCGGCCGTTTTCACCGCCGAACAGGAGCACATCTTCGAACAGATGTGGTTCTGCGCGGCCCGCTCCGGCGATCTGGCCGACCCGGGCGCGTTCCGGCGGGTGCAGGTCGGCCGGGAGAGCGTTCTGGTGGTGCGCGGCCACGATGGCGAACTGCGCGCCTTCCTCAATATCTGCCGGCACCGCGGCGCGATGATCTGCACCGAATCCGAAGGTCAGGTGCGGCGCAATCTGCGCTGCCCGTATCACGCGTGGACGTACGGCCTGGATGGGAAGCTGATCGCCGCACCGAATCTCGGTTCCCTCCAAGATGATTCGGGAGCTCCGATCGATCGGGTCGCCTACGGTCTGATTCCGGTCGCCCTGCGGGAATGGCTCGGCTACGCCTGGGTCTGCCTCGCCGATGATCCGCCCTCGTTCGAGACCGAGGTGATGGGCGCGGCCACCGCCCGCCTCGGCGATCCGGCCGCCATCGATCACTACGACATGGCGGAACTGGCCGTCGGCAAACGGGTGGTCTACGACGTGGCGGCCAATTGGAAACTCATCGTCGAGAACTTCATGGAGTGCTACCACTGCGCCACGATCCACCCGGAGCTGGTGGAGGTGCTACCCGAGTTCGCGGGCGGTTTCGCGGCCCAGTACTACGTCGGCCACGGAGCCGAATTCGGTGATCGCATCGACGGATTCACCGTCGACGGCCGCGCCGGATTCGATCCGCTGCCCGGCCTGGCTCCCGAACAGGATCGCAAGTACTACGCCATCACCATTCGGCCGACCGTCTTCGTGAATCTGGTGCCCGACCACGTGATATTCCACCGCATGTACCCGATGGCGCATGATCGCACCATTGTGGAATGCGATTGGCTGTACGCACCCGATGTCATCGAATCCGGGGGTGTGCTCGACCATTCCGTGGAACTGTTCCACAGGGTGAACGAACAGGACTTCGCCGCGTGCGAACGTACCCAGCCCGCCATGTCCTCGCGCGCCTATCGCAAGGGCGGCGTACTGGTGCCGGCCGAACATCACATTGCCGAATTCCACGAGTGGACCCGCAAGAAGATCGGCGAATCATGTTAGGCGAAGAGCTCTGTAGTGCGCCGAATCTGTATATCGACGGCAAATGGGTGCACGCCGCGGGCGGCGGCACCCGGGACATAGTCAATCCGGCCGACGGTTCGGTGATCGTCACCATCGACGAGGCCGATCGCGCGGACGCCGTCACCGCCGTGGCCGCCGCACGAGCGGCCTTCGATACCGGCGGCTGGCCACAGACCCCGCTGGCGGAGCGCGTCGGCTATCTGCTGCGCATTGCCGAACTGCTCGATGCCGAGCGGGATCGGATCGCGCACATCGAAACCCTCGATACCGGTAAGACCCTGCGCGAGAGCTATATCGATATCCACGATGTGATCGCGGTTTTCCGGTACTACGCGAATCTGGCCAGTACCCAGGCGGATCGGCTCATCGATACCGGGAATCCGGCGGTCATCAGCCGCGTGGTGCGTGAACCGGTGGGAGTGTGCGCGCTCATCGCACCGTGGAACTATCCGCTGCTCCAGATGTCGTGGAAGATCGCACCCGCACTGGCGGCCGGATGCACCATGGTGGCCAAGCCGAGCGAGGTCACACCACTCAGCACCATCGCGCTCGTCCATGTGATCGACCGGGCCGGGGTGCCGACGGGCGTGGTGAACCTCATCCAAAGCAGCGGTGCGACAGTCGGTTCCGCGCTCACCGACACCCCCGACGTGGACCTGATCTCCTTCACCGGAGGCGCGCAGACCGGGGCGACCATCGCCCGCACCGCCGCCACCCACATCACCCGGGTGGCGCTGGAACTCGGCGGTAAGAACCCGCACATCATCTTCCCGGACGCCGACTTCGACAGTGCCGTGGATGCCGTGCTGACCGGGGTATTTCTGCACTCGGGCCAAGTCTGTTCGGCCGGAACGCGTTTGATCGTGCACGAGTCCATCGCCGACCGCTTCGTCGCCGAACTGGCGCGCCGGGCCGAGCGCATTCGCATCGGCCCGGGCCTGGACCCCGCCAGCGAGACCGGTCCGCTCGTGTCCGAACAGCATCGCGCGAAGGTGGAAGCCTATGTGGCCCTGGGCATCGCGGAGGGCGCGACGCTGATCACCGGTGGCGAACGCCCGGCGGACCCCGCGCTCGCCGAGGGAAGCTACTACCCGCCAACTATTTTCGACGATTGCCGCCGCTGGATGCGCCTGGTGCAGGAGGAGACCTTCGGTCCCATCCTCACCGTGGAACGCTTCAGCACCGAAGCCGAGGCGCTGGCACTGGGCAATGACACCGCCTACGGCCTGGCCGCGGGTGTGCGCACCGCCGATACCGCACTCGGCGAGCGCATGGTCCGCGCCCTGCGCCACGGCACGGTGTGGCTCAACGACTTCGGCTACTACACCCCCGCGGCCGAATGGGGCGGCTTCGGCCGTTCCGGCACCGGCCGCGAGCTCGGCCCCAGTGGCCTGGCCGAATACCAGGAAACCAAACACATCTGGCACAACACCGCACCCGCGGTGGGTGGATGGTTCGCCGCCGACAACTGAATATGTTCCGCTGCTTTTCTCGAAAGTTGGGCCGTCATGACGACCACCCGTCCCCCCACTCCCTCCGCAGCACCGAGCGACCACGGCATGGAAGAATTCGGCTATCGGGAATCCCTGAGCCGGAGCATCGGCAAATTCTCCAGTTTCGCCGCGGGCGTCAGTTACATCTCCATTCTGACCGGCACCTTCCAGCTCTTCTATTTCGGTTACAGCACAGCCGGTCCCGCATATCTGTGGTCGTGGCCGCTGGTGTTCCTGGGGCAGTTGGCGGTGGCGCTGTGCTTCATGGAACTGTCGGCGAAATATCCCGTGGCCGGATCGGTCTACAACTGGTCGAAGAAGCTGGGCAGCAGGCTGGTCGGCTGGTCTGCGGGATGGCTCATGCTGACCGCGTCGATTGTCACACTGTCGGCGGTGGTGCTGGCGTTGCAGTTGAATCTGCCCCGATTATGGAGCGGATTCCAGATCATCGGGGACGGGACCGGCGAGCACGATTACGCCACCAACGCGGTCGTGCTCGGCACCGTGCTGATCGTATTCACCACCGTGGTCAACGCTTTCGGCGTGAAGCTGATGGCGCGGATCAACAGCACCGGGGTATTCATCGAACTCATCGCCGCGGTGCTGATCGCGATCATTCTGGGGCTGCACGTGACGCGCGGTCCGAGTGTGTTCTTCTCCGCCAACGGTTATGGCGCGGGGCAGAGCGGCGGGTATCTGAGCGCCTTCCTCATCGCCTCGCTGGCCTCGGGCTATGTCATGTACGGGTTCGATACCGCCAGTTCGCTCGGTGAGGAGACGGTGGAGCCGCGGCGCACCGCGCCCAAGGCGATTCTGCGCGCGCTGCTGGCCTCCTTCGTCATCGGCGGCGCGATCCTGGTCTTCGCGGTGATGGCCGCGCCGAATCTGTCCGATGAGAAGCTCGGGACCACCGACGGCGGATTGCAATACATCGTGCAGCAGGTCATGACGGGCTGGCTCGGGCGAGTGTTCCTGGTGTGCATCGTGATCGCGGTGATCGTGTGCTCGCTGGCGGTGCACACCGCCGGGATTCGGCTGACCTTCGCCATGGCTCGCGATAACGCGCTGCCGTTCTCCGAGCGGCTGGCCAAACTCAGCGTCAAGCATTCCGCGCCGGTCGTCCCGGCGGTGATCATCGGCGTGCTGTCGGCGCTCATCCTGGTGGTGAATATCGGTCAGCCGCAGGTGTTCACGGTGCTGACGTCGATCGCGGTCATCATGATCTACCTGGCGTATCTCATGGTCACCGGGCCGATGCTGTGGCAGCGGTTCAAGGGCAATTGGCCGCCGAGCGACCTCGCCGAGAACGGCTACTTCAGCATGGGCCGCTGGGGGATGTTCGTGAATATCGTTGCGGTGCTGTGGGGTCTGGGCATGGCGATCAACCTGGCCTGGCCGCGCGAGGCCGTCTACGGCGGGCCCTGGTACAACACCTGGGGCGCGTTCATCTACATCGGCGCGATTCTGGGCGCGGGCCTGATCTGGTACGCGCTCAGGGGAATTCGCGTCATCGGCGTGCTCGCCTCACATGCCGCGCCCGCCGCCGAGGCGGCGTCATGACCGATACCTTCGACTACGTCATCGTCGGCGGCGGTTCCGCCGGATGCGTGGTCGCCGCGCGGCTCAGCGAAGATCCCTCGGTCACAGTGTGTTTGGTCGAGGCCGGGCCATCCGATATCGGCGATGACAAGATCCGGCGGCTGACCGACTGGATGCTGCTGCTCGAATCCGGTTACGACTGGGACTATCCGGTGGAACCGCAGCCGACCGGCAACAGCTTCCTGCGGCATGCCCGCGCCAAGGTGCTGGGCGGATGTTCCTCGCACAACTCGTGTATCGCGTTCTGGCCGCCCGCCGAGGGCCTCGATGAGTGGGAGGCTCTCGGCGCGGCAGGCTGGGGTGCGGAGGGAGTGCTGCCGTACGTCACCAAGCTGGAGAACAATGACGCGCCCGGTGCACAGCACGGGCGCGGTGGACCGGTGCGGCTGCTGGATATCCCGCCCAAGGATCCGTGCGGCTACGCCGTGCTGGAGGCGGCCGCGCGGGTGGGATTGCCTACGGTGCAGTTCAATCGGGGTTCCACCGTCCGCAATGGCGCGGGCTGGTTCCAAATCAATGCCGATGGCGACAACAACCGCATGTCGTCCTCGCACGCCTATTTGCACCCGATTATCGGGCAGCGGCGGAACCTGGAGGTGCGGACCGGGTGCTGGGTCAGCGAAATCCTGTTCGACGACACCGATTCCGCGATCGGCGCGCGGTACCGCCGACCGGATCTGACCGGCTTCGACACCGTGCGGGCGCGGCGCGAGGTGATCATCAGCACCGGGGCCATCGACACCCCCAAACTGCTCATGCTGTCGGGCATCGGACCCGCGGACCACCTGCGGGATATGGGAATTCGAGTCCGGACCGATGCGCCCGGCGTCGGCTCCAACCTCGATGATCACGTCGAGGGTCTGGTGTTCTGGGAGGCGTCGCGGCCCATGGTCACCAGCTCCACGCAATGGTGGGAAATCGGCCTGTTCGCCACCACCGCGGACGGGTTGAGCCAGCCCGATCTCATGATGCATTACGGCAGTGTGCCTTTCGATATGAACACCGTGCGCTGGGGCTATCCGACCACCGAGAACGGCTTCTGCCTCACACCCAATGTGACACAGGGACTTTCGCGCGGCACGGTACGCCTGCGGTCCCGCGACTTCCGCGATAAACCGCGCGTGGACCCGCGCTACTTCAGCGATCCGGACGGGCACGATGAGCGAGTCATGTTGCACGGCATCAGATTGGCGCGGCGCATAGCCGAACAATCCCCGCTGCGCGACTGGGTGGCGCGCGAACTCGCACCCGGTCCCGAGGCCGTCACCGACGCCGACCTCATCGACTACATGCACCGCACGCACAACACCGTCTATCACCCGGCGGCCACCGCCCGGATGGGCGCACCGGATGATCCGATGGCGGTGCTGGATCCGGAATTACGGGTCAAGGGTGTGCGAAACCTCCGCGTCGTGGACGCCTCCGCCATGCCGAAACTGCCCGCCGTGAACCCGAATATCACCATCATGGCGATGGGGGAGAAGTGCGCGGACCTGATCAAGGCGGCGGGGCGGTGATCTCGGCACCTACACTGGAATCGTTATGGCTATCCGAGCGGGCGAGGGGTCCGGCAAATCCCAGGAAGGCGCGGCGGTGCAGTCGGTCGACCGCGCGCTGACCGCCCTGGAGATCGTGGCCAAACTGGGGGCGGCCGGGGTCACCGAGATCGCGGCCGAACTCGGGGTGCACAAATCCACGGTGTCCCGGCTCATCGCCGTGCTGGAATCGCGCGGCTATGTCGAACAGCTCTCCGAGCGCGGCAAATACCGCCTCGGCTTCACCATCGTGCGGCTGGCGGGTTCCACCAGCGCCCATATGGATCTGCCGCGCCAGAGTCAGGACGTGTGCGATGAACTCGCGGTGCGTCTGGGTGAGACCACCAATATCGCCATCCTGGACAGTGACCGCATAGTCAATGTCGCCGAGGCCGTCGGCTCCGCGGGCGTGGCCCTGCGCACCTGGGTCGGGCAGAGCTGCCCGGCGCACGCCACCTCCAGCGGCAAGGTGCTGCTCGCCGAACTCTCCGCGACCGAACTGCGCACCCACCTGTCCCGCCGCCTGGATTCCTTCGCCCCCAATACGATCACCGAACTTCCCGCGCTGCGCACCCAGCTCGAGCAGATTCGCCGCCAGGGCTGGGCCGCCTGTGAGGAAGAACTGGAGATCGGGCTCAACGCGGTGGCGGCCCCCATCCGCGACAGTGACGGCCGAATCATCGCCGCCCTCAGCGTCTCCGGGCCGTCCTACCGGCTGCCGCCCGCCCGATTCCCCGAAACCGCGCGCCAGGCAATCGATTCCGCGCACACCATTTCGCGCCGCCTCGGCTACACCGGCTGAGTCGCGCGGCCATGACAGGCGACTGTTAAGCGCTCCGCAAGATCGACTCGCCAGGATTCACCGACAAATGAGATCGGTGGAACGCGGAGGGGAGTCGCCGTGGTGGGGATTATCGCGCTGATGCTGCTGGGCGCGGTGGTGTTCGCGGTCGCGCTGGCGTCGGCGGCCGCGCGCGCCGAGCGGGTGCGGCAGGAGATGCTGTGGAATTGGGCGGTCGCGCAGGGCTGGTCATTCCAGGTGCGCGGAAGCGCCGGGTGGGCCGCACGACTGCCGGGGCTGCGGCGGCGCAGGCTCGGCGTGACCATGACCGGTTGGCTGGGCGGACGTCCGGTGACGGTGGCCGAATACTCCTATGACACCGAACACGGGTCGTCCTCGGGTAGTGACGGCTCGACCACGTGGACCACACATCACTTCATCGCGGTGATGGTGCTGCTGCATCGGCCGTACCCGGCCATCTCCATACAGCCGCGCGGCGCGTTCTCCCAGCTGGGGCGGGCGATCTTCGGCGATAAGCCGACCGCCACCGGTAATGGTTCGTTCGATTCGCGGTTCCGGATCAAGTGCGGGGATCCGGTCGCGGCCAAGGCGCTGGTGGGTCCGGCGCTGATCGATGCGCAAATGGCCGGCGCGGTGCCGCCGTGGAGTCTGGTGGGGGCGGAATTGCTCAGTTGCACAGCGGTATCCGGGAAACTGCGCGATCCTAATATGATCTTCGCGCATGCCGCGCCGCTGGTGCGGGTGGCGGATCTGCTGGGGAGATAGCGGACACGCGTGATTTTTCGGGCGAATAGCGGGGATGCTTGACATTCCGGGGTTGCGGGCGCACCGTAATCTGGTTAGCTATGCTAAACGTCTGAGGGGTCGTCGTGGACACTGGCACGTCGGAGGCTGAGCGCAGGCAGCGGATCGCGAATCTGCTGGCCGATGCGCAGGTTGGTGCGGCACTGCAGAGTGACGAGGTCAATGCGGAGATTCGGCGGGCCGGGCTCGCGCCCGCCGAGATCATCTCGATCGTGCTGGAACGGTATGCCGAGCGCCCCGCACTGGGGGAGCGGGCGTACGAGGTAGTCACCGATGCGCAGGGGCGGCAGACGCGGCGGCCGGTGGACCGGTACGACACCATCACCTACGCCGAGCTGGCGGCGGGGATCCGCGCGCTGCGGGCCGCGTGGTGGGACGATCCGAATCCGGTGCGGACCGGGGAATTCGTGGCCACGCTCGGGTTCACCAGCGCCGACTACACGACCGTTGATCTGGCGTGCCAGCTCTCCGGGCTGGTCTGCGTGCCATTGCAGGCGAGTGCGGCTGTGGCGCAGTGGAATTCGATCCTCACCGAGACCGCGCCGCGGGTGCTCGCGGTCAGTCTGGAATTGCTGGACGCTGCGCTGACGGCCATTCCCGAGGGACTGACGCCCGCGGTGATCGTCATCGACTTCCATGCCGACGACGACTATCACCGCGCCGCACTGGAATCCGCGCGGGCGCGACTGCTGCGGGACGGCAGCTCGATCGCGATCGAGACGCTGGCACAGGTGCTGGAGCGCGGGCGCTCGCTGCCGCCGGTCGCGGCCGTCCCGGTCGACTCCGAGGCGCTGGCGCTGCTCATCTACACCTCCGGGAGCACCGGTGCGCCCAAGGGAGCCATGTATCCGGCGCGGCTGGTGAACGCCATGTGGACCGGTGGCGCTGCGCAATCACCCATTCCCGCAATCAATTTCAGCTACATGCCGATGAGTCATGTGGCGGGGCGGCTGTCACTGCTCGGTGCGCTGTCCCGGGGTGGCACCGCGTATTTCGCGGCGGTCAGCGATCTTTCGACGCTGTTCGAGGATATCGCGCTGGTGCGGCCCACCGAATTCTTCTTCGTACCGCGCGTGTGCGACATGGTGTTCCAGCGCTTCCTGAGCGAGGTCGGCGGCCGGGTCGCGGCCGGAGCCGATCGCGATGACGCCGTGCGCGAGGTGAAAACCGAACTGCGCGAACGCGTGCTGGGCGGACGGATATTCGGGGTGATGGTGGGCAGCGCGCCCATCTCGGCCGAAATGAAGACCTTCATGGAATCGCTGCTGGAACTCGAGCTGCACAATGGCTACGGGTCCACCGAGGCGGGCGGCGGCATCCTGTTCGACAATCGGCTGGCCCGGCCGCCGGTGCTGGACTACCGGCTGGTCGATGTGCCGGAGCTGGGGTACTACGGCACCGATAAGCCGTATCCGCGTGGGGAATTGCTGCTCAAGACCACCGTCATGATTCCGGGCTACTTCAAGCGCCCGGATATCACGGCCGAGATCTTCGACGCCGACGGGTTCTATCGCACCGGTGACATCGTGGCCGAAATCGGCACGGACGAACTGGTTTACGTCGATCGCCGCAATAATGTGCTCAAGCTGTCGCAGGGTGAGTTCGTCACCGTCGCGAAGCTGGAGGCGGTGTACGCCACCAGTCCGCTGATTCGGCAGATCTACGTGTACGGCAATAGTGAGCGGGCGTATCTGCTGGCCGTGATCGTGCCGACCGAGGAAGCCTTGGCCGCCGGGCCGGACGCGGCCACCAGTGCGGCGCTGCGCGAAGCGTTGAACGAATCGCTGCAACGGCTGGCGCGTGAGGCGGAACTGGAATCGTATGAGATTCCGCGGGCGTTCCTCATCGAGACCGAGCCGTTCACCATGGACAACGGGCTGCTCGCCGGGCTCGGAAAGCTATTGCGGCCCAAGCTGAAAGAGCGCTACGGGGAGCGGCTCGAGGAGCTGTACGCCGAGCTCGCGGCCGCACAGGCGAATGAGCTCGCGGCGCTGCGCCAGGACGCGGCGCACCGGCCTGTGCTCGAGACCGTCAGCCGCGCCGCCGGTGCGCTATTGGGTTGTGCGGCGGGTGATTTGCGGCCCGATGCGCATTTTGCGGATCTCGGCGGTGATTCGCTCTCGGCGCTGTCCTTCGCCACGCTGCTCACCGATATCCTCGGTGTCGATGTGCCGGTGAGCGTGATCGTCAGCCCGGCCAATGATCTGGCCGCGCTCGCGGATTATGTAGAGCAGCAGCGTGCTTCGGGATCGCAACGTCCTACCGCCGCGACCGTGCACGGTGGTGGCGACAGCATTCGCGCCGCTGATCTGACCCTGGACAAGTTCATCGATGCCGCGACACTGGCGGCCGCCACCGATTTGGAGGGTAGCGCCGAGTCGCCGCGCACCGTATTCCTGACCGGCGCGAACGGCTACCTCGGCCGCTTCCTTTGCCTGGAATGGCTACGGCGCGTGGCTGATTCGGACGGCACGGTCATCTGCCTGGTGCGCGGCAGCACCCCGGCGGCGGCTCGGGCGCGGCTCGATGCCGCGTTCGATTCGGGTGATGCCGGGCTGCTGCGCGAATACCGCGAACTGGCCGACCGTCATCTGATCGTGCTGGCCGGTGATATCGGCGATGCGAATTTCGGTCTCTCACAGCCGGAATGGGATCGATTGGCCGAGCAGGTCGATGCAATCGTGCATCCCGCCGCGCTGGTGAATCACGTGCTGCCGTACAACCACCTGTTCGAGCCCAATGTGGCGGGCACGGCCGAGATCATCCGGCTGGCACTGACTTCGCGTATGAAGCCGGTCACCTATCTGTCGACGGTCGCGGTCGCCGATCAGGTCGATCCGGAACTCTTCGACGAGGACGCCGATATTCGCCAGATCAGCGCGGAACGCCGGGTCGGCGACGGATATGCCAACGGCTACGGCAATAGCAAATGGGCCGGTGAGGTGCTGCTGCGCGAGGCGCACGAGCATTTCGGCCTGCCCGTGGCGGTCTTCCGCTCCGATATGATTCTGGCGCACAGCGATTACGCGGGCCAGTTCAACCTCACCGATATGTTCAGCCGCCTGCTGCTCAGCCTGCTCGCCACCGGGATCGCGCCGAAGTCCTTCTACCGCACCGATTCCCAGGGCAACCGGCAGCGCGCGCACTACGACGGGCTGCCCGTCGATTTCACGGCGGCGGCCATCACCGTACTCGGCGCGGACAGCACCGGTTTCCAGACCTTCGACGTCTTCAACCCGCACGATGACGGCATCTCCCTGGACACCTTCGTCGACTGGCTGATCGATGACGGCAACGCCATCGACCGCCTCGACGACTACGACAACTGGTTCACCCGTTTCGACACCGCGCTGCGCGCACTACCGGAACCGCAACGCCAGGCGTCGGTGCTGCCGCTGCTGCACGCCTACCGGTACCCCGGCCTGCCGATTCCCGGTTCCGCCCTGCCCGCCAAGCGATTCCACGCGGCCGTACAGGATGCCGAGATCGGCCCGGACCGCGATATCCCGCATCTGACACCGGAACTGATCCGCAAATACGTGACCGATCTGCGATTGCGCGGACTGCTCTAGCCCGAAAGGCTCGATCCATGGAGAACGGTCAACCCAGCCGGACCGCCCTCGCCACCGCGTACGCCCGCGCCTACCACCAGTTCGCCGATGAGCCGCGCATCTTCACCGATCCACTGGCGGTGCGGATTCTGGGCGTGGACGCGACGGTCGTCGCACAGCGGCACGCGACACCGAGCACCCGGCCGGGTGAGGATCCGGACCTGAATCGGCGTCGCCGCATCTTCCTCGCGGCCCGTGCGCGCTTTGCCGAGGACACCGTCGCGGCGGCCGTCGCCACCGGCACCCGGCAGGTCGTCATCGTCGGTGCGGGCCTGGACACGTTCGCCTATCGCAATCCCTACCCCGAGCTGCGGGTCTTCGAAGTCGACCATCCCGACACCCAGTCGTGGAAGCGCCGCCAACTGGCGAAATCCGATATCCCCGTACCGGAATCGGTGACCTACGTCCCCGTCGACTTCGAAACCAACACCCTGGCAGCGGGTTTGGGCGCGGCGGGTTTCGATCGCACCCGGCCGGCGGTATTCGTCTGGCTGGGCGTCATCATGTACCTCACCCGCGAGGCCATTCTCGGCACCCTGGATTACATTGCCGGACAGGCGGATACCGCACAGGTGATCTTCGACTACCTCTGCCCGGGCGAGACCGCCGAGGAACGCGCGGCGCTAGAGGCCCGCGCCGCCCGCGTGGGCGCGGTCGGCGAACCATTCCTGAGCTACTTCACGCCCGCCGATATGGCCGAGCTACTGCACGGCCTGGGCTACACCGATATCGAGGACCACACGGCCCCCGACATCATCGCCGACTTGTTCGGCACACCACGAAACCCGCAGTCCGGCAACATGCCTCACGTACTGCGCGCCACGCACGGTGCGGATCAGACCCGGGCCTTCACGAACTTGTAGATGACCAGCACGATAACCGCGCCGACGATCGCCCCGAGGAAGGTATGCGATACCGGCGGATGCACGCTGAACTTATGCGGTGCGAACACCAGACTGCCGAGCGTACCGCCGACATACCCGCCGACGATCCCCAGCACGATCGTGGCGATCCACCCGAAATCTTCCTTACCTGGAACAAGGAGCCGGGCGATGGCGCCGGCGATCAGGCCGATGATGATCATGGCGATAATGCCCATGGCAATGCTCCTAGCCGTGCGGATGTCGCGAACTCGACGGTAGCAAAACAAACCGCCCAGAAGAGCGTGTCGCCCGACATCAGCGCGTCCGGTTCGTGAACATCTGCCATCACCGCCGAATCCCGTTGCGTCCGTGCGCGGCAGCCCTATTTCGAGTTGCGGACCTTCTCCACGGCGGCGGCGAAGAATTTTTGGAAGGCGGCTTGGTCGGGGGTGCCGGAGAGGGCGGCGGAGCGGGCGGCGATGGTGAGGCCGCGGAGGGTGGCCCAGCCCTGGTAGGCGGTGCGGGTGGTGGCGGGGGTGCCGGGGAGGGCGGAGGTGCTGGTGGCCTTGTAGGCGACCGAATCGACTCCGTCGAGGGTGGCGGGGAGTTTTTCCATATCCACCTTGGTTTCGACCTGTTGGCCGTCGACCGTGCTGATCGAACTCAGGTGGGCGCACTTGGTGTTGGTGTCCATCATGAGGTTCAGGTCGGCGGTTTTGGGGGAGACGAACTCTATGTAGATGTCCATGTTCTCGGTGGCGGCGGCTGACATGGCGGAAGTGCTCAGCAGATCGTTGCTGAGGGCGGCCAGATCCACTTGCGGGCCACGGCAATCCGGCGGGGTGACGGTGGAGTTGGCCATGATGTCGCCGAGGTCGGTGACGCTGGAGCGCAGTTTATCGGCGGGGATGTCCAGGGGCTTGGTGCCGGGCGGGAACTCCGAAGCGCTCAATAGCAGCTGATCGCGGGGCGTACTCGGTTGCGGGGTACCGGAACCCGCGCCGGAATCGCTCTTGGTGCCACCGCAACCCGTGGTGAGCAGCACCGCGCACAGGATCGCTGAAATCGCTCCCTTGGTCATCACGCGCCACAGCATGCCAGGCGGTTGCCGCGAATTCCGGGAGGTGCGGTGGGCGAGTACGGCGGCCGATGCCTCGAGCATCGGCCGCCGGAGCTCAGATGCTGATCGGGAGAGCGGCCACGTCGTTCTGGGTCAGGACCGGCAGGTGGGTGATCTCCTCGTCCGGGATCGCGAGCTTGAGGCCCGGGAAACGCTCGAAGAGGGCGGGCAGGCCGATAGCCGCTTCCAAGCGGGCCAGCGCCGCGCCGGGGCAGATGTGCGGGCCGTAGCCGAAGGAGATATTGCGGTTCGCGGTCGTGCGGGTGATGTCGTACTCGTCGGCGTCCGCGCCGTGCACGGCGGTATCGCGGCCGACGGCGCGGTAGGAGATCACCACACCTTCGCCCTTCTCGATCACGGTGTCGCCCACCGTAATATCCTCGGTGGCGAAGCGCATGAGCAGATGCGTGACGGGACCGTCGTAGCGCAGCGTCTCCTCGATGGCCTGCTTCCAGTCCACATCACCGCTGCGCAGCGCCTCCAGCTGTTCGGGGCGAGTCAGCAAGGCGCGCACCGTATTCACGATGAGGCTGACCGTGGTCTCATGCCCGGCGGCCACCAGCGCCTTGAGATTGCCGACCACCTCCTCCTCGGTGAGCGGATCGCCGCCCTCATCGGCCAGGATCAGCGCGCTGGTGAGATCGTCACCGGGAGAAGCGGTTTTGCGGCGCACCATCTCGGTGAAGTACACGTCCATGGCGTCGATGACGCGCAGCCGCTCATCCTGCGGGGTCATCATGGAGAAGAACTTCTTGTACCAGTCCAGCAGCATGGCCTGATCGCCCGGCTCCACACCCATGAGCTCGCTGATCACCCGCATCGGCAGCGGATAGGCGAAGACCTGCTTGAGATCCACCACCTCGCCCTCGCGCGCGGCGGCCTCGAGATTGTCGAGCAATTCCGCGACCAGCGCCTCGATCGACGGCCGCAGCGCCTCCAGGCGGCGCGGGGTCAGCGCCTGCGTGGTCTTGATGCGCAACCGGCGATGCTCGGCCCCGTCCACGGTGAACATCGAACGCCCGGCATCGATCATGCCGATCAGCGGCCACTGCCGGGTCACCACGCCCGAGGTCCACAGCCCCCAGGAATTGATGTCCTTCACCAGGCGGGTATCGGTCAACAGCTGACGGGCCAGGGCATGCTCGGTAATGGTCCAGACGGGCACCCCGAGCAGTTCGATACGGGTCACCGCACCGGCCTCGCGCAGGCGCGCGGTCTCACCGGCCAGATCGGAGACCATGGGATCGATGGCGATGGCGTGTGGGCATGCGGAACTCACTGGAAACCTCCGACGGCACGAACTGGGCTGAAAACAACAGGGAGAGAAGACATTCCCTGCATGAATGGAGACGGTCGGCGCATCAGGTTCCGCGCGGGCACACTCAGATCGATATCGGGCAGCCGATCCAGCAGCACCTCGATACCGGTCCGGGCGATGATCTCGGCGATATGCTGCGCCGGGAACGGGCAGCGATACTCACCGTGGCTGAACGCGAAGTGCGCGCTGTTGCCGGTCTGCATACCCTCCGAAACATGCTGGCGCACATGCGGATCGGTATTGGCCGCGGCCAGACCCAGCAGCAGCAGATCCCCGGCGCGAATCGTCTTGTCGCCCAGGCGGGTATCGCGTGCCGCCCAGCGCCCGGCCAGAATCGAGGTCGGGGACTCCTCCCACAGCACCTCGTTCATGGCCTGACTGATACTGCGGCGGCCACCGCCCAGCGCGGCCGCGAACCGATCGTCGGTGAGCATGAGCCGCACCGAGTTTCCGAGCCAGTCACAGGTGGTCAGATGCCCGGCGGCGGTGATCGCCATCAGGTCGTTGATGTATTCCTCATCGGTGAACGGCGTCGGATACGCCAGCATGCGCGAGGTCAGATCGTCACCGGGCATGGCCTTCTTCATCGCCACCAGGCGCTGCATATGACCCATGAATTGCAGATGCGCGGCCTGGGCGTCCGCGCCGCCATTGGCCATCACCTTCATGGACCAGGCCAGATGCGGGCCGTCCGAATCGGGGAAGCCGAGCAGCGCGGCCAAGGTCAGCACGGGCAGCGGTTCGGCGAACTCGGCCATGAGATCGGCGGAGCCGCGACCGCAGAAGGCGTCGATCAGCCGATCGGCCAAACTCTCACAGACCCTGCGCAATTCGAACGGATCCACCGATTCCAGCGCGGGCTCCACCATGGCGAGATGGCGGCGATGTTCCGCGCCCGCGGTGAAGTAGATGGACGGCATGGGCTGCCCGACCATCGGCAGCAGCGGCCAGTCCTCGGGGATATTGCCCCATTGATTCCACAGGCTCACATCGCGCGGGAACAACTCCGGGCTATTGGTGACCTGATGCATTTCGCGATAGCCGATGACCAGCCACGCGGGCACGCCGCCGGGCAGTTCCACCGCCACCACCGCGCCGTGTTCGCGGCGCATATCGTTGTAGAGGTGGTGCGGATCGGTGTGGAAGCGCGGGCCGCTCAGCGGTACGACGCCCGGCCGCACCGGGCAGGCGGCGGGCTCGGGCGAGGTCATGACAGCGTCTCCGGGGTGTAGAGGTATTCGACCAGGGTGATCAGCACCTGCTTACAGGAATCACGCTGCCGCGCATCACAATCGATGAGCGGGACGTGCGGATCCAGATCCAGCGCCTCGCGCACCTCGCGCGGATCGAAGTCCGCGCCGAAGTTGTTGCACGCCACGATGAACGGCGTGCGCTGATGTTCGAGCCGGTCGATCGCGTACCAGGAGTCGGAGATTCGGCGCTGATCGACGAGCACGATCGCGCCCAGCGCGCCGGTGAACAGCCGGTCCCACAGGAACCAGAACCGCTCCTGTCCGGGCGCGCCGAACAGATACAGCACATGTTCGGCGTCGATGGTGATGCGGCCGAAGTCGAAAGCCACCGTGGTGGTGGACTTTCCGGGCGAACCCGCCGGATCGTCGACGCCGACGCCCACCTGGGTCATGGTGGCCTCGGTATCGAGCGGCCGGATCTCGCTGACCGCGCGCACCATGGTGGTCTTGCCGACGCCGAAACCGCCGACGATCACGATCTTGAGGCCATTGCTGGCGGAGGCGTGCAGGGGTGCGGCGGCGCGGGACGGCCGAGGGTCAAAGATTGCGGAGTCCAACGAGCACCTTCTCCAGGGTGGTGGTGTCGGGCAGCGAATGCCATTGCGAGGCAGGGTCATACCGCGGATGCCTCACGGTGATCTTGCCCGCGTGCAGCAGATCCGACAGCAGAATGGTGGCGATGCCGACCGGTAGTCGCAATTCCGCCGCGATCTCCACCACGGCGGTGGGGGAGCGGCAGATCTCCAGAATCGCGGCATGCTCGGATTGCATGCCCGGCGCCGGATCGCATTCGCTCACCACGAGGGTGACCAGATCGAAGGCATCCGAATCCGGTCGGCTGCGGCCGCCGGTCAGCGTGTAGAGCCGATCCGGATCCTCGTCTGGCCTGGTCACGACACGCCAGCTCCCCGGGGATCGCGCACCCGCGGCTGCGCGGCAAGGTGCTCGCCCAGTTGTTCCACCAGTTCGCGCATATTGTGGCCGACCAGTCCGGCGTCGGCGTCCTCGGCGGCGACCACCGCGATATGCGCGCCCACCCCCGCCTCCACGATGAACAGGATGCCGCCGTAGAACTCGGTCATGGACTGGCGCACACCGCCGCGCCCATCCCCGAACTCCACCGACGCACCGTGCGAAAGGCTTTGAATACCGGCGGCGATGGCCGCCAGCTGATCGGCGCTGTCATTGGCCAGCTCCGGGGTGTGGCAGATCTTCAACCCGTCCCCGGACAGCAGCAGGGCATGCCTGGCGCGCGGGGTACGGGTGAGTAGCTGCTCCAGCAGCCAGCCCAGCTGCGTGGCGGACGGGATCATTTATCGCTCTCCAAGGCCGACGGGAAAGGTATTGCGGTACCGGCATTCTCGCGCCCGTTGACCGCTCGCTGAAATGCCCCCAGCGCGCCCGGCGACACCGGCCGCGCCACCCCGCGCGGAGGCGCTTCGGGCGCAGCGAGCCCCTCGGGATGCACCTGCGCGAGGGTCTGCCCCCGCACGCGGCGCGGCAATCCGGAGGGGAGTGGGGCTGCCGAGCCGGGGGCCGCAGGAGTCGATCCGGCGGGCGCGGAAGGCTTTACAGCAGTGCTCTTGTCACCGGAATCGAACATGCGATCCGGCAAAACCGAAGTGCTACCGGAGAATCCGGGTGCCGAACCGGGGTGATAGCCACCGGAACCGACGGGACCGGGGTGCTGGCCGCTGGACCCTGCCGGTTGTACTCCGCTACCGGCGGGCGTGGGAATTGAATCAGCATGTGGTGCAGCGGCATTGGATCTATTGCGCTCCGAGGCGGGGCTCGGCGCGGTCTCTCGGAACCACGGTGTCGCCGCCCTGTCCTGTCCTGCCACGGTACCCACCGGCACCCCGCCGGTGTGCTGGCCGGATCGCACGACAGGTGCGGATTCGGCTGTGCCGGAGGGGATTGGCAACGGAGCACCCGGGTTGGACGCTGTGGTGCGCTGTCCCGGGGCCCGGTTAGCTGCGTTGGCGTTGGGGTTGGTGACGGGCTCGGGTGCGCGGGAGGGATCGGGCACCGCGCCGGGAGTCGGTGCTCCCGGCCTGCCCGCAGGTTGTCCGCCGCGTTCGGGCCCGGCGAATCCGATTGCGCCAGAGGAAATGGCGGCCGCCGGGGTGCTGCCCTGCTCGGCGGCACTGCTGTCCGCAGGTTGCGCCCGCTCGCCCGATGACGTGTCCGGTGTTGGGCCGGAATGGATTTCGGCACGGCGTGGGATCGGGCCGGTGGGGTTCGGGTCGGCGTTCGGGGAATCGGGGCGGGGGGCTGCCTGAGGTGGGGCGGTGGTGGTGATGTCCACGGTCATGAGGGCCGGGATGGTGTCGGAGCGCGGGGGTGAGGCGGGAGGGAGGTCGGCGGGGAGACGGGCGGGGAGGGGGATGGCGGAGAGGGCGCCGGGGGTGCGGTCGATGCGGGTGGTGAGTTCGCGGGGGACGACCACGACTACAGCGGTGCCGCCGATGGCGGAGGGGCGGTAGGAGACGGTCAGGTCGTGTTTGCGGGCCAGGTAGCCGACGACGGCCAGGCCCAGGCGGGTGCCGGAGAGGGAGGACAGGTCCGAGATGCCCGGGGCCGCCGCGGGATTGGAGCCGGGGTTGCCCAGTCCCGAGGGATTGGATTTGCCGGAGACGGTGGCTTCGGCGCGGCGCAGGGCGGATTCGCTCATGACCAGGCCGCTGTCCTCGATGGTGATCACCACGCCCGCGGGGACTTCCGCGGCGTAGACGTGCACCTCGGTGGTCGGCGGCGAGAAATTGCAGGCATTGTCGAGGAGTTCGGCCAGCGCGTGCATGACGCCCTCGGCGGCGTGCCCGGCGACGGCGATATCGGTGACCGCCCGCAACCGGATGCGCTGGTAACCCGCGACACGGCCCATGGCCCCGCGCAGAATCGATTCCATGGCAATGGGTTTGGCCCACCGGCGTCCGGAGCGCGCACCACTCAATACCGCGACGCTGTCGGCGAGCCGACCCGCCTGCGCGGTGCGGTGATCGAGCTCGAGCAGATCGGCCAGCACCTTGGGATCGGCGTGCCGATGCTCCATCTCGCGCAGTTCGGCGAGCATGGAGGTGCTCATGGCCTGCATACGACCGGCCGCACCCGCGAACGCCGCCATGGCCGCCGCGCGCCGATTCTCACTCTCCTTGGCCTCACGCGTCTTGACCGCGACCGCCTCGGTGAGCGATTGAATTCGCTGCTGCCCGTCCGCGAGTCGCGCCTCCGCCTCGGCGATGACGGCCGCGGTCCGCGCCTCGGCGTGCCCGGCCCGGGTATCGCCCACCTGACCCGCACGCCCGGCCAAGGACCGGAAATAGGCCGCCGCGGTGATCGCCGCGCACAGCAGCACCGCCGCGATACCGCCGCCGATTCCGACCGCGATCCGCATATCGTCCGGGGCCGCGAATACCGTGCCGCCCACCGCGATCGCGGTCACCGCGGCACATCCCAGCAGCGTCCCGAACGGCAGCCGTGCACCGTCGACGGTATCCGGCTCCCCGCCCCTGGGATTCGATGATCCCCTGGGATTCGATGACTCCGACAAGCTTTGCACTTCCGCACGCATGTGCACCGGGGCGAGTTCCACGATGCGACCGCATCCGCTCGATGGCGGAGCACGCCAAATATGTGCACCGGCAAGCGGATTCGGATCTAGCGGACGAGCATATGCGTCCGGCATGTCCGGCGCTACCCGAGCGCGAACGCCCAGGCAACGCGCTATCCCGTCAGTTGGGACCACCGTCGCCGGGCCGTAATCGGCTGTACAGAATCAGTTTTCGACCTGCTCACGCCCGCACCACCGATGCCGTCGCGCCCGGTGATCGTGAGCTGCCGCGATCGCCTCGACGTCCGGCCCCGCAGTCACACCACGGCAAACACACACCGCCCGACCGAACTTGACCGGAAATGTTCAACTGATGACGCCCCGGCGGGGGTCGAATGTCCGGCGGTCGGGGCGATTCATTTCCGGGCTGTCAGCGGAGCGCGGGTGCCCGGTACGGCCGCGGCCCGGGCACCGTAGACCGCTCCCTGTAGTACGCATCACACCGGCGATAACGCAGCACCGCTTGACCTGAACCAATGTTGAGGTTGGAGGGTGGTGTCAGTTATCCGGTACGGCGGAAAGGTTAGGGCGATGCGCGTTGTCGAAGCCAAGGCATTCGGAGATCCGGAAGTGCTGGCGGTGAATGAGGTGCCCGATCCGGTGGCGGGAGCCGGTGAAGTGGTGGTCGCGGTGGCCGCCGCCGACGTCATGTTCCTGGACACCATGCTGCGCAGCGGCGCCGGTCGCGACTACTTCCCGGTGCATCCGCCGTTCGTCCCCGGCGGAGCGGTGTCCGGCGTGGTGGAATCGGTGGGCCCCGGCGTCGACGCGGAATGGATCGGCCGCCGAGTCGCCACCCCCACCGCCGACAGCGGAATCGCCAGCGGCACACCGACCGGCGGCTACGCCGAGAAGGTGCTGGCCAAGGCCGACACCCTCTCGATCGTCCCGGAGGATCTGACCCTGGATCAGGCGGTGGCCCTGGTGCATGACGGTCGCACCGCGTTGGCCGTTGCCGATCGCGCCGAACTGCGCGCGGGCGAATGGGTCCTGATCACCGCTGCCGCAGGCGGATTGGGCACCCTGCTGATCCAGCTCGCCCGCACGGCGGGGGCCCGCGTCATCGCCGCGGCGCGCGGTGAGGCGAAACTCGCACTGGCGCAACGACTCGGGGCCGAAGCGGTCGTCGACTACTCCCGGCCGGACTGGGTCGATCAGGTCCGGGAAATCACCGGCGGCGTGCACGCGGTGCTCGACGGCGCGGGCGGGCGGATCGGCGGAGACAGCGTGGCGGCCCTGGTCGCCGGTGGGCGCCTGCTCGGATACGGCAATGCGGCAGGCGGATTCGCGGCTGTCGACGCCGAAGCCGCGGCGGCGCGCGATATCACGGTGCTCACCCTCTTCGATATCACCGCCGCGGGCACCGACTGGGTCGCACTGCACGACCGCGTTCAGGCCGAAGCCGCCGCGGGACGCCTCGAGGTCGTCATCGGGCAGCGCTTCGCCCTGGAGGATGCCGCCGCCGCGCACAGCACCATCGAATCCCGGGCCGCGGCGGGGCGCACCATCCTCACCGTCTGATCGCATAGCGCCGGGGCCGTCCATTCGGACCGACTGCCGGGGTCGATCGCCGCCAGAGCGCCGCGGTCGGCCCCGGCAGTCGGCGTGTCGGGGGCGTTTTCCCAGTTCCCAGGCGCGGCGGCGGGCAAGCTGGACGGCGGGCGGGGCTCGACGCGGAGGTTGCGATGGGCTACTGGACAGGGCTGATCGGTGCGGTCGCGGTGGGTGTCTGCGTGTGCTCGGCCCCGGCGGCGGCGCAGGAGCCGAAACCGCACGAGCCTCAGCCGGGCGAACATCGGCAGGTGCCCCCGCGCACGGCGATCTCACTGCGCTCGATCGTGCCGGGCATGAAGTGGGGCACCGAGAACGAAACCGAATCGCGCGGCGGGCTGTCCATCGCCAAGCTCTACCTCGCCGATTACGCGCTCCGGCACGGCGACGGTTCTCCGCAGGATAAAGAGTTGGGGGAGCGCATGATTCGCTACTCCGACGATGCCGCGGCCGACGCCATGGCGGCCAAATATCCCGGAGCCATCGACGCGGTCGCCGCCGAATACGAACTCCCCGCCACACACGGCGGCGCGGACTGGGGCATGTCCTCCACCAGCACCGCCGATATGGCCGATTTCCTGCTGGCCAAGGTCCGCAATGATCCGGACAGTCCCATCCTCGACTGGATGGAGCAGGCCAGTACGACCGCCGCCGATGGCACCAAGCAGGATTGGGGCACCTCGCGGCTGCCGCATATCAAGGGCACCAAATGGGGCTGGGCGGATACGGGCGTTCCGGAAGTCGCCTCGGCCTCCTTCGGTTCGGGCTTCACCGTCACCGCGCACACCTACGGCAGCGCCGCCGAGCAGACCGAGGATGTGCTCGCGGCCGAAGCCGGTGAACTCGGACCGCTCACCAATGTGCTGGAGACCCTCTCCGGTGTCCTCGGCCCGGTGCCGGGTTTCCTGGCACCGCTGGGCGGGACGCTCGCCCCGCTTGCCGACTTCTTCGACTCGGTTCCGGGTCTTCCCGCGGCGATGCCCGGCCTGGCTGGAATGTTGCCCGGCCAGCCCGGTCCGGCGGGCGGACCCGCACCTCAGCGGTGACCTGGCACACAGCTATTGCCATCGAATAGTTTTAGTTTCACAATCGTTGTGTGAATACAGCTATTGGGGAACTCAGCAAAGAGCGCAAGACGCTCATCCTGATCACCTGTTGCCTCAGCCTGCTGATCTCCTCCATGGACGCGACGATCGTGAACGTCGCCATCCCCACCATCCAGTCCGATCTCGGCGCACCGCTCACCCGGTTGCAGTGGATCGTCGACATCTACACCCTCACCCTGGCCAGCCTGCTCATGCTGTCCGGCGCGATGGCCGACCGCATCGGCCGCAAGCGCGTGTTCCGCATCGGGCTGCTCACCTTCGCGCTGGGCTCACTGCTGTGCAGCCTCGCGCCCACCATCGAAATCCTCATCGGCGCAAGGTTTTTGCAGGCCATCGGCGGTTCCATGCTGAATCCGGTGGCCATGTCGATCATCACCACGGTCTTCACCGGGCGCATGGAACGCGCACGCGCCGTTGGCGTCTGGGGCGCGGTGGTCGGCATCTCCACCGCCATGGGACCGCTGGTCGGCGGACTGCTCATCGATTCGCTCGGCTGGCAGTCGGTGTTCTGGATCAACCTGCCCATCGTGGCCGTCGCCCTGGTGCTCACCACGCTCTTCGTGCCCGAATCCAAGTCGAGTCAACCGCGCGGAATGGATTGGGCCGGACAGCTTTTGGCCATCGCCTTCATGTTCACCCTGGTGTTCGGGCTGATCGAGCACAAACCCGTCATCTTCGCGCTGACCGCCGCCGCGCTGGCCGGATTCCTCTGGCATGAGTCGCGGCATCCCACGCCCTTCATCGATCTGCGCTTCTTCCGCAGCGTCCCGTTCGCCTCGGCCACCATCACCGCGGTGTGCGCCTTCGCGGCACTGGGCGCGTTCCTGTTCGATATCTCGCTGTATCTGCAAGGGACACGGGAGTTCTCGGCCGTGCACACCGGTCTGCTGTACCTGCCCATGGCGATCGGCATGCTGATCTTCTCGCCCATCTCCGGGCGCATGGTCGGCCGCTATGGCACCCGGCCGTCCCTGGTCATCGCGGGCACGCTGATGGCGATCGCGTCGGTCGCGCTGACCCGGCTGGCCCCGGCCACCCCGCAGTGGCAGCTGATCATCATGTTCGCGGTGTTCGGTATCGGCTTCGGCATGGTCAACGCGCCCATCACCACCGCCGCGGTCAGCGGTATGCCGCTCGATCGCGCCGGGGCCGCCGCCGCGGTCGCCTCCACCAGCCGTCAGGTCGGCGTCAGCCTCGGTGTGGCACTGTGTGGTGCGCTCACCGGAGCGGGGCTGTGGTGGACCATTGCCGCGCTCGCGGTCACCGTGCCCATGCTCGGCGTGGCCGCGAACACCTCGTGGGCGTACCGCACCCGCGACCGCGTCGCACCCCTGCTCGAACAGAAGGTCCCCGCACATGTCTGACACGCCCACCCCCGATGAGGTCTGGCGGCAGCTGACCCACCTGGTGATGGACTCCCGGGACGGCTGGAAACGCGCCGTCGTCGAGCGAACCGGGTTGCCGTTCAGCAGGTTTCGCATCATGAAGCGGCTGCTGCCGGGACCGCTGTCGGTCAAGGAACTCGCGCACGCCGCCACCATGGACGCGCCCGCGGCGACCGTCAACGTCAATGATCTCGAGGAGCGCGGACTGGTGGTGCGCGAGGTCGATCCCGGCAATCGGCGGGTCAAACTGGTCTCGCTCACTCCGGCCGGACGCGAGCTGGTACTGGACGCGCTCGCCACGCCCGATCCCGCGCCGGCGGCGGCCGCCGCGCTCACCCCGGACGAACTGCGCACACTCGCCGAACTGCTCCGCAAGCTCGAGGAGTGACTTAACGCCGCGCGCTTCGGCCCGTATGGTGGGCCGGGTGCGCAAGCGACCTTGGAAAGCTCTGGCGGCCATTTCCGGTGCTCTGCTGATCGCGGCGGGAGGTACCGGGGCGGCGGCCGTTCCCGGACAGCATCGCCCGATGGCGGATCTGCCCGCGCTGCCGATCTTCCCGATCGCCGAACGCGTGGTGGTGCTCGATCCCGGCCACAATGGCGGCGGCGCTTCGCATACCGATGAGATCAATGCCCAGGTGCCCGACGGGCGCGGCGGTATGAAGGCTTGCAACACCACCGGCACCAATGGCAATGACGGTTACACCGAGCACGAATTCAACTTCGATGTGGCGCTGCGCATGCGGGATCTGCTCAGCCAGCGCGGGATTCGCGTGGTGATGAGCCGCGATAATGACACTGGCGTCGGACCCTGCGTCGATGAGCGCGGCACCCTCGGACAGCGGGTGAACGCGGCGGCCGTGGTCTCCATTCACGCCGATGGCGCGCCCGCCGGTGCGCACGGTTTCCACGTGGCCTATTCCTCTCCCGCGGTGAATGATTCGCAGGGCGAGCCGTCCAGCCGGTTGGCGACCACGTTGCGCGACGGACTGGTCGGGGCCGGTTTCACGCCCTCCACCTATGTCGGTTCGAACGGGATGAACCCGCGTGCGGACCTCGCGGGGCTCAATCTCGCCGAGCGCCCGGCGGCGTTGGTCGAATGCGGCAATATGCGCGATCCGGGCGATGCGGCAATTCTCGAATCCCCGGACGGGCGTGCCCGATTGGCGACGGCGCTCACCAATGCCGTCATGGCGTATCTGGGTTAGATCGTTTCCTCTTCTCGGCTAGCTCGCTCCGGTCTTTCCGCGGGCCTTCCCGGCTAGCACAGCACCCCGCGCGACTCGCGGCGCGGGGTGTGTCTGTCCTCGGCGCGCCGTGAGTACATTGGCCACGACATTTCGGCTGATTCCGGGAAACCGGACACACGGGTTCCGGGGAGGACTCTCTTGACCACGACCGAGCCTGCGCTACGCACGCGATTCGCGGCCTGGCTGCTGGAGGACGCGGGGGAGCAACACTCCCAACTACCCGGACCCATGGCCAAACGCGCGCCCAAGGAACATCAGCATTCCTGGTGGAAGGTGATGTGCCTGACCGGTGTCGACTATTTCTCGACGCTCGGTTATCAGCCCGGAATCGCGGCGCTGGCCGCGGGCGTGCTGTCGCCGCTGGCCACCCTCGTACTCGTGGCGCTGACGCTGCTGGGCGCGCTGCCGGTGTACCGGCGGGTCGCCAAGGAGAGTCCGCACGGCGGCGGATCCATCGCCATGCTTGCCAAATTCCTGCCGAACTGGTGGGGCAAACTGCTGATCCTGGTGCTGCTGGGCTTCGCGGCCACCGACTTCACCATCACCATGACGCTGTCGGCGGCCGACGGCGCGGCGCATATCGTCGAGAATCCGCTCATGCCCGATGCGCTGCACGGGCATAACGTGCTCATCACGCTGGTGCTGCTGGCATTGCTGGCGGCGGTGTTCCTCAAGGGGTTCAGCGAGGCCATCGGGATCGCCGTCGTACTCGTGGGTGTGTATCTGTCGCTGAATCTGGTTGTCGCCATTCGCGGTGTGGTGGCGGTGATCCAGCACGGGTCCATGGTCACCGACTGGGGACACGCGCTCACCGCCGAGCACGGCAGTCCGATCGCCATGATCGGCGTTGCGCTGCTGGTGTTTCCGAAGCTGGCGCTGGGCCTGTCCGGATTCGAGACCGGGGTCGCGGTCATGCCGCAGATCAAGGGCTGTCCGGAGGACACCGAGGAGCATCCGCGCGCCCGCATCCTCGGCGCGCGCAAACTGCTGACCACCGCCGCGCTCATCATGAGCGGCTTCCTCATCGTCACCAGTTTCATTACCACCGTGCTGATTCCGGAGGACGCGTTCAAGGCGGGCGGACCGGCCAACGGCCGCGCGCTGGCGTATCTCGCGCATGAGCAGCTGGGCAATACCTTCGGCACCGTCTATGACATCAGCACCATCGCCATCCTGTGGTTCGCGGGCGCGTCCGCCATGGCCGGACTGCTGAATCTGGTGCCGCGGTACCTGCCGCGCTTCGGCATGGCACCGGAGTGGGCGCGCCAGATTCGGCCGCTGGTACTGGTTTTCGCGGCGATCGCCTTCGGCATCACCTGGTATTTCGATGCCAGTGTCGATGCGCAGGGCGCGGCGTATGCGACCGGTGTGCTGGTGTTGATCACCTCCGCGGCCGTCGCGGTGACGCTGTCGGCGGCGCGGCAGGGGCAGCGGTCGCGGGTGGTGTCGTTCGGCGTGGTGTCCGCGATCTTCGTGTACACCACGATCGACAATGTCATCGAGAAGCCCGAGGGCGCGCAGCTGGCGCTGCTGTTCATCGTGGCGACGCTGGTGGTCTCGTTCGCCTCGCGCTTCCGCCGGGCCTTCGAATTGCGGGCTGTGACAGTTACTTTCGATGAGCGGGCGGCGGATTTGATCGATTTGCTGGCCGCGCGCGGTGAGGTCCGGATCGTCACGCACGATATCGATAAGCGGGAGCCGGAGGAGTACGCGGAGAAGGAAGCCGATCAGCGCCGGGAAAGCCATATTCCGGAGGATGATCCGATCCTGTTCCTCGAGGTGATCGTCAAGGACCCTTCGGAGTTCAGCACGGAACTGCTGGTCACCGATGTCGAAGTGGATCAGTACCACATCCTTTCGGTGGAGGCGGCGGCCGTGCCGAACTCCATCGCGGCGATTCTGCTGGCGATTCGCGATCGCACCGGTACGCCGCCGCACGTGTATTTCGAATGGACCGAAGGCAATCCGCTCACCAATCTGGTGCGCTTCATGTTCTTCGGTGAGGGCGAGGTGGCGCCGGTGACGCGGGAGATCCTGCGGCGCGCGGTACCGCGCCGCTCGCAGCGGCCACACGTACACGTGGACAGCTGATCCAGGCCGGTGCCCGCGCGGTACCGGCCTTTTTCATGCCCGCTCGGCTTTCGCATGCCCGATCACCGGGGTGGCTCGGTCTCCTCCTTGAAGACCCGCAATCCCTCACCGATCTTCCCGGCGGCGTGTTCGAGCTGCTCGGGGGTGAGGTACTTGCCGAACGCGGCGGCATCGAGCAGCTGCCGCCGCACCTGCTCGAGATTCATCGTCGCCCAATCGCGTCTGGACAGTTCCGGCATGGCCCGAGAGATTACCTCGAGTCGAACCTTTGTTCGATACCGAACGGTCTGCGATTTGATCTCACTGCTTCAGGCCCTCGATCCGCTGCCGCAGATGATCCAGCAACTTCTCCGGATCATCGAACTCGGCCGGGTCGACCGGGGACCCGAAATGAATCGTGACCTGCTGCGATCGATCGAACTTCGGACCGTCCCCGCGTACCCGCCGCATCGGCAGCACCCGATCGGTGCCACTCGTCCCCACCGGAATGATCGGAACCCCGGTCGCCAGCGCCAGTTTCGCCACCCCCGGCTTGTACGGCTCATCCTCCCCGGCCGCCACCAACCGCCCCTCCGGATAGATGATCAACACCCCGCCGTACCGCAGCACCTGCTCCGCCCGCTCCAGCGCACTCTGCCCCGACCCACTGTCCTTGCGCACCACCGGAATCTGCCCCAGCCGCCGTACCAGCCACCCCACCACCGGCCAGGTCCACAACTCCGCCATGGCAATCGCCACCGCGCGGCGCCGCAGCGCACCCCACAGGAACACCGCGTCCAACATGGAAATGTGATTACTGGCGATGATGACCGGCCCGGCCTTGGGCACCAGCTCCCGCCCGATCACGGTCACCCGCACGAAATTCGACCAGGCCAGCGCCCGCAGAATCCGCCGCACGAACTGGGTGACCACCCAGGCTCGCTTCCCCAGCCCCTTCGGCCGCTGCCCCGCATCCTCTTCCATCACAACCCCCGCAATCGGTGTGTCCGCGAACAGCTTCCATCCTTGTCGCCGGTCCGCGCTCGCGACACGGGGTAACTACTCAATGAATGGCGATCAGCAATCGGCGAAGTCCTGCTGGACTTTTGCCTTGTCGGTGATGCCGTTGGCGAGCAGGAGTTGGGTGAGGATGCGGGCCTTGGCGGGGTTCAGGTCCAGGGCGGAGATGGTGCCGAGTTCATCGTCATTGAGTTCGGCGTTGCGGACCACGCTGCCGGAACCGACTCGGCTGGAACGGATTACGAGGACGCCCTTGCCCGCAGCGGCGCTGAGGGCGGCTACTACGGGCTTGGCGGTATTGCCGTCGCCGACGCCCGCCAGGACTATGCCCTGCGCGCCGTGGCCGAGGGCGTCGTTCACCTGGGTGGCGTCCATGCCCGCGTGGGAGTAGACGATGGCGACCTGGGGGAGGGGGGATTTGCCCGGGACCGGGAAGGTCAGGCGCGGGTGTGCGGAGGCGGGTTCGGCGAAAGTGACCGCGGCGGCGTCGACGTGGCCGAGCGGGCCGGTATTCGGGGAGACGAAGGTCTGCACGCTGGTGGTGTTGGTTTTGGTGACATCCTTCGCGCCGTGGATGGTGTCGTTGAGGACGACCATGGTGCCGCGGTCGCGAGCATCGGCATCGGCGGCGACCTGGACGGCCGAGCGGAGATTGGCCGGGCCGTCGGCGCTCAATGCGGTGGAGGGGCGCATGGAGCCCACCAGCACCACCGGTTTGGGGCTCGCGACCACGTGATCGAGGAAGAACGCCGTCTCCTCGATGGTGTCGGTGCCGTGCGTGACCACCACGCCGTCGGCCTTATCGTCGGCGAAGATCTGATTGATCCGATTCGCCAAGGTCAGCCACACTTCGTCGTTCATATCCTGGCTGCCGATATTGGCGATCTGTTCCGCGTCCAGCTTGGCGATCTTGTCGATACCGGGCACCGCGTCGATGAGATCCTGTGCGGTCGCCTCACCGGCGGTGTAGCCGACTGCGGAGTTGGCATTGGCCTTGCCCGCGATTGTGCCGCCCGTGGCCAGAATGGTGATGCGGGGGAGCTGACCGGGAGCAGGGGTGCTCTTCGCCGTGCTCGTAGCGGTCTGCGAAGCGGCCGAGGACTGCGCGGCCGACTCGGAATCGGTCGAGCCATTCGCGCATCCCGCCACCAGCACTGCCGAACAGGCCGCCAAGCCGACCATCCCGAAAATGGATATCCGCGCCATTGTGCTCTCCTGTCGGATCGTGTCGCGATAGCGTTGCAGCACCACCGCTGTGACAACCAGATTTCGAACCTCGCGAGATAGCGTGTCGTGACAGTCGGCATTCATTTACGCATGTCACGGTATGCGCTGGATACGGATCGACCGCACTTCGACATACGGAGGTTGGACGATGAGCGTGGACAATGAGGTCGATCGCGGTACCGAGAAGAAGTATGAACGGCTCAGCCCGTTCGAACTGAAAGACGAACTCATCGATCTGGCCGATGAGAATATGCACAAGACCGCGCACGCGATGATCAACGCGGGTCGCGGCAATCCGAATTGGACCTCCGTCGTACCGCGCTCGGCGTTCTATCTGCTCGGGCGATTCGCGGTCACCGAGGCCGTCCGGGACTGGGATGAGTTTCCGGGGCTGGGCGGCATGCCGCAATCCGCTGGAATCGCGGCGCGATTCGAGCAATTCCTCACCGCCGAACCCGCGAGCGACGAGGTGGAACTGCTGCGCGGTGCGGTCGAATACGGTGTCGGCACACTGAAATTCGACGCCGACGCCTGGGTGGGGGAGTTGGCCGACGCGATCCACGGCGACCACTATCCGGTCCCGGATCGCATGCTCACGCATATCGAACAGGTGGTGCACGCGTACCTCGACCAGGCGATGGGCGGTGCGCCCGCGGGCGGCTGGGATCTGTTCGCCACCGAGGGCGGCACCGCCGCCATGTGCTATCTGTTCGACAGTTGCGTGGTCAACGGCATTCTCGCGCCCGGTGATCGGATCGCGATCATGACGCCGATCTTCACCCCGTACCTGGAAATTCCGCATCTGGAGCGGTATCAGTTCGATGTGGTCGAGGTGCAGGCGTCGAAGAACGCGCCGGACGGAATGCATACCTGGCAGTACCCGGCCTCTGAAATCGAGAAGCTCGCCGATCCCAGCGTCAAGGCGCTGTTTCTGGTGAATCCCTCGAATCCGCCCTCGGTGATGCTGGATTCGGCGACGCTGGAACGCATCAAGCAGATCGCGGCGAAGGAGAATCCGAACCTCACCATCATCACCGATGATGTGTACGGGACGTTCGTCGACGGCTTCCAATCGCTGATGTCGATCGCTGCGGCGAATACCATCGGCGTGTACTCGTTCAGCAAGTATTTCGGCTGCACCGGTTGGCGTTTGGGCGTCATCGCGGTGGCCAAGGACAATATCTTCGACCCGCGCATCGCGAATTTGCCCACCGCACAGCGGGATGCGCTGACCAAACGGTATTCCACCATCGCGCTGCAACCGGAGAAGCTGAAATTCATCGACCGCATGGTGGCGGATTCGCGGGATGTGGCGCTCAATCACACCGCCGGATTGTCCACGCCGCAACAGGTTCAGATGGCGCTGTTCTCGCTCGCGGATCTGCTCGACAAGGATGCGCGGCACAAGCAGAACTGCGAGGCGATCATCGCGCGCCGGTTGAAGACGCTCGCCGAGAGTCTCCAGGTGCCGGTGCCGCCGGATCCCAACGCGGCCAACTACTACGTCGAACTCGATCTGATGGTGTGGGTGAAACAGCATTGGAGCGCGGAGTTCGCCCAGTGGCTGCAAACCGAGCACGAACCGGTCGATCCGGTCTTCCGGCTGGCCGAACAGGGGTCGATCGTGCTGCTCAACGGCGGCGGGTTCGACGGACCGCAATGGTCGGTGCGCGTCTCGATGGCCAATCTCCGGCAGGACAGCTACGCGCAGATCGGGCAGTGGCTGCGGCAGATCATGGATGAGTACCACTCGGAGTTTCAGAACCGCACCAAGACTCGCTGATCCGGCTCGCTTCGATCGAGGACGGTTTCATGGATGCGATAAAAAGATTCCTGCAGGACACCCCCGAGGCCGCGCTATTCCTTTGCCTGGCACTGGGTTACGCGATCGGCAAGATCAGGATCTGGAAACTGTCGCTGGGCGGTGTGGCCGGAACCCTGATCGTGGCGATCTTCGTCGGCATGGCCGGGCACATCACGGTGAACGCGCAGGTGAAGAATATCGCCTTCGCGCTGTTCATCTTCACGCTCGGCTATATCTCGGGGCCGACGTTCTTCGGCAGTTTGAACCGAAAGAGCTTGAAGTACGGCACTTTCACGCTGATCGAGGTGGCGAGCGTGCTGTCGATCACCGCGGTCGCGACGGTGGTCATGAAGCTCGATCCGGGGACGGCGTCCGGGCTGCTCGCGGGTGGAGCGACCGAATCGGCGGCGGTCGGCACCGCGACGGATGCGATCTCGCGGCTCGATCGGCCCGCCGACGAGATCGCGGCCATGCAGGCGAATGTCGGTACGGCGTACTCGATTTCGTACATCTGCGGGCTAATCGTGGTGGTGTTGCTGACGAGTCAGGTGTTCCCGCTCGTCATGCGCATCAATCTGCGCGATGAGGCGGCGAAGCTGTGGAAGCAGCTCGGTGGCGGTGATGACGACTCCGATGGATCGGAAGTCGCCGCCGCGCCCGATCTCATCGGGCGGGCCTTCCAGGTGCAGCGGGTGGCTGGGCAGACCATCGCGACGGTGACCGCGGATCTCGGCGGGCATTTGACCGTGGAGCGAATGTTGCGGGGCGGCAAGGCGATCGCCGTCGCCGATGATGTCGTGCTGCGGGCCGGGGATCAGGTGCTGGTGGTGGGGCCGCGCGCGGATATGGTGCCCGCGGAGGACGCCATCGGGCCGGAGATCGTGCCCAGTTCGGATCTGGAGACCGCGCTGGAGATCGATCAGGTGGTGCTCGATCACCGGCAGACCGCCGCCACCCTCGGTGATATCGACAAACAGCTCGGCAACCGGCTGTACGTCACCGGCGTGGTCCGCGAGGACAAGGATCTGCCGCTGCATACGAGTATGGCGGTGCAGCGCGGAGATACGGTGCGGCTCACCGGGTCCAAGGCTGATCTCGCCAAAGTCGTTCCGTCGCTTGGCTATCGGTTGGATCCGAGTGTCAAGGCCGACATCATCTACATCGCGCTGGGTGTGGCGTTCGGCTTCATGATCGGCAAAATCGTTGTGCAGGTGGGGAGTATCCCGCTGACCCTCGGCACCGGTGGCGGGTGCTTGCTCACCGGTCTGCTCTTCGGGTGGTTCCGCTCCAGGAATCCCGAGATCGGCCAATACGCGCCTGCCGCAGCCGATGTCATCAAGACCCTCGGGCTCTCGGTGTTCATCGCCGTGGTCGGCTTGACCTCCGGACCGCAAGCCGTGGACCTGGTGCAGAAGTTCGGCTTCGGGCTTCCGATCGCGGGCATTCTCATGACCGCCATTCCCGCGTGCATCTCGCTCGTGGTGGCCTGGAAGTTCATGAAACTCCCTGCGCCGCTTGCGCTGGGCGCGATCACGGGTCAGCAATGCTCGACGCCCGGCATTACGGCGGTGCAGCAGGTGGCGGGCAATGCGACGCCTTTGATGTCGTACACGATCGTCTACGCGCTCTCGAATGTCGCGCTTCCACTGCTCGGACCCATAGCCGTGGCCATGACCGAAGCCATATCCTGATGCGGAAGATGGGAGGCGGCCATGACATTCACGCCTCCTCCCGCGTCCGCGGCATGGTCGCATTCCGACGCTCGTTCCGGCTTCGAGGTGGCCTACTTCGAGCGGCTCGGGAACGGGCTTCGTATCGAAGGCTGCACCACCGCAATCGAACTCGGTGAGACCTGGATCGTCGAGTACCGCATCGCCCTGGCACCCGACTGGTCCACCCGAGCGGCCCGCATCACCAGCCGGACCCGATCCGGGCAGCGATCGATAAAACTCGAAACCGACGGCACCGCGCACTGGCTCGTGAACGGTGCCCCCGCACCGCATCTCGACGGGTGCCTCGACATAGACCTCGAATCCTCCGCTATGACCAACGCTTTCCCCATCCATCGGCTGAACCTGTCCGTCGGCGCGAATTCCCCCGCCCCAGCGGCCTATATCCGTGCCACCGACCTCACGGTCGATCGCCTGGAGCAGCACTACGAGCGCATTCCGGATTCCGACGGGCACCATCGGTACGAATACGCCGCTCCCGTCTTCGATTTCACCGGCACGCTGATCTACGACGCCTCCGGGCTCGTGGTGGATTACCCCGGAATCGCGACCCGCGCAGTCTGATCCCGAATCGCTCCGCGCCTCAGAGAATTTCGCCGACCAGCGGCTACGGTGGCAGGAGCGATATTCGCTGTATCGCGCTGTCCCCGCACGTGTGTCCTCGTCCGAGACCAGGGAGTAGCCATGACCAAACTAGCCCTCGTAACCGGAGCCACCTCGGGTATCGGCCGGGCATTCGCCCGCCGCCTGGCCGGTGACGGCTATTCCGTCATCGCGGTAGGCAGGCGCACCGATCGCCTCGAGGAACTCGCATCCGAATTTCCCGACGGCGTAATCCGCCCCCTCGCCGCCGACCTCTCCACCATCGAAGGCATCGACGCGGTCGCCGAAGCCGCCACGGAACCCCTCGACCTGCTGGTCAACAACGCGGGCGTGGCCTACTACATGCCCCTCGCCGATCTTCCCGCCGACAAGGCCCGCGAACTGGTCACCGTCAAAGTCCTGGCCCCCACCCTGATCACCCGCGCGGCGGTCGGCGGCATGCAGCAGCGCGGCACCGGGGCGATCATCAACGTCGCAGGCATGATCGCCTTCAGCGGCCCCGCCCCCACCACGGTCATGCCCCGCCGCGCCGTCTACGCGGGCACCCTCGCCCACCTCGTCGCCATGTCCCAAACCCTCAGCGCCGAACTGGAAAACACCGGCGTCAAAGTCCTGGTCCTCTGCCCAGGCGCAGTCGCCACCGAATTCCACGAACGCCAGGGCCTCGACCTGAGCGCCGTACCGCGCATGTCCGCCGACGACGTAGTCACCGCGGGCCTCCGCGGCTTGGAAATCGGCGAAATCGTCTGCGCCCCCGGCGTCGAAGACCCCACCCTCCTCCCCAAGGTCTTCGAAGCCGACCTCGCCGCCTTCAACAGCCAAAGCCCCACCCTCGCCACCCGCTACCGCGTCGACTGACCCGACGGTCGTGGACGCGCTGGAAGTATCCGGGCGTACCGCATTTCCAAAACCGTTGTGCTCAAACTGATTTCAATGCGCATGTGGGAACAGTCGATACTGCACCAGGGTTGCCAATGGAATGACTCTCGGAATCGCGCTGGCCGCCACGAACGTGGAGAACTACGTCGACGCCATCGTGGCCAAGGCTCGAACGGCCCACGACCTCGGCCTGAAATCCGCCTGGTTCGGCCAGCGCATGGATTACGACTCACCCGCCCTGGCCGCGATCGTCGGCCGCGAAGTCCCCGGCCTCCAGGTAGGCACCTCGGCCATCCCCGTCATCGGCCGCCACCCGGTGAACGTAGCCGCACAGGCCCAAACCGCACAGGCCGCGACACATGGCCGCTACCACCTCGGACTGGCTGTAGGTTCGACACTCGTCGCCGACGCGTTCGGAACGCCATTCGATCGCCCCATCGCTCGTCTGCGTGAATTCCTCACCGCGACAATGCAATTACTAGAGACCGGCACGGCCGATTTCCACGGCGAACTGCTGACCGTCACACCGACCCTGCCAACGGCAGTCCCCGGCGCTCAACCCCGACCCCCCGTGCTGGTGGCCGCGATGGGTCCGCAGGCGCTATCCGTCAGCGGCGAACTCGCCGACGGCATCCTCCCCTACCTGGCCGGTCCGAAAACCCTGACCACCCACATCGTCCCTGCGGTCACCCGCGCATCAACCACCAAACCCCGCGTCGTCGCTTTCGTCCCAGCCGTGGTCACCGCCGACACCGAGACGGTCCGCGCCCACGCCCACGACAAACTGTCCTTCTACGAACAGATCCCCTCCTACAGCCGAGTAATCAACTTGGAGGGCGCATCCCGAGCCGCAGACCTGGCCCTGATCGGCGACGAGGAAACCATAACCGCCGGCATCCACCGCTACTTCGAAGCCGGAGCGACCGAAGTAGTCATCACCAGCACCGATCTGAGCACCCAGGAGGACGAACGCCGCACCTGGAAACTGGCAGGCCAACTCGCTGCTGACCGTGTCGGGGCATGAGTTGACTGCGCGCGGCGCGCTCAACCGCACTTCCCAAGGAAGCGGCGTTCGGTGGCATCTGGCGAGAGGAAGGCATATCCGACGTCCCACAACCGGTCAGAGATGCCGGCACGGAAATGATTTTCCGTTCCTATGGTACGGCCAGCTCAGGGCACCGGTCGCTGTCGAGGCGGCGCGACGGTCGGCTTCGTTCTGGGAATCCGGCACTGTCATATCCGGCGGCGATCTGCCATTCGACATGGTCCAGATACGCCCGCGCCCTGTCCAGAGTCTTCGTATCAATCCAATCCGGCACCGCCATCGTGGTGTTCCTGGTGCGCACCGTATGCGGGTCAGCCGGTGCAACGTCTGGCACTGTGTCGGATTGCTGCACTTCAGGTTCGGCGGTCTGAGACTGTGGCGCCAGAGGGTTTGGCTGTGGGCTGTTTTGCTGTTGCGGTCGTGGCCCGCGCGGGTAGGTCCGGAGGATAGTCCGCCATGCTCGGTGCAACTGGCGGATCTGGCGTCGTGCGCAGCCCGGATTGTCTTCCCCCGGCACCGCCAAACCTGGTCGTCCCGGCGCGGCATTGGCTACACCGTGCCCGGCGGCAGCAAGGACCGGTAACACCGCCAGTGCGGTGACTGTGCATGGGATGGCCATGAGCTCACCTCTCGATCCGACCAGACGCCGCCGTAACGAATTATCGAGAGCGGAACCAAACTCATTCGGTTCTCAACCAATTGAGCCACAAAGGCCGCGGGTGGTGCATCCCTCCAATGGGTGGAGAGGCAGGCGTTGGTCTCGCCGCCGCCCACCGCCTGTGGTCGTCGCTAGACGGCTCGATCGTGTCGGTACCTGACGATTTGTCGTGTTTGGATTTCGTTGGTTGGCCTGTTAATCGTCGGATAGGGTTCTGTCACTGATCAGATTGCGGCGTACGCGATTTGCCGCAATCTTCTGGAAGGCAATGCTACTCTGCGAGAGGTATTCGATGACAGATAATGCAAGAATTCGATGGGATAAACATAGGCGTGCGTTTATCGATCCAAACGAGCGTGTACTTGCTAGCTATGACCCATATGAATTCACAGTTGGGAGGCTGGAAGAGTTCCAGGACATCACCGCCGGAGAAATTTCCGAGGTGATGAGGCAGGCAGTTGCGGACAGTGACACCACGGTTGACCCCATGTCTACGATCTCCATCGACTATTTTCCTGCTTCCGTAGGTGTCTTTCGGTCGGCCTGGGCAGCAAACTATCCGTATCCTAAAGACATGCTCATAATGGCTTGTCGCGAAGGCCGTTTCGAGTTCAACATCGATGTAGTTTTACCTCGAAATTCCACCCTTACCGACCAAACCATTCGTTCACTGACCAAGGCTCCCCTGGCAGCCCGAGGGATGACCTGCATAGAGACGAAATTTTATGCTGACAGCAGCGACGGTGCATCTTGCGAGCTGACTGTCCTACCGTCCAATGACATTACGGTGCGCGACATGGCGTTCATGGTGTCACAGATGCGTGATATTGTCATGAACGAGCCTTTTTCTGCCTCGCCTGCAAAGATGTTCTTTGCCATTGAATCGAGTGAAACGCAATTTCTACTTGGCACGGTCGAGTCGGAAGCCCTGGACGCCAAGGATTCTCATTATCCGAAACAAGACCGCAGTCGTATCGACATCGCCAGTGATGTTGCGGCGTTCGCGAACTCTGCCAAGGGCGGGCTTATAGTTATCGGAGCCAGGACAGTGAAGGATCTGCACGGGCGCGACTTCCTTGCGGAGGTTAACGGGTGCCCTATCGATATCGGCGCGAGGGATCGATATATGCGGGCAATCGAAGCCCTTGTCTATCCCGAGATTATGGGGATCAAGATGTGCCGTACACCAGCAGCTCTTGGTGAGATATTCGCGATCCTTATTCCAGAACAGCTTCCCGATCGCATTCCGTTCATCGTCCGCGGTGCCGTCAAGACCGAAGGCCGAATGAGTTCGGCGCTGTTCCAGGTTCCGGTGCGTCAAGGCGACTGTAACGTTCCAGCCCGGATCGAGGACATCCATCGCCGCCTCAACAGCCTTGACGAAGACGACTGATAGTGGCTGTGTTGTCGCCGCTCCCTTTGGAGCTCATGCCTGCCCGTGCAAGTCGTACTGCCGGGTTGGTTGAGCAAGGCGCAGGGCCCGTGCCTGGCTGGAACAGGTACGGACCCCGCTTTCGATATCTATTTGTGGGGAAGATCGGCCGATAAGGTCAGCTGATTCTGGTGGGCTCTCCGAGCGCAGTCGTCCCGGTAGGTCTCGTCATTTTGGCTTCATCGTCGCACGGAGCTATCTGCGGTCTGCGGCCCCTCACGGATGACCATGGCCGCGTTTCGGCGAACGCGATGTCGAGCCCGGCGAGTTCGCCTGCACGGCAGCCGGTATCGGTGAATATCCGGATGGTGGCGGTATCGCGAAGGGCTTCGAATTCTGTACCCGCGCACTCGCGAGCAGGGCGCGGATCGCGTCGTATGGGGGACCACTGCGGGATCTTCGAGCATCGGGCAAGGTCGTTTTTTCGAAGGGATCAGTGACTTTGATCCCCTCTGTCGCAGGGTATTTGAAGGCCTGTTGCAACACCCGGTAGTTGCTTCGTGCGTACTCGGGGCGAGCGACTTGCCTGAGCACTTGTTCGGTCGCGTCAGTAGCAACTCGATGAACCTGCTGCCATGGTCACGAGTGATCTTCGGTGCGAGAGAAGGCGGTTCGTTCTGGATGAGGTAGCTGATGAGTCTTGCGCATCGAATACATAGCTATACGTGTTGTGTATTGATTCGTCTATATGAGTCTGTGTCAAGTTCTTGCAGTTCAGGGGATGCAAGTGGGGCGGGCGGGGCTCGAACCCGCGACCAATGGATTATGAGTCCACGGCTCTAACCGACTGAGCTACCGCCCCTGACCGCTGCGGGGAGCTGCGGGCCTCGCGATGTTACCCCGACCAGGTGGGGGATGCCTAGTTGGGGGCTACGGTGTCGTAGGTTGAGTTGGGAAACCCCCGCCGATGGGGTCGGCGGGGGAGTGGATTGCCTCAAAAGTGTATGGGGAGAGTGGGTTCCGCTACTGGGCGAAGCGAGCGGGGATCTTGTTGAGTTCGAGCTGGTAGTAGAGGATGCCTAGGCCGAAGACGAAGTTCAGGAGGAAGCCGAGGAGGGGGTTGCAGGTGCCTTCGAGGCCTGCGGCCTCTTGGGAAGCTTTGATGCGGTCGCCGGTGCGCCAGAAGCTGATCAGGAAGGCGATGCCGGTCCAGGACAGGAAGATCATGACCAGGAGGGGGCCTGCGACGGGGGCGTCTGGGTCGCGGCGGAGTTCGGCCATTTCCTTGTGGATCTTGTAGTACCAGACGAAGAAGTAGATGCCCAGGGTGATCAGGGGCCAGACTAGCCAGACCAGGACGGGGTTGCGTTCTTTGATGGGGGTGGCCAGCTGGGTGGGGTTCATGTGAATCCTGGTGGTGTGTAGGGGAGTTGGAGCTCCCGGTGTTGCGAGCGAGGCAACCGTAGTGGCGGCTTCGTGAGCAGATCGTGAACCGCATAGGGTGGCGTTACCACTCAGCGGGAGGAAGTCATGGCGAATCTGTTCGTGAATGTGCTACGTGGGCATCAATGGATCTATGAGAAGAGCGGCGGGCTGGTCGGGCATCGGCTGCTGTTCGGGAATCCGACGCTGTTGTTGCGGACCGTCGGGCGCAAGACGGGCCAGCCGCGGACCTCGGCGCTCACCTACGCCAAGGACGGCAAGGACTACTTGGTGACGGCCTCCAATGGCGGATCGTCGCGGCCGCCGGGCTGGCTGGCCAATGTGAAGGCCAAGCCGGACTGCGAGATTCAGGTGGGGACCACCAAGATTCAGGTGACCGCCACGCCGACCTATCCGGATGATCCGGAGTACGCGCGCCGCTTCGCCCTGGTCGACAAGGTCAATGGCGGGCGATACGCGGAGTATCAGAAGAAGACTTCCCGGCAAATCGCCGTCGTGGTGCTCAGCCCCAGGTAGAGGCGCAAAAGCCGCGCCGGGGTGAGCGAGACCACGGCGCGGCGTGTTGGACAGGTGAGTTAAAGGTCCGCTATCCTCTGCGGACGAGGGGAGTACTTCCCAAGAATCATTCCGGTCAGTACGGATCGCGCCATCGTGATCCCCGGGTGGTTGCCCATGGACACGGGTGAAGGAGACCTCAGGCGGTTTTTCCTGCCCGAGGAGGTCCTATGAGTACTGATCTATCATTCCTGGCGAGCCCCGCCGCCATCGAATCCATCGGAACGCCCTGGTTGTGGGCGAGCACCATCGGTGTGGTGCTGGCGCTGCTGGTCTTGGATTTCGCGATAACCCGCCGCCCGCACGAGGTTTCGATGCGCGAGGCGATCGGGTGGACGGTCTTCTACATCGCCCTACCGGTGGCCTTCGGCATCTTCCTGTGGGTGCGCAACGGCAATGAGACCGGGCTGGAGTTCTTCACCGGTTATCTGCTGGAGAAATCGCTCTCGGTCGACAACCTCTTCGTGTTCATGCTGCTGCTGTCCGCCTTCGCGGTCCCGGTGGCGCTGGCACAGCGGGTGCTGCTCTACGGCATCGCCGGCGCGCTGGTCCTGCGCGGCATCTTCATCGCACTCGGCGCGGCCGCCCTGGCCACACTGGACTGGGCCTTCCTGCTGTTCGGTCTGATTCTGCTGGTCACCGCGGTGAAACTGCTGGCCGACGCGGCGGGCGGGCACGACCAGGAGGTCGATGTCTCGTCCATGAAATCGGTGAAGCTGATGCGCCGGTTCATGCCCGTCACCGATGACTACCGCGGCACCAAGATGACCGTGATCGAGGCCGGACGCCGCGCCCTCACCCCGCTGGCGCTGGTCGTCGCCGCCGTGATCGTCACCGACCTGGTCTTCGCCGTCGACTCCGTGCCCGCCGTGTACGGGGTCACCGGTGACCCGTTCCTGGTCTTCGCCACCAACGCCTTCGCGCTACTCGGTTTGCGCGCACTGTATTTCGTGCTGCACGCCGCGCTCTCGCGACTGGTGCACCTGGCCTACGGCCTGGCCGCCATCCTCGCCTTCATCGGCGTGAAGCTGGTGCTGCACTGGGCGCACGGCGTCTGGAGCGGCGTGCCGACCATTCCGACGGCCGCCTCGCTGGTGGTGATCGTGGTGGTGCTGGCGACGGTGACCTTCACCAGCCTGCGCGCCACCCGCGGCCAGAACCGGGACATCGAAACCGCCAACTGAGCCGATACCGCCGGGCAGCCATGCCCGGCGGTTCGCCGTTCCGGCAGCCCCCAGAATCACCGCCATGTGCGTCCCCGACTTCTCGAAGTACCGTGAATCATGATGCTGCAACGTTTCCGGCCACTCGGGGTCGACCGGATCAATAACGCGGTGCGGGACCTGGTGCTCCCCGAAGCCGTCTACAAGACCTGCCCCTGGCAGCCCCGCGACCTGGTGGAAACCGGTCTGCGGCAATGGCTTCGCTGCTGCGGGGCGGCCATGCGGGACGGGCAGGTGATCGGAATGCCGTCGTTCGCCGTCGATGAAGCCTGGCACGGACTCATCCTGTGCACCATGCGCTATCAGCGCTTCTGCGACAGCGCGTACGGCCGCTTCCTGCACCACTTCCCGGCCGGTGAGGGTTCGGGCAATCCGGATGATCCGATGTCCGATCAACTCGGCCGCACCGTGGTCGCCTGGAGCATGGTGGCGCAGCCGGATGAGAAGTGCGTGCTGTGGGACCTGGATACCGTTGTGGGAGTGGATGACCCGTGGGGTGTCCCGGGTGAGCGGGTCGATCTCATCGAAGCGGCGCTGCGGGCCGAAGCCTGAAACCCGCAGCGCCGCAATCGATAGCTCAACTTCCGCCGCCGCCACCGCAGCCGCCCCCACCACCGCCGCAGCCGCCCCCGCCACACCCGCTACCGCCCCCGCAGCCGCCGCCGTGACCGTGCCCGCCGCCGCAACCGCCGCCGCCGCAACTTGCCGAACCGCTGCTGCCGCTGCCGCCGTATTTGCTGCCGTAGCGGTAGCTCGAACTCCGATTGCGGCGCCCCCGACTCTTGATCTCCGCGCGATTGCTCGACCAGATCAACACCGCGACCGGCACCGCCAGAGCCACGAAAATAATGCAGGCAATGATCCCATGCATTGCGATTCACCTCCCCGGTGTCATTTGTTGTAGTTGAAAACTACAGCGCCGCAAGACGGCTCGACAGACCCCGCAATTCGGGGAATGGAAATGGGTGTGAACGCCCGAGCTGCTGGGTACACGCAATTTCGGGACACGAAAAAGCCCCCCGCGGATATCCGCGAGGGGCACATGCTTATTTCGTGTTACGTGAGCTTCACGCGCGCCGCGAAGAACCGCGCCACGGCCGGCGCGAAGCGGTTGAAGCGGTACTGCAACCAGGCTTCCGGCGTCACCGGCACCACGTCACGGTTCTGCTCGACAGCCTTGAGGATCTGCGCCGCGACCTTCTCCGGACCGTAGCGGCGGGCCGCGTACAGCTTGTCGAAGCGCTCCTGCTTGGCGGCCTCGACCTCGGCCGAGACGCCCGAGAAACGAGTGTTGGCAACGATATTGGTGTGCACGATACCGGGGCAGATGGTATGCACGCCGATACCCTTGCCGGACAATTCCGCGCGCAGGCAGTCGGAGAACATGAATACCGCCGACTTACTCGTCGAGTACGCCGAGAAACCGCGCTGCGGCGTATAGGCGGCCATCGACGACAGATTCACGATGTGCCCGCCGAGCCCGCGATCGGCCATGGCCTTACCGAAGGTGCGGCAGCCATTGATCACGCCGTAGAGATTGATATTGAGCACGCGATCGAATTCCGCGGCGGGCGTGTCGAAGAAATCGCCCGCCTGCCCGATCCCCGCATTGTTGATCAGGATGTCCGGCACCCCGTGCGCGGCGATCACCGCGGCGGCATGCTCGGTGACCGCGGCCTCGGAGGATACGTCCAGCTGGTACGCGTGCGCCGTACCGCCTTCGCGCGCAATGAGTTCCGCGGTCTCCTTGGCGGAATCGAGGTTGATGTCCGAGAGCACCACCTCCGCACCCTGCCGGGCGAAGGCCAGCGCGGTCTCACGGCCGATACCGCTGCCGCCGCCGGTGATGACCAGCAGCTGATCCTCGAAAGGCCGCTGCTCCCGGCCGACTTCGGCACGGCGCAGCGCCCGCGAAGTCTCCCCGGTGCGCAGCGAATCGATCAATTCGATGGTCGAGGTGGCCAGCAATTCCGGATGCGAGAACGGCAGCCAGTGCCCGCCGCCGACCTCACGCCGGTACAGGTTGGGCGCCCACTCCTTGGTGTCGGCGTACGGTGCGGCGCGCACCGCCACATCCCGGCGCGCGATGACCAATTGCACCGGCACCTCGGTGCGGCGCTCGCGCGGACCGGTCACCCGCTGCACGATATTGGCGCGGTAGATGCGCATTCCGTCGAAGAAGTCGCGGCGGAACTCCGGCCCGAATTTGATGTTCTCCGGCGAGGTGTCGTTCATCAGCCCGACGAACCGCGACCACACCTTCTCGGTGCCCAGCGGGCGCAGCAGTACGCGCGGCAGTACCGGGGTCATGAACAGGCCGGTGTAGGTGGAGGACAGCAGCTGGGTGAACGGCCCCCAGAGCTTGCCGCGCGCCACGTTCTTCTGCATCCACGCGCCCATATGGTCCAGGTTCGGGCCGGATACCGAGGTGAAGGACGAAATGCGTTCGGCGGCTTGTGGTTCGCACACCGCCTCCCACATCTCCACCGAACCCCAGTCGTGCGCGAGCACGTGTACGGGCGCGTCCGGGCTGACCGCGTCGGCGACCGCGAAGAAGTCGGCGGCGAAATGCTCGAGCCGGTAGTCCTCGGTGCGATCGGTGCGGGTGGACCGCCCGTGCCCGCGGGTGTCGTAGGTGACCACGTGGAAGCGGTCGGCCAGCAGCGGCACCACCCGATCCCACAGGTGATTGTCATCAGGCCAGCCGTGCACCAGCACAATGGTTTCCGCGGACGGCTCACCGTATTCGTAGACGGCGATATCGAATTCGCCGCTGCGCACGATGCGCTCGGAGGCGGGGATGATGGTTTGTTCGGTCACGGTCTTCTCCACGAAGCTCGGAGGAATGGAGCCAGGGCTGAGGTCTAGAGGTCCAGGACCAAACGGTCACCGGTGCAACGCGATACGCAGATGAGCATGTCGCCCGCGGCGCGCTCGGTATCGGTGAGCACGGTGTCGCGATGATCCACCTCGCCGCGCAGTGTGCTCACCCGGCAGGTGCGGCAGAAACCCTGACGGCACGAATACGCGCTGTCGGGGCGGACTTTGAGCACTTCTTCGAGCACCGACTTATCGGCGGGGACGTCGATGACCTCACCGGTGCGGGCCAGCTCCACCTGGAAGGCGGTGCCGTTGACCACCGGCGGCGGTGAGAAACGCTCGGAATACATTTCCACGCCGGGCATATCGCGCACGGCGTCGGCGATGGTCTGGGTCATCATGACCGGACCGCAGCAGTAGACCGAGGTATCGGGGCCGACACCGGGCAGCAGATCGGCCGCGGTGGGCAGTCCGTGCTCGTCATCGGTGCGCACGCTGACGCGCGATCCGAACGATTCCACTTCGGAGAGAAAGGGAATCGTGTCCCGGCTGCGCCCGACATAGGTCATGGTCCAGTCGACGCCGAGGCGATGCGCCATGCGGATCATCGGCAGAATCGGCGTGATGCCGATCCCGCCCGCCACGAAATGCACTCGGGCGGCGGAGGATCCGTAACCGGGCAGCACGAACGGGAAGGCATTGCGCGGTCCGCGCACGGTGACCGCCGTGCCCACGGTGAGCGCCTCATGCACCTCGAGCGAGCCACCGCCACCATTCGGTATGCGGCGCACCGCGATTCGATAGGCGTGCCGGTCGGCGGGATCACCGCACAGCGAGTACTGCCGCACCTTGCCCGAAGGCAGCTCCAGGTCCAGATGCGCGCCCGGCCGCCACTCCGGCAGCGCCCGGCCGTCCGGTGCGGTGAACATCAGGCTGATGACATCGGTATCGTGCGCCTCCACTCGGCGCTCCACCAGCACCAGCGGGGTGCGCCGGTCGTCGATGGCCGCGGGCGGCTGCTTCCGATTCACGAAAGTGGTCCAGCGCAGCCGTGATTCGGCGATCAGATCCAGCACGCGGGTGGCGCGATCGACGCGCTCCCTGCCGTACAGGTCCGCCGGCGGCGTGGCGGGAACCGGCCGGATGGTGTTCATGGTGGTCACGAGGCCATGATCCGAGCCGCCGGGGACTGCGCCAGGTACGCCACGGCCTGCGCGGTCGAGCCAACGGGTTCGGGGCTGTAACCGGGCTTGAACGTGGACAGGGCGCTGATCAGCAGCGACGGGATACCGGGCACCGAACCGCGCCACATGCACGCGAAGATCCGCAGCACCAGCACCGGATACCGGTGATTGGGCAGCGCCGGATCCTGATGTACCAGGTACTTGGTGCCGCGCAGCAGCAGTGCGATGAAGATCGGGAAGACGAGCAGCATGAGCGCCCCGCGGCGGACATAGCCCACCCCGAAGTACTCGGCGACATCGTGCGCGACCATGCGGTGCTCGACCTCTTCGGCCCCGTGCCAGCGGAACAGGTCCAGCATCTGCGGGTCGGCGTCGAACTTCTCCAGATCGGCGTTGAGGATCCAATCGCCGAGGAAGGCGAAGAAGTGTTCCAGCGCCGCGATCACGCCCAGGCGTTCCACCAGCACCTGCTGCTGGGCCGCGGCGGTGGGCATCTCGCGGTGGCCCAGGGTCTTGCGGAAGAGGAATTCCGCCTGCCGCACATAGGGTTCCACGTCGATGCCGTGCGTGGCCAGCACCTCTTCGAGGGCTCCGTTATGGCTTTCGGCGTGCATGGATTCCTGGCCGATGAAGCCGATCATGGCCTCGCGCAGCTTCTCGTCGCGCACCAGTTCCAGGGCTTCGCCGTAGGTGACCAGGAACATGCGCTCGCCCTCGGGCAGCAGCATGCTCAGCGCATTGAGGACATGTGAGGCGATGGGTTCGGAGGCCATCCACACCGGTTTGGTGTTCGACCAATCGAATCGCACGTTCCGGGCGTGCAGGGCTACCTCGCCGGGTTCGATCACCGTACGGCGGCCCAGTTTCGGAAGTAGCTTCATCGATACTCCTGGTTAGTTCCAATGACACAACTTTGTGGCGTGACGGCCGGGCGCGGGGCCCGGTCATCGTTTGCTGCGTGAGCGTAGCAATATTCTACGCATATATGGAACCGCCAGTAACAGCTAAACCGTCAATGTGCCGTGGCGAGGTGCTCACCGTAGAAGAGCATCAGGCCGACGCCTGCGGAAATGCCCCCGAGCAGCCAGAATCTGATGATCACCGCCGTCTCCGGCCAGGTGCTCAGCTCGAAGTGGTGATGGAACGGGGCCATCTTGAACAGCCGGGTCCGGGTGGTCCGGAAGACCGCGATCTGTAGCAGCACAGACAGAATCTCCGCCACGAACAGCGCGCCGATCACCACCATGAGCAGTTCGGTGCGGGTCGTGATCGAGATGCCGGCGATAAGCCCGCCCAGCGCCAGCGAGCCGGTATCGCCCATGAAGATCTTGGCCGGATTGGCGTTCCACCACAGGAAGCCGATGCAGGCCGCCGCCCCCGAGGCGCAGACCAGGGCCAGATCCAGCGGGTCGCGGACCTGATAGCAGGCCGGGCCGGGCTTGATGGAACACGCGTTGGTGTACTGCCAGAGCGTGACGATCACGTACGCGCCCAGCGCGAGGGCCATGGAACCCGCGGCCAGACCGTCCAGGCCGTCGGTGATATTGACGGCGTTCGACCAGGCCACCACCAGGAACACCACGAGGATCAGGAAGACGACCACGCCGAACGACAGGAAGGTGTAGTCGCGGACATAGGACAGGTGACGGCTGCCCGGGGTCAGGCCGGAGCTGTTCGGGAAGCGCAACGCCAGCACACCGAAAACGATGGCGGCGGTGAGCTGGCCCAGATATTTGCCCTTGGCGGTGAGGCCGAGGTTGCGGCGTTTGGTGAGCTTGATGTAGTCGTCCAGGAAGCCGACGATGCCCAGCGCGGTCGCCAGGCCCAGCACCAGCAGGCCCGAGACGGTCAAACCCTCTGCGTCATAGCGGATTCCGATCAGATGCGAGCCCAGGTACCCGGCCCACATACCGACCAGGATGGCGATACCGCCCATGGTCGGGGTGCCGCGCTTGGCCTGATGACTGGCCGGGCCGTCGGACCGGATCTCCTGTCCGACATTCCTTTTCGCGAACAGCTTGATGAGCAGCGGTGTCAGTGTTATCGACACCGCGAGCGCGATCATCACCGCGAAAAGAATCTGCCTCATCTGACCACCTCATGCTGCCGAACGTTCGTCATGACGCTATCGCCAGCAGGTACCACGGTTCACAGGCGGGTTCGGCTCAACGGGCAGCACGGGGGTGGGACGGTTAGAGCACCGCCTGCGTCTGGGTCACCTTGGCGACGAGTTTTCCTGCGTCATCCCGGATTTCGGTCTCCACCACGATGAAACTGCGGCCCGCGTGCAGCGGGCGCGCCGTCGCGGTGGCATAGCCCGAACGCACACCGCGCAGGAAATTCGTCTTCGACTCCACCGTAGTGGTGCCCTGCTTGCCCTCGGGCAGATTCAGGAACGCGCACACCGCACCCGTGGAATCCGCCAGCGCCATCAGCGCGCCACCGTGCAAACCGCCACCCAGCGTGCACAGCGATTCATCCCAGGCCAGGCGGCTGCGCACCTGCTCCGGACCATGCTCGAGCACCTCGATACCGAGCCGGTCCGCGAACGGCATGGTGCTGAACAGTTTCGCGCCGATCGGATCCAATGGAGATTCAGTCATGAGATCGACTGTGCCTGAAGGGAGTGATCCGCGTCGATTACCTCGGGGGTAATGCGGACTGCCCATGCCTTCACCACGGGCTCGCATGCGGCGGTGCGGTTCTGCCAGACTCGGCGGGTGCGGGTAGGTGTGTTGGGGCCGGTGGTGGCGTGGGCCGAGGATGGGACGTCCATCGAGGTCGGTGGGGTTCGGGTGCGGATGTTGCTGGCCCGGCTGGCACTGGAGGCCGGTGGGGCGGTACCGGTGGGGGCGCTGATCGACGGATTGTGGGGGGAGGAGCCGCCCGCGGATGCGGCGGGGGCATTGCAGGCGCTGGTTTCGCGATTGCGGCGGGCGCTGGGCGGGGCGGGGACCGTGGAGCTCGGGGCGGGCGGGTATCGATTGCCCGGGGTCGAGGTTGATGCCGAGCGGTTCGAGGAGCTGGTCAAGCGGGGGCGGCGGGAACTCGCGGCCGGGCAGGCCGAATCGGGCGCGGGGCGGGGTGAATCCGCGCGGGTGCGAGCGGAGTCCGCGTCGGTGGCGCTTACCGAGGCGCTCGGGTTGTGGCGCGGGCCGGTGCTCGGGGATGTGGAGGATGCGCCGTTCGTGCGGTCCGTGGCCGCGCGGCTGGAGGATATGCGGGCCGGGGCGGTCGAGGATCGGTTTGCCGCTGAGATTCAAGTGGGGCGATTCGCGGAGATTCTCGTGGATCTCGAGGTCGAGGGGAGTGCGCATCCGCTGAGTGAGCGGCTCGCCGCGCTGCGCATTCGGGCGCTGGCCGCGGCGGGACGGCAGTCCGATGCGCTCGCGGTGTACGAGGATATGCGCGAGCGGCTCGGGGATGAGCTGGGGATCGATCCCTCGGCGGAATTGCGCGATACGCATCTCGCGCTGTTGCGCGGGGAGCTCGAAAGTCCGCCCGTGCGTAGGGAACCCGTCGGGAGTACGTTGCCCGCTCGGTTGAACAGCTTCGTCGGGCGGGATGGAGAATTGGCTGCCGTCGCGCGGCTGCTCGGGGAATCGCGGCTGGTCACCATTGTCGGGCCGGGTGGGGCGGGGAAGACTCGGCTTTCGCTCGAAGCCATGTCCCGGTATGGCGGTGGACCCGTGTTCTTCGTGCCGCTGGCCGAGATCGGGGCACCGGATCAACTCGCCGATGCTGTTGCGGGAGCGTTGGATCGGGCCGCGGACGGGAGTGCGACGGATAAGACCGCGCGACTTGCCGAACTGCTCGATGTCGGTGCGGCGGTACTGGTTCTGGACAATTGCGAGCACGTCATCGCGGCCGCGGCCGAACTCGCCGCGCGACTGCTGGATCGGCTGCCGCAGTTGCGGATTCTCGCCACCAGTCGCGAGCCGCTCGCCATCACCGGTGAGGCGCTGTGCCACCTGGAGCCGCTCGCGGTACCGGCATCGGTTACCGAAGCCGCTGTCGCGCAGCGGTCCCCGGCGGTACAGCTGTTTCTCGATCGTGCCGTCGCCGTGCGCCCAGGGTTCATCCTGGACGATCGCACTTTCGGACCGGTCGTGGAGATCTGCCGCCAACTTGACGGCGTCCCACTGGCTTTGGAGCTGGCTGCCGCCAAACTCCGCGCCATGAGCATCGATCAGATTGCTCGCCGACTGGATGATCGCTTCCGGCTGCTCACCTCTGGCAGCCGTACCGCCCTACCGCGCCAGCGCACCCTGCTCGCGCTGGTGGAGTGGAGCTGGGATCTGCTGGAGGATTCGGAGCGCATTCTCGCCCGCCGCCTGTCCGCGTTCCCCGGCGGCGCGACAATCGAAGCGCTGGAAGCCATTTGCGCCGATGACGCGCTCCCGGCCGACGATATCGTCTACCTTCTCGGCGCGCTGGTCGAGAAGTCCGTGGTGCAGGCGTCGGATGATGATCAACCCCGCTATCGCATGCTCGAAACCATTCGCGCCTATGCCGCCGAGCAACTCGTGAACTCAGGGGATGACCTCACCGCCGTCTTCACCCACCACTACCTGGTCCTTGCCGAACAACTCGAACCTTTGCTTCGCACCGGCGAACAACTCAGCGCCATCGCCGTTTTCGACGCCGAACACGCGAATATGGCCGCCGCTCTCCGTGCAGCCCAACCACCTGCCGCCGGAGAGCGCGAAGCGGGGCAGTTCGATGCTGCGGGACGGGCACAGTTGGCGAGCCGGTTCACGCGGGCGATGTTCTGGTACTGGGGGATTCGGGGGATGAGCAGCCAGTTCGAGACCGCCATCGCCGGTGTCCTGCGCTTCGGTGACGAGCTACCGGAGGACGCGCGAGCGGCCTACCGGGTGATTCAGTTGATGGCCGGAGCGCCCGCCGACGAATCGGTGTCGGTGCGTGAGCTGGTCGAGGACTGCGTGCGGACCGGGGCGCTGGAATTCCATCCCGCACTGCCGCTGTGGACTTCGCTGCTCGCATTTCAAGCAGGTGAGGATGAGCTGGGGGAGCAGCAGCTGGAACGTGCGCTGGAATGGCCCGACCCGTGGCTGCGGGCCAGTGCGCACCTCGCACGGGATATGGCATTCACCGGGCGCGGTGAGCTGCTCGCCGGAGCCGTGGAGCGGCGGGAAGCCCTGCGGGACTTCGAGATCGCCGGGGACCGCTGGGGGCTCGGCATGGCCCTGCTCGCGGTCGGGCGGGATCATTCGCTGCGCGGCGCGCACGACGACGCCATCGCGGCCTTCGGGCGAGCCGTGGTCATCGCCTCCGAACTCGGGATGGAAGACGATGTCTTCACCAGCCGCACCGAACTGACCCGAGAACGCATGCGCAGCGGGGACTTCGCCGGAGCCGAGAACGATATCCGCGCCGCACAGCGGGTGGCGGAGGAACTCGGGTATGCCCGAATGACGGCCGTCCTCGGATTCAGCGAGGCCGAATTGCACCGCCGCACAGGCGATGTGGCGCAGGCCGAACGCGATCTGGATCTGCTCGAACAGCGCATCGGGCGGTTGCCGGTCCCCGACGGCATCGTACTCAACCGAATCGCGATGGCGCGCATGGCAGATCGGCTCGCCGACGGTTCCGCCGCCGCAGCCCGCAGACTCCTCCCCGAGGTCATCGAGGGCGCATTCGTCTACGGTGACGTCGCAGCGGTCACCGAGGCCACCGCCCAGGCGGCGGAACTACTGGCCAAATTGCAACTGCTGGAAGACGATCCATCCGCCGCAGCCACCTCACTGGGCCTGAGCGCCGTAATCCGAGGCGTATTCGACGACGGCGAACCCGAACTCCGCACCCTCATCACCGACCTCATCACCCGCCTCGGCGAACACCCCTTCCGAACCGCCTACCTCACCGGCTCCGACCTCCCCCGAACCGAAGCCCTTGCCCGCCTCCGCGCCGAACTACCAACGCCCTGACACCGAGCCGGGTGGCGGGTAGTCCGCCACCCGGTGGTGCTAGACCCTGGTGAAGAGGCGGCCTGCCAGGTCGAGGCCGGTGATCTTGCCGGAGGTGTTGCGGCTGAAGTAGCCGCGCTGACCCTTGAAGGAGCCTTCGGTGATGATGTATTCGTCGTCGTCGCCGGGGAGCAGGCCGAAGGGGAAGGGTGGGTGGTCCTGGGGGAGGTCGGTGTCGGAGGCGGCGCGGATTTCGGGCTTGATCTTGCATTCCAGGGATAGGCCCGTGTCGTCCATCAGGACGGTCATGGTCATGGCGTCGATGTCGTAGGTGCCCACCAGTTCTCGGGCGCGGTCGGGGTCGTGGGCGATCGGTTCGGGATCGGAGTCGATGACGCCGAGGTAGTGCTCGAGGGCCCAGCGGACGATGGCCACATTGGCGGGGATGCCGTCGGGGCTGGCGTTGGACATGACCGAGATGGCGAAATCGCGTTCGGGCACCAGCAGCAGTTCCGCGAACTGGCCGAAGGCCGAGCCGCCGTGGCCGACGGTGCGGACGCCGTCGACATCGCGCAGGAACCAGCACAGGCCCAGGGCATCACCGAGGGTGCTCGACTTCAGCTGCACGGTGGGCTGTTTCATCAGATCCAGCCACGCGGCGGGCAGGACGGTCTCGCCATCCTCAGTGGTGCCGTCGCCGAGTTGGAAACGCGCCCAGCGCAATTGCTCGGTGACCGTGGAGGAGATGCCGCCGCCCGGGTTATTGGCGCGGGTGCCGTTCCAGGCGCGGATCACCGACAGTTCGCCATCCTCGCCGCGCTCGTGGCCGACCGAGAAGCGGCGGGTCATGAGCTCGTTGCGCAGGTAGCCGGTGGCGGTCAGGCCCAGCGGGGCCAGCACCCGGGTGCGCACGACATCCTCGAAGGGCTGCCCGGTGACCTTCTCGATAACGCGGCCCAGCAGGTTGTATCCGGCCTGGCTGTAGGAGGCGCGCACGCCGGGCGCGGCGATGAGCGGGATCTCCGCCAATTCGGCGACGAACCGGGCCAGCGCGTCATCGCCCTCACCGGTGTCGTTGATGACATTCCATTCGAGTCCGGAGGTGTGATTCAACAGCTGCCCGACAGTGATTGTCGCGGCGGAGGTTTCGTCGATCAGGGTCAGTTCCGGTACGTAGGTGCGCACCGGTGCGTCGAGTTCGACCTTCCCCTCGGCGACCAACTGCATGATCGCGGTGACGGTGAAGGTCTTGCTGACCGAGCCGACGGTGAACAGCGTGTCCTTGTCGACGGGCAGCGGATTCTCGATGCTGGTGACGCCGTGCGCGGCGAAGATCTCGCGGCCGTCGACCCGGATACCGACGCAGATGCCGGGGATGCCGAACTTCTCGGCGGTGGCGGCGACGAATTCCTGGAGCGCGATTTCGGACATTTCGATTACCTCTTCCGTGGGTGCGGTGGCGGCTCGTTCGGTGCCGCTCATCCGGTCTGAAATCAGCTTGCCGAGCGCCGCTGACAGTCGGCCGACAGTGCGCTGACAGCACCGGACCGATCATCGACAGCACGGATTCCGGGGTGCTTCGCGCTGGTCAGGAACCTCTCTCAGCGGCCCATCAGGTTCGCGCTAGCAAACGCTCAGTGAACTGGGGCAGGCTTATTTCTTTCCGAGCGGAAATAGCCATCTGAACGAGGAGATCACCCGCGTGCGATTGTCGAAGACCTTGGGCGGCGCGGTTGTCGCGTTGACCGCAACCGTCCTGCTACCAATCGCCGCGGGTACCGCGTCCGCCGCACCGGAATCGGCATTGAGCCCCTCCGGCACCTCCGCTGACGGCTCCAAGATCGTCTCCAGCGCCCCCGGCGACGACCGCACCGTGAAACTCCAGGTCTACTCGGCCGCCATGGACAAGAACATCGAGATCGATGTGCAGCGCCCCGCCGACACCTCCGCCCCGGCCCCGGTGCTGTACCTGCTCAATGGCGCGGGCGGCGGCGAGGATTCGGCCACCTGGCAGAAGCAGACCGATGTGCTGAACTTCCTGTCCGATAAGAACGTCAATGTGGTGCAGCCGGTCGGCGGTCAATTCAGCTACTACACCGATTGGCGCGAGCCGGATCCCAAACTGGGCGTGAACAAGTGGAAGACCTTCCTCACCGAGGAGTTGCCGCCGCTCATCGATCGGGCGTTGAACACCAACGGGCGCAACGCCATCGCCGGACTCTCGATGGCGGGCACGTCGGTATTGCAGCTGCCCATCGCCGCACCGGGTCTCTATCAATCGGTGGCCTCGTACAGCGGCTGCGCCCAGATCAGTGATCCGCTGGGCTACAACTTCGTCAATACCGTCGTCGCCGCGGGCGGCGGAGATTCGGCGAATATGTATGGCCCGCAGGGTGATCCGATGTGGGCCGCCAATGACCCGTATGTGCACGCCGATCAATTGCGCGGCGTCGATCTCTATATTTCCAGCGGCTCCGGCCTGCCCGGCCCGTGGGACACCCTGGACGGCACGCACACCCTGCCCGGCGTCGGTGGCCTGGCCAATCAGGTCACCGTCGGCGGCACCCTGGAAGCCGCGACCAATTACTGCTCGCATAATCTGCAGGCCAAACTCGGCCAGCTCGGCATCCCGGCCACCTTCAATTTCACACCGACCGGAACCCACTCCTGGGGCTACTGGCAGGATGACCTGAAGAATTCCTGGCCGGTGCTGGCAGCCGGACTCGGCCTGCCCGCCTGACCGGAAGTTCTTCGCACACAAAGACACCGGCTCGCCTCCAAGGGGATGTGGAGGCGAGCCGGTTTCTCGTTACCGATTACGAGCTGAGTTCGAAGCTCGGATACCCGCTGTCGCGCTCGTCATCGCAGAACCGGCGGTAATTGCCGAAACCGCCGATGTACGGCATGAATACGCGCTTCTTACCCTCCACATTCGCGCCCATGTACCAGGAGTTCGCCTTGACGAACAGCGTGCCCTCGGCGACCTCCATGAGGTGATCGGTCCATTTGGCCGCCGCCTCCTCGCGTGCCTCGACCTGTCGAATCCCCTGTGCGCGGCAATGTTCGATGAGCGCGAGCACCCAATCCAATTGCTGTTCCGAGTGCAGCACCATATTCGCCATCACCGACGGGGTGCCGACGCTGTTGATGCTGAACATATTCGGGAAACCGTGAATACCGAAGCCCAGGTAGGTGACCGGACCGTCGGCCCAGGTGTCCCGCAGCCGGGTATCGCGCGCGCCCCGGATGTCGATGCGCAACAGCGCGCCGGTCATGGCGTCGAATCCCGTTGCGTAGACCAGGGTGTCGATCTCGATGAACTTGTCCCCGGTGCGAATGCCGGTGGGGGTGATCTCCTCGATCGGCTCGCGGCGCAGGTTCACCAGTGTGACGTTCGGGCGATTGAACATCTCGTAGTAGCCCGAGTCGGTGCAGATGCGCTTGGTGCCGATCGGATGATCGGTGGGAATGAGATCCGCTGCGACGGCATCGCTCTCGACCTTGGCGCGAATCTTGGCGACCGCGAAATCGCGCACGATCTCATTGGCCGCGATATCGCTGTTCTGATCCGGGAACACCTTGTTGAACAGCACGCCGCCGCCGTTCCAGCGGTCCTCCATGGCGGCCTCGCGGTCCGCGGGGCTCATCTCCAGCGCCTTGGTCTGCAGGCTGGGATGCGGGGTCGCGGCGGGGGCGTAGTAGGACTTCTCCCGGCGCTGCCCGTAGGTGGCGCGGATATCCTGCTGCTCCTGCGCGGTCCACGGCCGATTCGGCATGGGCACACTGAAATTGGGGGAGCGCTGGAAGACGGTGAGCGCCTCGGCTTCCCGGGCGATGATGGGGGAGGCCTGGATACCGGACGAGCCGGTGCCGATCACGCCGACCCGCTTGCCCGCGAAGGACGCGCCCTCCTCCGGCCAGCGCGCGGTGAAAAGCTCCTCGCCCGCAAAGGTTTCCACGCCCGGGATATTCGGCTTGATCGGCGCGGACAGGCAGCCGGTGGCGAAAACCACGAAACGGGAACGGAATTCATCGCCCGAGGCGGTGGTGATCGTCCAGATGGCGGCCTCGTCATCGAAATGCGCGGCGGTGACGGTCTGCTCGAAACGGTAGTGGCGCTTGAGATCGAAGCGATCGGCCACATGCCGGATGTAGGCCAGGATCTCCGGCTGTGCGGCGAAACGCTCCGTCCAGGTCCAACTCTGCTGCAGATCGTCATCGAACGAATAGGAGTAGTCCACGCTCTCCACATCGCAGCGCGCGCCCGGATAGCGATTCCAGAACCAGGTGCCGCCCACATCCTCGCCGGCCTCCAGGCCCAGCACGTTCAATCCGGCCCGGGCGGCCCGATGGACACCGTAGAGACCGGCGAATCCGGCGCCGATGATGATCACATCGTTTTGTTCGGCCTGCTCGGCGCTGGCATGCATGCGTGCCCTCTCGACTTCATTCAGAAACTATTTCGATTAGGCATATCGTTGAGCGCGCGGCGACCGGCCGCGAGGGTACGTCCCACTGACCAGGAGACGGACGAGAAAAGTCCCGTTCGGAACGACGGGGGAGTGCGCGCTATTCGTGCGCGGGTTCACCGGTGACGATGTGATCGGCGTGGTTCAGGCCCTCGCGGACCAGGCGCGCCAGATGACCGTCCCGAATGCGATAGATGATGCGGCGGCCATCGCGCCGGGTATCCACCAGACCGGTGAATCGCAGCTTGGCCAAATGCTGGCTGACCGCCGTGCGGGATGCGCCGCACGCCTCGGTGAGCGCGGTGACATCGGCCTCGCCGTCGGCCAGAATCCAGAGAATATGCAGGCGGGTGGGGTCGGACAGCATGCGGAAGGTGGCAGTCGCCGCGTCCAGGCGGGCCTGGTCCGGATCGACCGGATGCGTGAGACTGGCAGCGGCGGGCAATGGTTTCGCATTGCTCTTGCTCACCATGACTCACCTTCCTGCCGTCACCTCACCACCCACCGGGGCGAGCGCGGGCCACACCCGCGCGGCCGTCGTAGCTGCCAGTGTAGCGATCACCGCGAGTACCACCGCCGTGATCGGCAGCCCGGCCACCGCGCCCAGCCCGCCCGCGATGGGATAGGTGAGCAGGAAACACGCGTGCGAGAGCGAGAACTGCGCGGTGAAAACCGCGGTGCGGGAGGCGGAATCGGATTCGGCGCGCAGCAGCCGCGCGGACGGGGTGTTGATCATGGAGGTGCCCGCACCGAGCGCGATCCAGGTCACGGACAGCAGTGCGCTGCCGGTGAATGGGCCGAGCAGCGGAATCACCGCCGCCACGGCCAATGCCCCCGGCAGGATGCGGCATCCGGTCAGCATGACCGCGCGGTCCGGGACGCCCGTCAGGATGCGAGGCAGCATGAGCGCCACCAGCATGGAGCCCAGCCCGAAACAGCCCAGCGCCAGCGCCACATCGGAATTCGTGCCGCCGAGCCGATCCCGGACATAGACGACGGTATTCACCACGACGAGTGAAGTAGCCGCCGCCACAACCAGATTCATGGCCAGCAGGCCGCGCAGTACCGGACGCCGCGTCATGATGCGCGCCCCGTGCGTGATCCGTGCCCACAGTGGTCCGGAACTGTCACCGGTGAACCGGGGCAGGCGCGCGGCGCGCACCATGGTCGCCGACACCACGAAACCGGCCGCGGTGCCGACGAACAGCGCGTGATAGCTGATCACCGTGAGCGCAGCGGCCGCCAGTATCGGGCTCAGCAGCGATTCCATGTCGTAGGCCAGGCGCGATAGCGACAGCGCCCGGGTGTAATCCCGCTCATCCGGGAGCACGTTGGGAATCACCGATTGGAATGCCGGGGTGAAGGTCGCCGACGCCGATTGCAGCAGTGCGATCAGCAGATAGATCTCCCAGGTGCGGGTGATGAACGGCAGCGCCAGCGCGATCGCGGCGCGCAGGACGTCCGCCGAGACCAGCAGTACGGTGCGCGGCACCCGCTCGGTGAGCGCCGAAATCAACGGCGCGACAGCCACATACGCCAGCATCTTGACCGCGAGCGCGGTGCCGAGCACCACTCCGGCGCGAGCGCCCGCCAGATCGTAGGCGAGCAGGCCGAGCGCCACGGTGAGCAGGCCGGTACCCAGCAGTGCGACCACCTGCGCGGTGAACAGTCGCCGGAATCGAGTGTGCCGCAGGACATCGAGCATGGCGCCGAGCATACGCCAATGAGTGCGCAGATGTGCACATGACGTCGTGTAGCGGGCGGCAGACGGCTATCCTCGCCGGTATGGGGAGGAACCCGGCGGTCGGCACCGCGGCCGCAGTCGCCGCACTACTACTTTCGGGCTGCGATTCACATGGCAGCGCCGAACCCGCGCCGAACCTCGCGGGCAGCGCCGCCCCGGTCGTCTCGACCACCGTCGCGCCCACCGGTGAACCCGCCACCCCGCCCAGTGCCGCCCCCGGCGCGGTGATGCAGCCCTGCGGCGATATCGGCACGGCCGCAACGGCTCCCGACTGCCGGCTGCAATCCCACGATATCGCCGGACTCGGCTTCGAGATCCGGCATACCGGCAGCCGGGCGCATATGACCACCACCGTCGCGGTGCTCGATGCGAACGGCTCGGCCCGGCAGACCATCGTGGAATCCGATACCGATGTCGCCGGAACCGTCCCCAAACTCCGCGATCTGGACAATGACGGACGCGATGAACTGATCATTCCGCTCGCCCTGGCCACCGCCAACGCGCGCTACGCGATCTACCACGCCACCGGTGACGCCCTCGACTATCACCGCTCGGGCGAACTGGCCGGAGTCGGTATGGACACCTCGGCCGCGAACTACGTGGTGGTGTCCTCGCGCGCCGGTTATGCCGCCTGGGATATCGAATTCTGGACCTTCATGACGGACAAATTGCATCCGCTGCTGACCGCCCAGGTCCGCCCGATTGACGACGGCAATGGCAAGGTCGCCGGAACCACCTGCACCACAATCGATTCCGGCGGACTCAATATCACCGGACTGAGCCTCGGCGAGGCCACCCAGCAATTCTGCGCCGAACCCGCCGTGCAGCGCGTGCGCCGCAACTGACCGGCCACCGGGCGACTACACCGCGAAGGTGACGGCGACTGCGCCGCGCGGACCATACGTACCCCGGGAGAAATACGGGGTATCTCGGGGGAATTACCGATGTCGTGCCTGGTCACGGCCGCCGAGAATGGAGTCAGGTCATCGACCCGGCTCCATCGGATCTGGTGACGGCGTCCCGACAGCGTGGTCGGGGGGTTTGCGCAATGGGGCGCACGACAGTCAGAGATTGGCACCCTTCGCGCGATTACAGGCGCGACACAGGATCTGGAGGTTGGCGGCGCTGGTGGCTCCGCCCCGGCTCAACGGAATGATGTGGTCGAATTCGAGATAGTGGCTCTCGCCGCACTCGACGCATTTACCACCGTCCCGCTGCCAGACCTGGGCCTTGATCTCCTGCGAGATACTGCGCGTATCGCGGCGGCCCGGTGACAGCGTGAGGCGTTTGGCCACCCGCAGCGCACCCTCCATGGTGGCGGCGACATGATCGGGATCGGCCACCTCGAAGACCGCGCCGCCGCGCGCGGAGGTGGCGGCCACCGAGACCCGGCCGCTCATCGCGGTCACCGAAACCACGCGCGCCCAAGGCATTTCGGTGCCGGTATCCGGGCCGGTGAAACGCAGCTTCTTATTGCTGCAAATGAGGCGGCCCTCGGTGAGCTTGGGGCCGCGTGCCAACTGCCTGATGTGGATGGCGGGCACATTCAGATGCAGACGCTCCGCCGGATCCAGGTGCAGGCCGGTCGCGCCCAGCACCGGCAGCTCGCCCGAGCGCAGCCGAGTCAGCATGCGGCCGCGCCCCATGCGGCGGCGCAGATCCTCGATGAGCGGGCCGTCCAGCGCCAGCGCGGCGATCGCGGCCTCGAAATCGTCCAGTTCGGACTGATCGATGACTCCGTCCGCGAACGCGAACGTGACCAGCCGTTCCATATGGTCCTGCGCCGCGGGCCGCAGCGTGCCGAATCCGGCCGCCGCCTCGATGCGCTGATAGCGCAGCGCCGCCCACAGCTTGTCCCACTCCGAACCTCGCGGTCCGGCGGTGCGCAAGACCCGTTCGGCGCGGCCGCGCCACCCCGACAGGTACTTCTCGATCTCCTCGGAGCATTCCCGGCACAGCGCCGGGCCGCCGAACAACCGCCAGCGGCGCGGCCGCCCGCAGCGCGCACAGTGCCGGGCGTCCACGGACAGTGCCGCGCGCGTGGTCGCCGTCCACGCCTCCCCATCCCACCACCGCAGCCCCGGCCCATGCGGATCCGGATGCCAGTCCGCCCGTTCGGGATTCGGCGGCAGCACCGGCGGAGCGGGCGGCACCTCCCGTTCGATGGCGAATCCGCGCCGCCCCGGACGCGGTGACGGCTCCGAGCCGGGCGCGCGGGCGGGTGGCTCGGCCCGCCCCGCGTCGGCCGGATCATCCACCCGCACCCCGAATTCGGTGACGATTCCGGCCAGCCCGCTCGCCCAGCCCTGGGCGATCGCGCGGAATCGCCAGTCGCCGTCGCGGCGGTAGAACTCGCCGAAGAGCATGGCGCGCACCGGTTCCGCCGCGGTGACCTCGAACCAGGCCACCGGGCGATTGTGGTCGAAGACGGTGAGGATCAAGCCCGGGACGTCGGCGAAGGAGCCGGTCACCGAACCGGTCACCGCGATCCGTGCCACCTCGGATTCGGTGCGCGGCAGCGAAACCGACAGCCGCGCGGTGCCCGGCGCGGGCTCGGGATCGAGCGTCACCGCCTGCGAGACGTGCCGGGGAGCGTTGAAGAAAACGAAATCTCTGTCCGAGCGGACCAGGCCGTCCTCGGCCAATAACAAGGCGTGCGCATCCACCTCATGATCGGATTGCCACGAAAGGACAACCGTCAGAAGCGATGTCGGAACCGGCGCATGGCCACCCTTGGTGAGTTTCATTGTGATCGAACTATGCCACGCACCCCCGACAGCTTCGGAGCCGCCGGAAAACACCCGGTCCGAACGTGATTTACGGGAGGCCGCCGCTGCGGCACAGTGGACTCATGACCTCACCGAAGGAACCGGGCCAGCAGCCGCCGCGCGGTAAGCCGCAGGCCCCGCGCGTGCCCATGCCCAGCGATATCCTCGCCGCCGCACAGGCCGCGGTGCTGGCCGCACAGGCCGCGGCGGGCGATGCGCTCGACTCCGCCCAGCTCACCGCGACCCAGGCATTCGACACCGCCGTGCGGCTGCCACCGGCGTCGATGCAGTTGGCGGCGCAACTGCCCGACCTCATCGAAAACCTCACCATCGCGATCGAACGCCTCAACTCCACCATCGACCGCCTGGACCGCACCCTGGCGCTGGCCGAGCCGGGTTTCGTCGCCTACGACAAGCTCCTCACCCGACTGGAGAGCCTCAGCGCCGTCGCCGAGGACGCCTTCGGCCGCCTGGAGAAGCTCCCCGGCGTCTCCCTGCTCGGCCGCCTCACCGGGGCCATCCGCGAAACCGCCGCACCGGAACCCGCGCCCAAACCCCGTCGCATCAAATAGCGTTCGCGCCCGGATATCGCGCGCTCAGGCCGAGGGGAGGGGTGCCTTCGGGGCGACAGCCAGGCCGGGCAGGGCGCGCAGGGCGGCGGCGGCCTTCCAGAGCATTTCCTGGTATTCGTCGTGCGGGTCGGAGTCCAGGACTATCGCGCCGCCCGCGCCCACGCGCCAGGAACCGTTGTGGCGCACCGCGGTTCGAATGACGATATTCAGGTCGGCGGTGCCGCCGAGGCCGAGGAAGCCGATGGTGCCCGAATAGATGCCGCGGGCTTCGGTTTCCAGGGCGTCGATGATCTCCATGGTGCGCAGCTTCGGCGCACCGGTCATGGAGCCGCCGGGGAAGCACGCGCGCAGTGCGTCGATCACGCCGAGTCCGGGGCGCAGGGTGCCGCGCACCGTCGAAACCAGTTGGTGCAGAGTCGTATACGTCTCCACCGCCATGAGCTTGGGCACGTGCACCGAGCCGATCTCGCAGACCCGGCCCAGATCATTGCGCAGCAGATCCACGATCATGAGGTTCTCGGCGCGCGTCTTGGGATCCAGCGCCAGGGTCTCCGCCAGCCGATCGTCCTCGCCGGGCGTCTCCCCGCGCGGCGCGGTGCCCTTGATCGGCTTGCTCTCCACCGTGCGGGTGCGATCCAGTTTGAGGAAACGTTCAGGTGAGGAGCACGCCACCTCGAGGTCCTCGAAACGCAGAAAAGCCGCGTAGGGCGCGGGATTACAGCGCCGCAGCGTGCGATAGACGCTCAACCCGTCGCTGTCGGCGGGGAGGTATGCGCTGTCGGTAATGCAGATTTCGTACGACTCGCCCGCGTGCAACTGGTCCTGGCACGCCGCGACATCGGCGAGATACCGCTCCCGGCCCCGGGTCAGCAGCGGCGCGACCACGCCCTCATCCGTGCGCAGCGCCAGATCCGGCGGATTCTCCCAGGTCGGCAGCGTCTCCACGATGGCCCGGGTGGCGGCGAGCCAATCCCGCGCGGCGGCAAGCGAATCCGGGGTGGCGGTGCGGGATTCCGCGAGGGCGAGCAGGTGGGTGCGGCCGGCCTCGTGGTCGACCACGATGACGCGATCGGCGAAGAGCCACTGGGCGTCCGGGGTGGGGGAGTGGTGGGCGGCGCGGGCTCCGCAGTCCGCCTTCATCTCGTAGCCGAGGTAGCCGACGTAACCGCCGACGAAATCGAAAGGTACGTCCGGGAATTCGATGCGGCGGCGGCGTAGTTCGCCGGATAGGTAATCCAGTACCCCGCCGGGCACCGTGCGGGTGCCGGTCACGGAATCCACCTGCACCGCACCGGATCCCACGCGGTAGCGGACCATTTCGGCGAGCGGACCCGATCCGTCGCCGAGGAAGGAGAAGCGGTCCAGGCCGGGCTCCACATGTTCACTGTCCAGCCAGAAGGCGGCCGGTGCGTCCGCGTAGAGCCGCAGGAACAATGCCTCCGTGTCCACGGCGCGCTCGATCACGACCTGTTCGACCGTGCAATCGATTGCGGGCAGGGTGCTTTCGGTGTCCGGGGCGAGCGGCTCGGCGACCATATCGTCGGCGAGCATTTCCATCATCAGCCCGTCCTGCCAGCTGCCGTCACTGCCGCGCTGGTACTGCCGCATCCGGCCGACCGGGCGGAATCCGGCCTTGCGATAGCAGCCGATCGCCGCGGCATTGTCCGCCGCCGGATCGATGACCAGCCGGTGATGGCCGTGCTCGGTGAACAGATGCCGGGACAGCGTGCGCACCGCGTCGGTGCCGATACCGCGCCCGTGCAGTGCCGGATCGAGGTAGATATCGATTCCGGCGTGCCGGTATTCGGGATCCTCTTCCGCGTACCACTGGATCAGCCCGGCCACCCGGCCGTCGTATTCGATCGCCCAGCCCCGCGAATCCGGGTCCGCGAGTTCGGCTTCGATCTGCGGGTTCGGATCGGTGTCGGTCTGCCACCAGCGGCGCACCTCGGGTGTCGCCCGAATCGCCGCCAGCGCGGGCACATCCGCGCTCTCGGCGGGCCGCAGCGCCACCACCGCGCCGCGCAGCCATCGGCGTCCGGCGTGAAGGGTGGTGAGGGACTTGAAGTTCCGCAGCAGCTGCGCGCCGTACTCGCTGGCAATGGATTCCGGATGGAACTGCACGCCCCACTGCGGGCGGGTGCGGTGTCGCACCCCCATGACGACACCGTCGGAGGTGGTCGCGGTGACCTCCAGCGCTTCCGGCAGCGGCCGGGCCGCCGCGAGCGAGTGATAGCGCACGGCCGTGAAATCCTGTGGCACATCAGCGAACAGGTCGCGGCCGTCATGGGTGATGCGATCCGGGAACCCGTGCCGGGCCCGCGGCGCGGCGGTCACCAGCCCGCCCGCGCCGAGCACGATGCCCTGATGACCGAGGCAGACGCCGAGCAACGGCAGTTCGGCATGCGCGATGAGCGCGGCGGAGATACCGAAATCGCGCGCGACATCGGGGCGGCCGGGTCCGGGGGAGATGACGATATTGTCGAACCGGCCGAGCTCCAACTCGGACAGCTCGCGCACCTCGTCATTGCGCACGACAACGGGCTCCACCCCGTTCACCTCACTGATCAGCTGATACAGGTTGTAGGTGAAGGAGTCGTAGTTGTCGATCAGCAGCGTGCGCATTTGGCTGGCAACTTTACGCCACCACCGTTCGCGCCCCCGGTCTCGACCTGCGTGAACGAGGCCGAAACCACTTCTGCGGGCATATGCCTTCAGTTGTGCTGGACGGTTACGGCACAATGTGGGACATGTCTGAAGTGCAGCCGGTCGATGTGGATCGCGACATCGTCGATTTCGCCGTTGTCGGGAAGTGGATGGACGAGCAGGGCTTGCCCGGCGGTGACTTCGAGGAGGTGAAACCCCTCGGCGGCGGCACCCAGAACATCATGCTGCGCTTCACTCGAGGCGGTCGTGACTACGTGCTGCGGCGCGGGCCCAAACATCTGCGGGCCGCGAGCAATAATGTGATCCGCCGCGAATCGCGCATTCTCGAGGCTCTCGCCGGAACCGGTATCCGCGCGCCCAGGGTGATCGCGGCCGGGGCCGATGAATCGCTCATCGGGGCCAACTTCTATCTCATGGAACCGATCACCGGCTTCAACCCGCAGAACGAACTGCCACCGCTGCACGCGGGCGATCCGGAGATCCGGCGGCAGATGGGCCTGTCCGCCGTGGAGGCCATCGCGCGGCTCGGCTCGCTCGATCACGAGGCGCTCGGACTCGCGGATTACGGTAAGCCCGAAGGGTTTCTGGAACGTCAGGTGCCGCGCTGGCTCAAGGAACTGGAGTCCTACAGCGTCAACGAGGGTTATGCCGGGCCCGAGATCCCGGGCGTGGACCGGGTCGGCGACTGGCTCGACCGCAACCGCCCCGCGCAATGGACGCCCGGCATTCTGCACGGCGACTGCCACCTCGCGAACATGATGTTCTCCTTCGACGGCCCCGAGGTCGCGGCCATGGTCGACTGGGAAATGTCCACCATCGGCGATCCGCTGCTGGATCTGGGCTGGCAGATCGCCACCCGCCCCGAACCCGGCACCACCGGGGCCGCGCTCATCGGCACCCTCGGCGCGGTCGGCGGCCTGCCCACCGCCGCGGAGATGATCGAGCACTACGGCAAGTTCTCCGACCGCGATCTGAGCAATGTCACCTGGTACACGGTGCTGGCGTGCTTCAAGCTCGGCATCGTGCTGGAGGGCACGTACGCGCGCGCGGCCGCGGGCAAGGCGCCCAAGCAGGTTGGTGATTTCCTGCACGCCATCACCCTGGAGTTGTTCGGCAAGGCGCATCAGTTGATGGAGTGAGGCTCAAGTGCCGCCCCGCTCGGGCGGGGCGGCACTCGCGGTTCGGCAAACTTGTCGCGATCTTTATGCCGCCTGGCGGGATATTGGTGGCCGAAAAGCTTGCGCCATCGTACGTTGTTCGCATGCCGATCGTTCCCGATGCCAAGGACTGGACCTGGGTGCTCGAACGCACCTGCGACGAATGCGGGTACGACCCGAGCGCCGTGCGTTTCGATGCCATCCCGGGTCAGGTGCGCAGCAGCGCCGCCGCTCTGACCGCCGCCCTCGATGACCCGAATGCCGCTGTGCGGCCGGATGATTCGACCTGGTCCACCCTCGAATACGCCGCGCACGTGCGCGATGTGTGCCGGATCTTCGAGCATCGGCTCGATATCACCCGCACCGGATCCGCGCGGCCCGGACCGGTGATCGGCGGTTACGACGCCGCGGTCGTCATCGACGAATCCGGCATTCCCATGTTCGCCAACTGGGATCAGGACGAGACCGCGCTCGCGGAGGATTACGCCGCGCAGCGCATCGCGCAGGTCGCCGCCGACCTGCGCGATGCCGCCGAGAACACCGCTCGCGCATACGAATCCGTGCCCGCCGCGGAACTCGATCGCCCGGCCAAGCGCAGCAATGGATCGCTGTTCACCGTGCGGACCCTGGGCAGCTACTTCCTGCACGATCTCGTGCACCACGTGCACGATGTCGAGAAGCGGCGCGCCGCAACGGCTTAGACGCGCGGTTGCTGCTGCGTGGTGCAGTGGATACCGCCGCCGCCCGCCGCGATGGCGTCGATATTCAACTGCACCACTTCACGATCGGGGAACAACCGCGCCAAGGTGGTCTTGGCGGCGGCATCGCGCGGGGGATCACCGAACTCCGGGGCGATGACACCGCCGTTGCAGACGTAGAAGTTGAGGTAGCCCGCCGCGAAATCGGCGTCGATCCACTCCGGGCGGACGGTGTCCGGGCCCTCGATCACCTCCAGGCGCAGCGGGCGCTCATGCTGGTCCGTGGCCTCGCGCAGGATCTGCACATGCGTGCGGGTGACCTCGTAGTCGTAGGCGTCGGGATCGTTCTCCAGCCCGGCCACCACCACGCCCGGCCGGGCGAAGCGGGCATAGAAATCGGTATGGCCGTCGGTGATATCGCGACCCGCGATACCCGGCAGCCAGATGATCTTCTCGATGCCGAGCAGTCGTTCCAGCTCCTGCTCCACCTCCGGTTTGGTCCAGCCCGGATTCCGATTGTCGTTCAGCACACAGCTTTCGGTGATGATGGCCAGCCCCGCGCCGTCCACCTCGATACCGCCGCCCTCCAGCACCAGTTCGGTGTGGACCGCCTCCGCACCCGCCTGCGCGGTCACGAAACTGGCCGCCAGGGCATCCTCGGCATGCTCCTGCTTATCGCCCCAGCCATTGAAATTGAAGTCGACACCGGCCTGCGCGCCGGTCTCGTCGACCACGAAGACCGGACCGGAATCGCGCAGCCACAGATCATCCAGCGGCGCTTCCCGCAATTCGATATCGGGGCCGACCAGACCGCGTGCCACCGCCAATTCCTCGGGGCGCACCAGCATGGACACCGGTTCGAACCGCGCGATGGCGCGGGCGATATCGGCCAGCGTGCGCTGCGCCATCGGTAGCAGATCCGCGGTCCAGACCCGTTCGCTCGCACCGAAGGCCATCCAGGTGCGCTGGTGCGGGCGGCCTTCCTCGGGCATGCGGTATCGCTGCATCGAACGGCTCCTGACCTCGTGGGCGCCCGTCCGGATATGCGGGCAAACCGCTGGCGAATACGAGGTTAGCCGCTGGGACCGGCGGTCCCGGGTAGGAACGCGGTCACACGCTGCGACGCAAGGCCTCGCGCAGATTCCGGGAGCGTACATCGTCCAGCACCGCCATGCCCAGGCGATTCATGGTGTAGCCGAAGCCCAGACCCGTTGCCGGATCGGCGAATCCGAAGGAACCGCCGTAACCGGTGGTGCCGTACGCGCGGGCATCGGTACCGAAACGGAAACTGCCACAGGACTTCCGGAAGCCCAGGTGATAGCGGCTCGGGGTGAGCAGCACCAGATCCTCGGCCGGGACGTCCTTCGCGGTTTCGGCGGATGCCAAGCGGTCCAACAGTTTCGCGTCGATGGGCAGCTCAGCGGTGCCGCCCGCCGCCGCGCCGTACACCCGCGCCAGCGCGCGAGCCGTGCCGACGCCACCGGCGGCCGGGCTCTCCACCTCCAGGAATTCCCGGCGTGCGGCGCGCGCGGGCGCACCCACCTGCGGAGAGTTCAAGGCGCGGAACGAGAGTCCGCGCTTGGCGTACAGCTGCACGCCGATGCGCACCGGCAGATCGCGCTCGTAGCGCAGGATATCCAGGCCCTCGGTGGCGGAGAGTTCGGCGACCCGATCCAGCGAAACCGATTCCGGCAGGCCGATATAGAAGTCCAGGCCGAGCGGCTTCGCGAAATCCTCCGCGAATACCTGCCCCAGCGTGCGATGCGCGGGATCCACCCGCCGAATCAACTCACCCTGATACAGCCCCGCGGTGATCGGGTGATACCCGTGCCGGGTTCCCGGTCGCCACAAGGGTTTCTGCGCGGCCAGGATCTCGGCCAGGCCGTCCAGATCGGCCATATCGCGCAAGCGCACCGTGCGATCCAGCGCCGCCAGGCCCGCCTGATGATCCAGCAACTGCCGGACGGTGATCGACTCCTTGCCGTGCACCCCGAACTCCGGCCAGTACCTCGCTACCAGAGCCTCGTAATCGAGCAGCCCGCGCGATACGGCGGATGCGATGACGAAGGCCGTCATGCCCTTGGTGGACGACCACACCGGAGCCATGGTGTCCCGCTCCCAGGCCACCCGGCGCTTGCGATCCCGATGACCCGCCCACAGATCGACCACCGGCCGGTCGCCATCGAAGACTGCGACCGACGCGCCGATCTCCCCGTGCGCGGCGAAGTTCCGCCGAAAAGCATCCGCGACCGCACCGAACCCGCTGTCCACCTCACCGTGGACCGTGACCTGCTCACTCATGGTGGGTCCGATCGTAACCGGACACACCGGGCGGGGTCAGTGCGCCGATGCGGGGATGCGCGCGAGGAAGTCCTGAATCGCGGCATGCCAGGGCTCCGGATTCTCCAGCATGACGACATGGCCGCCGGAGAGTTCGAGATATTCGGCACCGGCGATGCCCTCGGCCTGACGGCGCGCGTTCGCGGGATCGGAGAGCAGGTCGCCGGTCAGGCCGATCACCAGCGTGGGCACGGTGATGCGCGCCAGATCCGCGGTGGTGTCGACGGTCTCGATCAACGCGGCCTGGGCGGCCGTCCCGCCCGGAACGCTCGCGGCCAGCTGTTCCAGCACCGTCGAAAGCTGTTCGGGGGAGAGCGCGTTAACGAAATCGGCGCTGAATCCTGCCAGCAGTGCGATGTGCGCGAACAACTCCCGGTCACCTAGGGCCAGGGCGCGTTGCCACAGTTGCACATTGAGCCGCGCGCGATTGTCCGGGCGGGTGAAACCGGCGGTGAGAATCAGGCCGCGGACCCGCTCGGGATGGCGGACGGCGGCGCGCACGGCCACCGCGGTGCCCAGCGAATATCCGATGATCGTGAACTCCGCCGCCCCCGCCGCATCCGCCTCGGCGACGAGCGCGTCCGCCAGGGCATCCAGCTCCAGCACGGTGTCATCGCCGGGGTAATCGGGGCCGATCACGAGATGCCGTTCGGCGAGCAGCGGGATCAGTCCGCCGAAATTCGCCTGGATGCCGCCGCCCGCACCGTGCGCGAGCAGCAGTGCGGGGCCGGATCCGGTGACCGTGGTGGAGAGCGAAATGTTCGTCATGGCAGCGACGTTAGGGATTGACATGGATGTGAAGGTCAACCCCGAATGCCGGAGGTCACAGTGCTGATCGGCGAACTATCACAGACCACCGGCGTCGCACCCCGCCTGCTCCGCTACTACGAGGAGCAGGGCCTGCTGACCGCACACCGCGACCCCAACGGCTACCGCAGCTACGACGACTCCGCCCCCACCCGAGTCCACCGCATCCGCGAACTCCTCGACGCGGGCCTGCCCACCCGCGATATCCGCGCCCTACTGCCCTGCGCCATCGACACCGGCATCACCCACTGCGACCACTCCCGAAAAATCGTGCACGACGGCCTCACCCGCCTCGACACCCAAATAGCCGAACTGACCCACCGCCGCGCCCTCCTGGCCCTGCAACAACAGGCCGTCCAATCCCGCCCCTACGGAACCTGATTCGACCCGCATTCGCCGTAGTCATCCGGCAGGATCCACACCTTTCGCGATATGCCCGATCTTCGCGAGCTGATTGCTGCATCTGTGCTCGCATCCCTCATCACCGGGGTTGCGTGCGGGTAAGAGCGGTTCGAGCCGGTAGCGTGGCGGGACGTGTCAGGATTCTCGTCGATTACCGCAGCGTTGCTGCGGACCAAACCCGTGGAGCAGCTCACCTCCGATGGTGAGCACACCGCCTTGCGGCGGAGCATGGGGCTCGTACCGCTGATCGCGTTATCGGTCGGGGCGACGCTGGGGACCGGGATCTTCGTGGTGCTGGGGGAGGCCGCGCCTTTGGCCGGACCCGCGGTGGTCGTCTCCTTCGCTATCGCGGCCTTGGCTGCTCTCTTCTCGGCGCTGTCGTACGCGGAACTGGCCGGGGCCGTGCCGGTTTCCGGATCGGCCTACTCCTACACCTATGCCACGCTCGGCGAGATCATCGCGTGGGTGTGCGGATGGTGCCTGCTGCTGGAGTACGGGGTTTCGGTGGCGGCGGTCGCGGTCGGGTGGGGCGCGTATCTGAACGAATTCCTCGGATCGACGCTCGGCTGGCGGATTCCGGACGCGCTGTCATCCGCGCCGAGCGAGGGCGGGGTCGTCAATCTGCCCGCCGCGGTCGTGGTGCTGCTCGCGGCCGCGGTACTGCTCGGCGGGATTCGCGAGAGTGCGCGGGTCACCACCGTCACCACGCTGATCAAGATCGCGGTGCTGATTTTCTTTGTGGCGGTGGCGGTTACGGCCTTCAACTCCGATAACCTGCACCCCTTCGCGCCCGCGGGTATCGCCGGTATCGGCTCGGCGGCCTCGATGGTGTTCTTCTCGTTCATCGGTTTCGACGCCGCCTCCACCGCCGGTGAGGAAGCCAAGAATCCGCAGCGGGATCTCCCGCGCGCCATCATCATCTCGCTCGGCATCGTGACCCTGGTGTACGTGCTGGTCGCGCTCACCGCCGTCGCCGCCGTCGGCGTGGACGATGTCAGCAGTTCGGGGGCCTCGCTGGCGACCGTGCTGGAGCAGGTCACCGGGAGGAGCTGGCCCGCAACGATTCTCGCGGCCGGAGCGGTCATCGCCATCGCCTCGGTGGTGCTGACCGTGCTGTACGGGCAGACCCGCATCCTGGTCGCCATGTCCCGCGACGGCCTCATGCCCAAGGTGCTGTCCAAGGTCGGGGCCAAGCGGGTGCCGACCACCAATACCCTGATCGTCGGCGGCGTGGTCGCGGTGCTGTCCGCGCTGATCCCCTTGGGCGAGTTGGTCAATGCCACCAATATCGGCACCCTGGTCTCGTTCGGCCTGGTGAATGTCGGCGTGCTGGTGCTGCGCCGCACCAAACCCGACCTGCCGCGCACCTTCCGGACGCTCGTCCCGCTGGTGCCGCTGCTCGGCGTCGGCATGTGCCTGTGGCTGCTGCGGAATCTGCCCGCGGTCACCTGGCTGGCCTTCACGCTGTGGTCGGCGGTCGGGCTGGTGGTGTACTTCAGCTATGGCCGCCGCCGGTCCGCGTTGAATCGGACCCGGCCGGACGCCATCACCGCGGACTCGTAGGCTCGTGATCGTGCGAGCGCTGGAACAGATTCGTCAATGGCCGGTCCGGCATGCCGCGGCCGGTGTCGTGGTCCGGGATAAGGGCGTCACCGATACCGAGGGCGAGCTCGAAAGGGTGTTCCGACTGGCCTCGGTGACCAAACCCCTTGTGGCGTACGCGGTTCTGGTGGCCGTCGAGGAGGGCGCGGTCGAACTGGACCAGCCCGCCGGACCGCCCGGCTCCACCGTGCGGCATCTGCTGGCGCACACCTCCGGCCTGGCCTTCGACACCACCGAGGTGCTCTCCGAACCGGGTCTGCGGCGCATCTACTCCAGCGCCGGATTCGAACTGCTCGCCGATTTCGTCGCCGAGCAAACCGCGATTCCCTTCGATCGCTACCTGCACGAGGCCGTCTTCGAACCGCTCGGCATGACGTCCTCGGTGCTGGCCGGGCCCGCCGGACATGCGGGGCAATCCTCGGTCGCAGATCTCCTGCGGTTCGCCGGTGAATTGCTGAACCCCACTATCTTGAGTGCCGAATTGCTCACCGAGGCAAGCACAGTGCAGTTCCCGGGACGCAATGGCGTACTTCCGGGTTACGGGTCGCAGCGTCCCAACGACTGGGGGCTGGGTTTCGAAATTCGGGATCACAAACTCCCGCACTGGACCGGTGGCGCGAATTCCGCGCGCACCTTCGGGCACTTCGGGCAATCGGGAACATTCCTCTGGGTTGATCCGGAAGTCGGCATGGCGTGTCTCGCTTTGGCGGACGAAAATTTCGGTGACTGGGCGCGCGCGGCATGGCCGACCCTCAGCGATGCCGTGATCGCGGAGTTTGCCTAGAACCACGACACGGCGGACAAGTAACACACGTAACTCCGGGCACTCCAGTAAGCTCGGGCAACACTGGCTGGAGCGGGTCGTTGGGGAAGACGTCCCCGTCGAAGCCGGAGGTGTTAGTGGTGCGCGGAACGAGTCAGTTCGCCGACGCGACGTCTGGTGTGGTCTACATTCATTCGTCGCCGGCGGCGCTGTGCCCGCATATCGAATGGACGCTCACCTCCACCTTGAAGGCGCCCGCGAAACTCCGTTGGACCGCACAGCCCGCGGCCCCCGGAAATTTGCGGGCGACCACCGATTGGTACGGGCCAGTCGGTACCGGTGGACGGTTAGCTGGAGCATTGCGAGATTGGCCCGTCCTAGCCTTCGAGGTCACCGAGGATCCCAGCGAAGGGGTCGACGGTGAGCGCTACAGCTTCGTGCCCGGCCTCGGCCTCTGGCACGGCGCGACCGGTGCCAGCGGCGATGTCATGGTGGGGGAGATGCGACTGCGCTCGATAGTCGCCGAGGCACGCGAACGCGGCCGCGGATCCGCCAATGACATTGCCGCCGAGATCGATCGCGCACTGGGCACGGCATGGGACGATGCCCTCGAACCCTTCCGCCTCGGCGGTGAGGGCGCGGAGGTCACCTGGCTGCGCCGCGACGTCGGCTGACGGTCGCCTCCGCCGCACGACACGCCCGACAGTAATCATCGGTTCTGTGCGATAAGGAGATTGCGGTGCGAGGAATCCTGGGTCCGCTGGCCGTCGCGGCACTCGCCGCCACGACGCTCACGCTGACCGCGTGCGGGGACGGCGACAGTTCGGCCGCGGTCACCAGCGCGGCCAAACCCACCACCGTTCCCGCGATGGCGGCCCAGCCGCTCCCCGGGCAGGAGGTCGTGCAATGCGGCTCCGGGCCCAATGGGCTCGCCGTGGTCACCTTCACCACCAAGGGGGCGGATTTCTGCCCCACGGCGCTGTCCGTGGCCACCAGCTATGTGCAGGAGCGGACCAAGAAGTCCGAGGGGGACGTGGCCATCGAGGTGGCCGATATGCGCTGGGTATGCGGTGAGCGCCAAGGCGATCCGAATCCGTTCCAGGAGTGCGCCAGCCAGAACGAATCCGCCGACAAGGTGCGCATGCTCTCGTAGATAATCTCGGTCCCGGTCATGGGCGGGTGGCCCACCGTCATCCCGGCGTGCTTTTGGCCGGGATCCACCCTTTCGAGCCCTCTCGCCCGACCGCATCGTGCGCGATGAACTTCGCCCCCCGCACGCCCGTAGTGCTGGTGTGGCGACAGACACACGTCAGTGCCGGGCGACGGTGGAGACCGCGCGGGGTGCGATTACGCCACGCACCCCGGTCCTCACCCCCGGCGAACCTGACGCGGTACGCGAGGGAGCGGCACTGTGACTACGGCTGGATTCGATATCGAAGGGCTGCGGGCCACCATCGACGGCGTGGTGATCACCCCGAAAGACGCCGAATACGATGCGGCACGGCAGGTATGGAGTGGAAGTTTCGACCGCCGACCGGCGGTCATCGTGCAGCCCGCGTCCGCCGCGGGCGTGGCGAGGGCGCTGCTGCACGCGCGGCGGCACGGACTGGATCTCACCGTGCGCGGTGGAGGACACAATTACGCCGGGCACGCGGTCGCCGATGACGCCATGCTCATCGATCTCGGTGCGCTCGCGAATGTCACCGTCGATCCGGCAACCAAGACCGCCCGCGTCGGCGGCGGGGCCACCTGGGCACAGGTCGACGCGGCGACGGCCGAGCATGCGCTCGCGGTCACCGGCGGCTTCATCAGCGATACCGGCGTCGGCGGGCTCACCCTCGGCGGCGGTATGGGCTGGCTCACCGCGCGCTGCGGATTGTCCTGTGACAGTGTGATTTCCGCACAGGTGGTGACCGCCGACGGTCATATCGTCACGGCCTCCGCCGATGAGAATCCGGACCTGCACTGGGCGATCCGCGGTGGCGGCGGCAATTTCGGCATCGTCACCGAATTCACCTTCGCCCTGCATGATCTGCCGCCGCTGGCCCAGCTCACCATGCTCTACTGGACCCCCGCGGACGGGGAGGCGGGACTCGCGGCGGGCGTCGAGCGCATGCAGACCCTGCCCGACGGATACACCGGCGCACTGCTGGCCGTCAGCTCTCCGCCGCTGCCGTTCGTCCCCGAGCAGTATCAGGGCCAGCCCGGATTCGTCACTGCCGTAGTAGGTTTCGGCACTCCCGAGGAACTGGCCGAGGTGGTCGCACCCCTGCGCGCGGCGGCACCGGCCCCCGCCTGGGAACTGGTCACCCCCATCCCGTACACCGCGCTCCAGCAGATGTTCGACGATGCCGCCCCGCGCGGTTTGCCCGCCTACGAGAAGTCGCTCTACATAGACGATCTCAACGCCGAGGTGATCGCCCAACTGGTGGCCCGCTTCCCCCGGCGCAAATCCCCCCTCACCATCGCCCCCATCTTCCCGCTGCGCGGCCGCTACTCCGAAACAGCCGATGACGCAACGGCATTCGGCGGCTCCCGGCAACCCTGCTGGGCGGTGAACCTCAGCGCCCTGTGCCCCGACCCCGCCGATTTCGACGCCGAACGCGCCTGGGTCCGCGACACCTGGGACGCCCTGCTCCCACACGCCCGCTCCGACGCCGGCTACATCAACTTCCTCGTCGACGACGACCAACAGCGCATCCGAGACACCTACGGCGACAAGTACTCCCGCCTCGCCACCCTCAAAACCACCTGGGACCCGGACAACATCCTGCACCACAACGCCAACATCCGCCCGGCCTGATCCGGTCGCGGTGTCATAGCGGCCTGCGCTGGTGCGGATACGAAAATGGGCGGCCTCCGGGGAGGCCGCCCATTTACTGTGCCCCGCAGGGCTTTACGTGCGAATCCCTACAGCGGGATATTCTTCAGGTGGCTCGGGCGGGACGGGGCCGCGGCCAGTGCGGCGGCGATGATCGAGCGGGTCTTGCTCGGATCGATGACCTCGTCCACCACGCCGATCGCCACGGCGCGTTCCACGCCGCCCGCGATCTGCTCGTGCTCGACGGTCAGGCGCTCGATCAGGGCCTCGCGCTCCTCCTCCGGAGCGGCGGCGATGGCGCGCTTGTGCAGGATGCCGACGGCGGCCTTGGCGCCCATGACGGCGACTTCGGAACCGGGCCAGGCATATACGGCGGTGGCGCCGAGCGAGCGGGCGTTCATCGCGATGTACGCGCCGCCGTAGATCTTCCGGGTCACCAGGGTGACGCGCGGGACGCGGGCTTCGGCGAACGCGTGCAGCAGCTTCGCGCCGCGGCGGACCACGCCCTCCCACTCCATCGACACACCGGGCAGGTAGCCGGGCACATCGGTGACGACCACCAGCGGAATGCCGAACGAGTTGCACAGGCGCACGAAACGCGCTGCCTTCTCGGCACTTTCGGAGTTCAGGCAGCCGCCCATGCGGATCGGGTTGTTGGCCAGCACACCCACGGTGCGCCCGCCGAGACGGCCCAGACCGGTCACGATCGACCGCGCGTACCCGCCCTGCAATTCTTCGAAAGAGCTTTCGCCGTCGACATTGTCGAGCAGCTCGTGCACGATCGGCTTCACGTCGTAGGCGCGCTTGGCCGACGCGGGCAGCATGGCCTTCAGATCGACATCGCCGTGCGCGGCGGCGACCAGATCGAACTCGCCCTGCTCGGCGAACATCGACACCAGCCGACGCCCGCGATGCAGCGCATCGGCCTCGTCATTGGCGACGATATGGCACACACCCGACTTCTTGCCGTGCGTGACCGGCCCGCCCAGAGTCGCCATATCCACGTTCTCGCCGGTGACGCTCTTGACCACGTCGGGACCGGTGACGAAGACACGGCCCTCGGGGGCCATGATCACGATATCGGTGAGTGCGGGACCGTACGCGGCGCCACCGGCGGCGAAGCCGAGCACCACGGAAATCTGCGGGACGAGACCGGACGCGCGAACCATGGCCTCGAAGACCAGTCCGACGGCGTGCAGGGCCTCGACACCTTCGGCGAGCCGGGCGCCGCCCGAATGCCAGATGCCGACAACGGGAATCTTGGAGTCGATCGCGGTATCGATCGCGTCGACGATGTGCTTGCAACCCTCCACACCCATCGCACCGCCCATGACGGTCGCGTCGGAGCAGTAGGCGACGGTGCGAACGCCATCGACCTCACCCATGGCGGCGAGTACGCCGGACTTGTCACGGGGATGCAGCGGGAGCACGGTCCCGGGATCGAAGAAGCGCTGCAATCGACCCAGCGGGTCGCGGGGATCGAGCGCGGTGTCGGCATGAGCCGGAGCCATGATGGTCATCGCATACTCTCCTCTTGATTAAGGAAGTGCGGTCGCCTGAGAGCGGCTGCGAAAATGTCGAAGTCCCGGGGGGATTCGGGTGCGGGATCGCATCCGAATCCCCGCCGGGACCACTTGTCTTACAAACCGGCGCTGCGGTGCCGAGTTATCGGTGCACCAGTTGGTGCGTCAGTACCGGCCGAAGGCGAGCGCGACATTGTGCCCACCGAAACCGAAAGAGTTGTTGATCGCGTACTCGATGTCCTGACGACGAGCTTCGCCGTGCACGACATCCAGGTCGATCTCCGGATCCTGGTTCTCCAGATTCAGCGTCGGAGGGACGATGCCGTCCCGGATGCTGAGGACCGTGAGTACCGACTCGAGCGCGCCGACGGCGCCGATCGAGTGGCCCAGGGCGGACTTGGGTGCGTAGACCGAGGCATGGGCAACGCCAGCCTTGTGAATCGCGTTCTTCTCCGCGGTGTCACCGATGGGGGTGGCAGTCGCGTGCGCGTTGACGTGGGTGATGTCCTTGGGGGACAGACCCGCCGTCTGCATCGCGCGCTGCATGGCCCGACCGGCACCCGTGCCCTCCGGATCCGGCGCCACCAGGTGGAAGCCGTCCGAAGTGATGCCCGCGCCCATCAACCGGGCGTGGATGGTCGCACCACGAGCCTTGGCGCTCTCCTCGGTCTCGACGACCATGAGTGCGCCCGCTTCGCCGAAGACGAAGCCGTCACGATCCTTGTCGAACGGACGCGAAGCGCCCTTCGGATCGTCGTTGCGAGTGCTCATCGCACGCATCATCGAGAAGGCCGCGATCGGCACCGAATCGATGAAGCCTTCGACGCCACCGGTGACGACCATATCGGCGTCACCCATGACGATCATCCGCCACGCGTTGGCGATGGCTTCCGAACCCGACGAGCACGCCGAGACCGGAGTGATCACTCCTGCCCGGGCCTTGAGCTCGAGACCGACAACGGCGGAGGGACCATTCGGCATGACCATCTGAACAGCCAGCGGCGAGATCTTGCGATAGCCACCGTTCTTCAGCTTGTCGACCGAATCGATGAGCGCGTCGCCGCCACCGAGGCCGGTGCCGATCGCGACGCCGAGGCGCAGCGGGTCGACCTCGGGGGAGCCGGCGTTCTTCCAGACTTCGCGACCGAGGACGGTCGCCAGCCGCTCGACATACGCCATACGGCGGATCTCGACCCGGCTGAGCAGCGTGTCCGGCGACACCTTCAGGTGTCCGCCGATGCGAACCGGAAGGTCGTACTCCTCGATGAAGTCGTCCTCGAGAACGTCAATGCCGCTCTCGCCGTTGAGGAGTCCCTTCCACGTCGCATCGACGTCACCGGCGATCGACGTGGTCGCCGCCATGCTCGTGACGACAACGTTGGGGAAGTTCCCGTTCAAGGTGGAAGGAGTGGTCACAGTTGCGGTCCTACTCGTTTCCGAACTTGGACTTGAGCTCCGCAGCGGCGTCGGCGTTCTCGGCCTCCAGCTTCTGGATGTAGGAGACGGCGTCGCCGACGGTCTTCAGGCTGGCAAGATCCTCGTCCGGGATCTTGACGCCGTACTTGTCCTCGGTCTGAACGGCGATCTCGACCATCGACAGGGAGTCGATGTCCAGGTCGTCGACGAAGGACTTCTCGATGGTCACCTCGGAGGGCTCGATACCGGTCACCTCTTCGATGATCTTGCCGAGCTCTTCGACGATCTGTTCCTGGGTCAGAGCGGCCACTGTGGTGGCTCCCTTCTTGATTCCTGTAGTGGGTCGATTTTTTGGTTTTCGTGCTTGCGGCTCGTTTGCCTTCGTCGCCGTTGACGAAGCGAGCCGCGAGTCAAGCTAGCCCGTGGTGGTGAGTTCGGCCAGCGCGGGGATGTCCGCGGGAGTCTTCAGCGCCAGATTCGGGGTGCCCTTGAGCTCCCGCTTGGCGATGCCGACCAGGGTGCCGGCCGGTGGCAGCTCTGCCACCGCGGAAACACCTGCCGCGCGAACGGTTTCGGTGCACAGATCCCAGCGCACGGGGCGCGTGACCTGGGCAGCGAGCTTATCGACCGCATCCTGTCCGGAGCTCACCGGCTTACCGTCGAAGTTCGACAGCAGGGTCCGGATCGGCTCACCGGGAGCGATCTTGGCGATGGCCGCTGCCACTGCGTCCTGGGCGGGTGCCATGAACGCGGTGTGGAAAGCGCCTGCGACGGGAAGGGCTCGGACGCGCGCCTTTTCGGGCGGGTTGCTCGCAAGCTCTGCGAGCGCGTCCAGCTTACCCGCCGCCACGATCTGACCGACCGCGTTGCGGTTGGCCGGGATCAGGCCGAGTTCGTCGAGCCGGGCGAGCACGACGGCTTCGTCACCGCCGAGCACCGCGGACATACCGGTCGGCTCGAGTGCGCAAGCCTTGGCCATCTCCGCACCGCGGAGAGCGGCCAGTGCTACCGCGTCATCGGAGGAGATGATCCCCGCGATGGCGGCGGCGGCAAGTTCGCCTACCGAGTGTCCGGCGACGATGGTATCCGCGGGAAGCGAATCCGTGGGGATTTCCGCGAAGGCCAGAAGTGCTGCCGCGACCACCAGAGGCTGAGTCACCGCGGTATCGGTGATCTCCTCGGCGGTCGCCGTGGTACCCAACCGCAGCAGGTCCAGTCCCGAAGCCTTCGACCACAGCGCGATTCGATCGGCCGCGCCGGGCAGTTCGAGCCAAGGGGTGAGCATGCCGGGTGTCTGAGAGCCCTGTCCTGGGGCGAACACTGCGATCACGTCTCTAGAAAACACTGTGGTGCCCATCTCACGAGATGTCGGCGCGAATGAAGCTTGCCGGAGTCTTTTGTGAGGAGTCTACAAAAGGGCACGTGGGTTGGTCGGATCGTCCGATTCCCCAGACGCGTTACATCCCATCTTTAGGTTCTGTGACGGGGGTTACATCTGGGGCCGAAGTAGGCGATTCGTTACGGATTCGCGTCAGGCGACCTATCGTGGACGCGATTCGTAACACGTAGGCATCGCGCGGGTTCATCGGATCACGTCCCGTGATGTCGGCGATTCGCTTCAACCGATAGCGGACGGTATTTGGATGAACGAACAGTTGCCGTGCGCAAGTCTCTACAGCACCGCCGCAGTCCAGGTAGGCGTCCAAGGTATTGGACAGCTCGCCCGCAGCGGCGGCCAACGGTAACACAAGCAGCTCGTTGAGGGCGGTTACCGCGGCACGATCTCCCAAAAGCGCACGCTCGGGCAGAAGTTCGGTCGCGTGCACCGGGCGTGGCGCGCTGCGCCAGCCCACCACGGCCTCCATACCGGCCATCGCCTCGACAGAACTTATATGTGCGACCGACAGCGTGCGGGTGGTCGGGCCGATGACCACCGGACCGTCCGAGAAAGCCTCGCTGAGCAGGTCGGCGAGGAAGGGCGAGGGATACATGGTGTCGCCCAGATGGCCGCTGACCACCATGACCAGGCGTGAACCCTGTACTACGGCCAGGGCATTGCGGCCGTGCCGGGCGGCCACCGAATGCACCGAACCGACCACGGCCACTTGATCTTTGGGGGGCGTGCCGACCAGCACCGTCGCCGGTGCGGTGGCATCCCAGTTGAGAGTCGCGGCGCGGGAGAGCATTTCGGGACCGGTATCGCCGCGCACCACCGCGTCCACGACCAGCGCTTCCAGCCGGGTATCCCACGCACCGCGTGATTCCGCCGCGCTGGCGTACACAGAGGCGGCCGCGAAGCCCAGCTCACGGCCGTATCGCAGCACCGCCTCGGTCAATGCCACCAGCTGCCGGTCGTTGCGCGCCAGCGCGGGCAGCCACTGTTCGAAGAATTCCATGGCCACGCGGACCATGTCGACGGTCTGGCGCAGCGTCAGCCGCCGCGCCAGATCGTCCGGGATGACCTGGAAAGCGTCCAGGCTGAACCTGATATCGCTCTCCGGATCCTGCAGCCACTCCAGGAAGTTCACCACCGCGGTCTGCACCAGCATCTGGACGCCGGCGCGTTGCGCGGCATCCAGATTGGCGAAGAACGGCAACCGCTCCTGCATCGAGGACACGGCCTCGGTGGAGAGTCGGCCCGAGAACTGTTTTACCCGCTTGAGCAGCGTGTCCGGTAGGGGATCTCGGGTCTGGCGGTTCGGCGAGAGCGCGCCGGTCGGAAGGTAGACCTCGTGTTCGGAGGAGCCTTCGTTGATCCGGCGCGGCCTCGGCGGTTTACGTTCCACGGTGTTAATCGTGCGTTATGCGTCGCCACCTTCACTACCGGGTGCCGCCTTCGGCGCGGCGTTCACATCGTCGATGCGGTATTTGGCGGCTGCCTCGATCAGCTTGGCGCGGTCGATCTTTCCGGCCTCGGCGAGCCCGGAAAGGGCCGCTACCACGATCGATGCGGCATCCACGTTGAAGACGCGGCGGGCTGCCGGGCGGGTGTCGGAGAAGCCGAAACCGTCCGTGCCGAGCGAGATGAACTTGCCCGGTACCCACTGGCGGATCTGATCCGGTACCGCGCGCATCCAGTCCGAGGCGGCCACGAACGGGCCCTCGGCCTGTCCGAGCGCCTGGGTGATGTACGGCTGGCCCGGATCGGTGTCCGGATGCCGCAACTTCTGGATCTCCTTGGCGAGAGCCTCTTTTCGCAGCTCACCCCAGGAGGTCACGGACCAGACGTCCGCCTGTACGCCCCACTCCTCGGCCAGCATCTCCTGGGCGCGCAGGCCGTCGGGCATGGTGACGCCCGCGACCAGGATCTGGGCGCGCACCGCGCCCTCACCACCGCGCTTGTAGAGGTAGATGCCCTTGAGCAGGCCCTCCACATCCAGGTTCTCCGGCTCGGCCGGCTGTGACTGCGGCTCGTTGTAGAGGGTGATGTAGTAGAAGATGTCCTCGCCGCCGAAGTCGCGATGCTCCGAATGCGCTTCGGGATCGGTGCCCGGCAAGGCTTCTTGATATCCGGTGACGCCGACGCCGCCGCCGTACATGCGGCGCAAGCCATCTCGCACGATATGGGCGATTTCGAAGGCGAAGGCCGGGTCGTACGGGACACACGCCGGATTGGTCGACGCCAGCAGCAGTGAGTGACCGTCGTTGTGCTGCAGGCCCTCTCCGGTCAGCGTGGTTCGCCCGGCGGTTGCTCCGAGCACGAATCCGCGCGCCATCTGATCCGCGGCGGCCCACAGACCGTCCCCGGTGCGCTGGAAACCGAACATCGAGTAGAAGATGTACAGCGGGATCATCGGCTCGCCGTGCGTACTGTACGAGGTGCCCACGGCCGTGAAGGACGCGGTCGATCCGGCCTCGTTGATGCCCTCGTGCAGAATCTGGCCGATACTCGACTCTTTGTAGGCAAGCATCAATTCGGCGTCGACCGATGTGTACAGCTGACCGTTGCGGTTGTAGATCTTCAACGAAGGGAACCACGAGTCCATACCGAAGGTACGGGCCTCGTCGGGGATGATCGGCACGATGCGCTTGCCGATTTCCTTGTCCCGCAACAGTTCCTTCATGAGGCGCACGAAGGCCATCGTGGTGGCCACGCTCTGCTTGCCCGAGCCCTTGCGGACCGAACGGTAGGCCTCATCGCCCGGAAGTTGCAGAGGCTTTGCTGCAGTACGCCTCTCGGGCACGAAACCGCCCAGCTGCTTACGGCGGCCCATCATGTACTGGATCTCCGGCGCGTCCATACCGGGGTGGTAGTACGGCGGCAGATACGGATTGGCCTCGAGCTGCTCATCGGTGATCGGAATGCGCTGCACATCGCGGAACGACTTGAGGTCGTCCAGCGTCATCTTCTTCATCTGGTGCGTGGCATTGCGAGCCTCGAAGTGCTTGCCCAGGCCGTAGCCCTTGATCGTCTTGGCGATGATGACCGTCGGCTGGCCCTTGTGCGCCATGGCCGCCGCGTACGCCGCGTAGATCTTGCGGTAGTCGTGGCCGCCGCGCTTGAGGTTCCAGACCTGACTGTCGGACAGGCCCTTCACCAGCTCCTTGGTGCGCGGGTCGCGGCCGAAGAAGTGTTCGCGCACGTACGCGCCGTCATTGGCCTTGTACGTCTGGTAGTCGCCGTCGGGGGTGGTGTTCATCAGGTTGACCAGCGCACCGTCGCGGTCGGCTTGGAGTAGCGAGTCCCACTCGCGGCCCCAGACCACCTTGATGACATTCCAGCCGGCGCCGCGGAAGAACGACTCCAGTTCCTGAATGATCTTGCCGTTACCGCGCACCGGGCCGTCCAGGCGCTGCAGGTTGGCGTTGATGACGAAGGTCAGGTTGTCCAGGCCCTCGTTCGCGGCGACCTGGATGAGGCCGCGCGATTCCGGCTCGTCCATCTCGCCGTCGCCGAGGAAGGCCCATACGTGCTGATCTGAGGTGTCCTTGATACCGCGATCGTGCAGGTAGTGATTGAAACGCGCCTGGTAGATGGCGTTCATCGGGCCCAAACCCATGGAGACCGTGGGGAATTCCCAGAAGTCCGGCATGAGTCGCGGATGCGGGTAGGACGAGAGACCGGCTCCGGGGCCGCCGTGGGAGTACTCCTGGCGGAACCCGTCCATCTGGTCTTCGGTGAGGCGGCCCTCGAGGAAGGCGCGCGCGTAGATACCGGGGGAGGCGTGGCCCTGGATGTAGACCTGGTCGCCGCCGCCGGGATGATCCTTACCGCGGAAGAAGTGGTTGAAACCCACCTCGTACAGGGCCGATGACGACGCGTAGGTCGAAATATGGCCGCCCACACCGATTCCGGGGCGCTGGGCGCGGTGCACCATGACCGCGGCGTTCCAGCGGATGTAGGCGCGGAAGCGGCGTTCGGTTTCCTCGTCGCCGGGGAACCAGGGCTCGTTCTCGGTGGGGATGGTGTTCACATAGTCGGTCGAAGTCAGCGCGGGGATCGCGACGTGGCGTTCGCCGGCACGCTCCAGCATCCGCAGCATGAGGTAGCGGGCGCGACCCGGTCCTTCACGCTCGAGCATTTCATCGAAGCTGTCCAGCCATTCGCTGGTCTCCTCCGGATCAATGTCCGGAAGGTATGACGCCACCCCCTCGCGGATCACTCGGACCCGGCCCCCCGCCGGGCGATTTCGTGCCGTGCCGTTTGTGGGACTCGACGAAGGATTGGGGTGCATCAGGTCGGTCAAGACGATTGCTCCTCGTACACAGGGTGGGACATCTGATAGGCGTCATTCACCCGGGCAGTCGCTGGTGTGCGGCATACCCGTAACGATTGGTTTGGGGCGCATCTCACATCCTTGTGCATGATGCGTCCCAGCTCATCATGTCAGCAGACGATCCAGTACCGTTCTCCAGGGAACCGGCTCAGGCAGGAACGGGGAGACGATGAAGCTGCTGAACCCGCGTGGGTTCGGATTGGCATGTGCGACCGTCACGGTCGGGCTGGGGCTTGTTGTCGCAGGTTGCGCCAGCACCGTCGAGGGTACAGCGACGGTGAATCAGGCGGATGCGACCTCGTACAAGGCCGAGGCCGCGGCATCGTCGACGGCGGCCGCGGCGTCGAAAGCCGCCGCCGCGCAGGCGAAGGCGGTGACCGATAACTGCGATCCGTTCCGCGCTACCACGGGCACCGCTGTGGATCGCTACAACGATTTCGTGGACGCGCACGACGGGCAGACCGCCGACCAGGCCGATAAGCGGGAGGCCGCTGCGAACGCTTTGGACGATGCGGCGAAGACGGTCGAGGGGCGGGTGACCGCGTCCGGTGCGGACCTGGCGGCCGATCTGGCGCAGAAGTTCACCGATTACATCGGCGCGGCGCGCGGATTGGCCGCGGAAGTTCGAAAAATGACGAACAGCTCGTCGGTGGGACCGCTCAATGACGCGAGTCACAAGGTCAACGATGCTTTGAACGCGGTCCGGAACGCTTGCCCGGCACGGTGATCCGGGTGGGCGTGAGGTCTCACATACGACATTTAGGGTGCGAATTCGGCCGATCAGCTTGCGCTACGGGCCATAACCATGTTCGCTTGCATCTACCTATTGTCTGGAGTTGAGGAGGACGCCACCGTGGTCGCCGCGGCGGACGCGCAGAACTACGCTCAGAAGCTTGGCATTACTCACGGAATGGTGATTCAGGAACTGGGCTGGGACGAGGATACCGACGACGGCCTGCGGGCCGCCGTTGAAGAGGCCATCGGGTCCGAAATGCTCGACGAAGACACCGATGAGGTCGTCGACGTCGTGCTTTTGTGGTGGCGGGATGGAGACGGCGACTTGGTCGACGAACTCCTCAACGTGATCACCCCGCTGGCCGATGACGGCATCGTCTGGGTCTTGACACCCAAGACCGGCCATAGTGGCCATGTGGATCCGGCGGAAATCGCCGAGTCCGCATCTCCGGCGGGCCTGACCCAAACCTCGTCGATCAGCCTGGGCAACGACTGGTCGGGAAGCCGCCTGGTACAACCCAAGACGCCCTCGAAGCAGCGCTGACCGCGTCTTCGCTAAGGTCTTCGAATGGACGGCGTGTCACATGTCGTGGCACGCCGTCCTCGAATGCCCGGACACGATGGAGGTTTCGCATGCCACTAGAGGTCGGCACGGTCGCACCGGACTTCACCCTGAAGGACCAGAACAACCAGGAAGTCTCGCTGTCGAGCTACCGCGGTGAGAAGAACGTCCTGGTCGTCTTCTACCCCCTGGCCTTCACGGGTATCTGCCAGGGCGAGCTGTGCAAGGTCCGGGACGAACTCCCCAAGTTTCAGAACGACAACGCCGAAATCCTCGCGATCTCGGTAGGCCCCCCGCCCACCCACAAGATCTGGGCAGCCGAACAGGGCTACACCTTCCCCCTGCTGTCCGACTTCTGGCCGCACGGCGCGGTAGCCCAGTCCTACGGCGTCTTCAACGAGAAATCCGGCTACCCCAACCGCGGAACGTTCGTCATCGACAAGGACGGAATCATCCGTTTCGCCGAAATGAACGGCCCCGGAGAGGCCCGTGACCAGCAGGCTTGGGAGAAAGCCCTCGCCGCGCTAGATTCATAACCCGTCACCCGCGAATCCCCCGGATCCGCGAACGACATCCGACCCGGCCCCGCCGGGACGACTCGGGCGTATAGCTCAGTGGTAGAGCACTGGTTTTACACACCAGCGGTCGGGGGTTCGAAACCCTCTGCGCCCACTCTCGAATCAACCGGCAGGTACCGATAGGTACCTGCCGGTTTTCGTCCGGGGGCGATTCGCGCGGTGGAACACAGGATTGGCGAGGCGGAGTGGTGAGCGAGGACCCGGGCGTATTCGGCGAGACCGTTCGGCGCGGGGTGCCGGTCGACAAGGTGGCGGTGGCGCGAATGCTCGCGGAGGCGTTCGAGGGTGATCCGTATGCGCGGTGGATGCATCCGCATGCGGGGTCGCGGTTGAGGGAGCTGCGGATGGCGTTCGAGGATTCCTATATGGAGTCGGGGCGGACGAGTGAGGGTGTCGATCTCGCCGTTGTGGATGGGGATCGGATTGTGGGCGCGGCGCTCTGGATGAATACCACTCGGGTGCGGACGCCGCGGACGCTGGCGGACTGGGTGCGGCGGCGGCGGATTTTCGGGTCGCGGGTGCCGCTGATGATGGAGGGGGCGCGGCAGCTGGCGGGTGCGCATGTCGCGGAACATCATTGGCATTTGATGGCGATCGCGACCGATCGGGAGGTTCGGGGGCGGGGGTATGGGCGGGCGTTGATGACGGCGGGGTTGGCGCGGTGTGCGGCGGATGGGCTGCCGGCGCATTTGGAGACGGCGAAAGCCGAGAACGTTCCGTATTACCGGCGGTTCGGGTTCGAAGTGGTTGCGACGCTCGAGCTGCCGAAGGGCGGGCCGCGTAACTGGCTTATGCGGTACGAACCCTGAGTTCGTGCGGCTTCGGGTCGGGCGTATTGATTCTTCGTGATTGCAACCCTCTTGCCGGGGGCGATGGCGCTGCACCCTTGGGGAGGGGAGGGCGTGCGGGATCGCTGATGGAGAGGGATCTATGCGGATCGAGCAGCTCGAGTATGTGCAGGCCGTTACCCGGTTGGGGTCTTTGCGGCGGGTCGCTGAGGAATTGCATGTTTCGCAGCCTGCTTTGAGTGAGACGCTGCGGAATCTGGAGCGGGAGCTCGGGGTGGAGCTGTTGGATCGGCGGCGGTCGGGGGCTCGGATCAGTGCTGAGGGGCGGGAGTTGTTGCCCTATATCGCGCAGGTCGTTGAAGCGGTGGATTCGTTGCGGCGGGCGGCGGATGAGCAGCATCGGGTTAGTCGGATGGTGCGGGTGGGGACCGTTAGTGCGGCTACGGTGTCACTGGTTTTGCCCGCTATCCGGGAGTTTCGGGAGTCGCATGCGCAGACACAGGTGGAGGTGGTGGATGCGCAGCAGGGGGAGATTCATATCGCCCTGCGGGAGGGGAGTTTCGATCTGGGGTTGGTGAATTATTTGCGGGGGGATGATCTGGCTCCGGAGTTTCACAGTACGGAGTTGTTGCGGGGGCGGCCGGTGGTATGCGTGCGGGCCGATAGTCGGCTGGCGCGGTTATCCGTTGTGGGGGTTGATGATCTGCTGGGGGAGCCGTTGATCGTCATGCGGTCCGGATATGTGATGCACCGGTTCGTGCATCGGCTGCTGGATGGGAGGCAGCCGCTGTTCTCATATTCCGTCGATGGCGCGGAAATGGGGAAGATCATGGTGGCAAATGGCTTGGGGGCCACCATACTTCCCGATTACAGCATTCAGGATGATCCGCTGGAAACGAGTGGCGTGATTACGTGGCGTCCGCTGGATTGTCGTTCTACCGAAGTGCTGTTGGTCGCGCAACGGCGTAAATCCACCGCACCTCCGCAGGCGGCGCGCGCCCTGCATGACGCACTGGTCAGACGCGCCGGTGCGCTGGGTGTGCGAGCGGCCTGAACACTCCTGCGCACGGTGGTAGGGAAAACTTATCACGACATCGAAAATGCCTGTTGGACAGCATGTTTCGTCAATTTTAAGGTGGTGCTCATGACTTCATCGTTCGTGAACCGCGAATTCGACAGTGTCGCAGAACCTTTGAAATTCGCCTACTGGGTGCCAAATGTCAGTGGCGGTCTTGTCATCAGTGATATCGAGCAGCGCACCGATTGGAGTTATGAGTACAACCGGAAACTTGCGGTGCTGGCCGAGAACAACGGGTTCGAATACGCGTTGACTCAGGTGCGGTACATGGCGAGTTATGGCGCTGCGTACCAACATGAGTCGACGAGTTTCAGCCTGGCGCTGTTGTTGGCCACCGAACGGCTCAAAGTGATTGCGGCCGTTCATCCGGGGCTGTGGCAGCCCGGTGTGCTGGCGAAGCTGATCGCCACCGCCGATCACCTTTCCGGCGGCCGGGCCGCGGTGAATGTGGTGAGCGGCTGGTTCAAGGGTGAGTTCACCGCGCTCGGTGAACCGTGGCTCGAACATGACGAACGTTACCGGCGCTCTGAGGAATTCATCGAGGTGCTGCGCAAGAGCTGGACCGAGGATGCGGCTCAATTCGCGGGCGACTTCTACCGACTGCGCGGATACGACCTCAAACCCAAGCCGTTGACCTCGGAGGGCCGCCCGCATCCGGAGATCTTCCAGGGCGGCAATTCGACCGCGGCACGCGCGATGGCGGGCCGGGTGTCGGACTGGTATTTCAGCAATGGCAAGGACTACGACGGCATTACCGAGCAGATCACCGAGGTCCGCGCCTCGGCCGCCGAGCACGGCCGCACGGTGAAGTTCGGGCTCAATGGATTCCTGATCGCCCGCGATACCGAGGCAGAGGCGAAGGAGACCCTGCGCGAGATCGTCGCCAAGGCCAATCCCGAAGCGGTGGAGGGGTTCCGGGGCGCGGTGCAGCAGGCGGGCAATTCCGCCGGCGACAAGCGCGGCATGTGGGCCGATTCGTCCTTCGAGGATCTGGTGCAGTACAACGACGGTTTCCGCTCCAAGCTCATCGGCACGCCCGAGCAGATCGCGCACCGGATCATCGAGTACAAGAAGCGCGGGGTGAATCTGCTGCTGCTCGGATTCCTGCACTATCACGAGGAAGTCGAGTATTTCGGCAGTCGGGTGCTGCCGATCGTGCGGGAACTCGAAGCCGAATTGCTTGCGGGCACTCCCGAGCCGGTGGGGGTGGCGCGATGACCACCGTAGAGGCGAAGTCCACCACCGACGCCGAACTGGACGCGATCTTCGGCCCCATCTTCGCTCGCATAGGCGAGGGCGCGGTACAACGCGAAACCGATCGCAGACTGCTGTTCGAGGAGGTGAACCTGTTGCGGGCCGCGAAGTTCGGCGCGCTGCGGGTACCGGTCGAATTCGGCGGGTACGGCGTCACGGTCCGCCAGCTGTTCCGGCAGTTGATCGAGCTGGCGGCCGCGGAATCCAATCTGCCGCAGGCGCTTCGGGTGCATTTCTCCTTCGTGGAGGACCAATTGCTGGCCGAGCCCGGTCCGGCCCGCGAGCAGTGGTTGCGTTCGGTGGCGCAGGGCAGTCTGGTCGGCAATGCCATTACCGAACCGGGTGTCGGCGCGGTCGACCACTATCGCACGAAGCTGACTCGCGACGGTGCGCACTGGCGGCTCAATGGCACGAAGTTCTACAGCACCGGCTCGCTGTACGCGGATTACATTGTGGCGGCGGCGGATCGGGACGGCGAGCGGGTCGGCGTGCTGGTGGAGGCGAATGCCGAGGGCGTGCGCCAGTCCGATGATTGGGACGGCTTCGGGCAGCGGCTCACCGCCAGTGGGACAACGGAATTCACCGATGTGCTGGTGACCGAGGACAATGTGCTCGGTCCCGGATACGGTGCGCCCGGACCCACCTATGCGACGGCCTATCTGCAATTGGTTCAGCTTGCGGTGCTGGCCGGGATCGCCCGGCGGGCGGAGCGGGACGCTCGGGAGTGGGTGGCCGCTCGCACCCGCGGCTATACGCATTCGGTCGCCGACCTGCCCCGCCGGGATCCGCTGGTGCAGCAGGTGATCGGCCGCCTGTCCGCCGCCGCCTTCGCCGCCGAGGCCAGCGTGCTCGCGGTCGCCGATGCGCTCGACGAGGTGTTGAACGATCGAGCGCAGGACGAAAGTCTCGTGGTGGCAGCCGAACTCGCGTCCGCTCGCGCACAGCTCGCGGTGATCGACCTGGTGCTGCCCGCGACCACCCTGCTCTTCGAAGTCGGTGGTGCGTCAGCGGTTTCGGAGCGGTTGCGCCTGGACCGGCACTGGCGCAATGCCCGCACCATCTCGGTGCACAATCCGGCGATTCAGAAGGCCCGCGCGATCGGCGATCACCTGCTCAACGGCACGGATCTGCCCTTCGCTTGGAGCGCGGGCGAACGAACCCCCGAGGCGGCATCATGACACGCCGAATCCGCTTCAACGCCTTCGATATGAACTGCGTGGCGCACCAATCCCCGGGCCTGTGGCGGCATCCCGAGGATCAGTCGCATCGCTACACCGATCTCGCGTACTGGACCGAGTTGGCGAAGCTGTTGGAGCGCGGGCGATTCGACGGCATCTTCATCGCCGATGTGCTCGGCACCTATGACGTGTACGGCGGCAATGACATCGCGGCGCTGCGTCAGGGCGCGCAGATCCCGGTCGCCGATCCGCTGCTGCTGGTCTCGGCGATGGCGGCGGTGACCGAACACCTCGGCTTCGGCATCACCACCGGAACCGGATTCGAGCATCCCTATCCGTTCGCACGCCGCCTATCCACCCTCGATCATCTGACCGGCGGGCGCGTCGGCTGGAATGTCGTTACCGGCTATCTGCCCTCTGCCGCAAGGAATTTCGGCGCGGACGATCAGCTCGATCACGATGAGCGCTACAACCAGGCCGATGAATACCTGGAGGTGCTCTACAAGCTGTGGGAGGGCTCCTGGGAAGACGATGCGGTGGTGCGCGATGCCGTTCGCGGCGTCTACGTGGATCCGGCGAAGGTGCACCATATCGGGCACCGCGGTAAGCACTACACGGTCCCGGGCATCCATCTGTCCGAACCGTCGCCGCAGCGGACACCGGTGATCTATCAGGCGGGCGCGTCACCGCGAGGTGTGCGCTTCGCGGCCGAGAACGCCGAGGCAATCTTCGTGGCCGGACCGTCCAAACGTGTGCTGGCGCAGACGGTCTCCCGTATTCGTGACGCGCTGGAAGCCGCCGGTCGGGACCGCAACGCCGCCCGCATCTACGCCCTGGCCACCATCATCACCGCGGAGACCGATGAGGCCGCGCACCGCAAACACCAGGAGTACCTGTCCTACGCCAGTGTGGAGGGCGGCCTGGTATTCATGTCGGGCTGGATGGGCATCGACCTGTCCACCTATGACCTGGACGCTCCCATCGGCCAGGTGGAGAGCAACGCCATCCAGTCCGCCGTGGCCGCGTTCCAGGAATTCGACGATGACGGCCGGGAGTGGACGGTCCGCGATATCGGCCGCTGGGCCGGAATCGGCGGTATGGGACCGGTTTTCGTGGGCTCCGGCGAGACGATCGCCGATCAACTCCAGGCGTGGGTCGACGATACCGATCTGGACGGTTTCAACCTGGCCTATGCCATCACCCCGGGCAGTTTCGAAGACATTGTGCGCCATGTCGTTCCGGTGCTGACCGCACGCGGAGCGTACGCCGATGAGTACGTCCCGGGCACCCTGCGCAACGCGCTGTTCGAGGCCGGGGATCGGCTGCCGCCCGAGCATCGGGGTGCGAGTTATCGCCTCGGCGGTGCGGCGTCGACCGCGCTGCCCGATAGCGAGTCCCGTCCGGGATCCGATGTCCCCGTACCTGATTCATCGCTCGATCCCGATTCGACCCCCGCCGCAGTATTGACCGGAAGCGAGATCCGCTCATGACCTCTCAGCGCAAATCCACCCGCTCGGCCGCCGTGATCGGAGCCGGTCAGACCGGTGTCACCGCGGCACTGGGCCTGCTCGACGCCGGTTTCGATGTGACGCTCTACAGCGATAGGGATCAGCGCGCGCTGCGCGATGACGTCCCCGCCACCGGCACCGCGCTGGAATTCGGCGAGACGCAGCAGGCCGAATCCGCGCTCGGACTGGACACCTACACCGCCCGCGCGCCCCGGCACACCGGTCTGACCGTGCGGATCGCCGGACCCGAGCGTGAGGAACTCATCGCGTTCGACGGGCATTTCGACGGCTATGTCGGTGTGGCCGTCGATACCCGGCTCAAGGCCGATGAACGGTTGACCGCCTTCGCCGAGCGTGGCGGCCGGTTCATCGTTCAGCAGGTGACGCCGGAGAAGCTCGGCAGCATTGCCGCCGGAGTGGACCTCACCCTGGTCGCGACCGGTCGCGGCGGGCTCTCGGAGTTGTTTCCGGTGGACGAGTCCCGCACGCCCTACAGCGCTCCGCAGCGCTCACTGCTCACGGTCACGGTCACCGGGCTCGACCACGACGACAGCGTATTCGCGCATCGCAGCCGCGCGGGCGGCGCGCGCAGCGGCTTCTCCATCTTCGCCGAGCAGGGTGAGGGCTGGTGGGGGCCGTACCTGCACAAGGACGCCGGACCCAGCTGGGCCTTCCTGGGCTGGGCGCGGCCCGGCAGCGACTGGGAGAAGCGTTTCGCCGCAGCCGATTCCGCGGACTCCGCGCTGCGGATCGTGCGAGAGCTGTACCGCGACTACATCGATTGGGATCTGCCCGAGGTGCAGGCCACGCAGGTCATCGCCGAGGATCCGCATTCGTGGCTGAAAGGCGCTGTGCGCCCGGTGGTTCGGGCCGGGGTGGGGCATACCGGGAGTGGTCATCCGGTGGCCTCGCTCGGCGATACCTCCGCCGCCTACGATCCGATCGCGGGCCAGGGCGCGCAGAGCGGTTTGATTCAGGCGCAGCGGCTGGTCGCGGCGGCGGCCGTACACGACGGACCGTTCGACGAGGAGTGGATCGGGCGGCAGTACCGCTCATTCCTAGCGGCGCGCGGTGATGCGGCGAATCGGGTGACCCGGCTGTTCCTGGGTGATCCCGAACTCGCGGAGATCGGGAACACCCTGTTCGCGGCGGCCGCGGTGGAGCCGCGCTTCGCCTCGGCGCTGGTCGGCCTGTTGCATCGCCCGCAGCCGTTCCTGGGCATCGATTCCCTCGACGCCGCGGGCAGGTTCATCACCGAGGTGACCGGGGAGAACGCGGACGCACTGTTGGCCCGCTTCGAACCGGCCGGACGATTCGATCGTTCAACCTTCACAAGCAGTCTCGCCACCGCATAGCGGCCGGAAACCCGTCGGATCGCAACCCACCACGTCGGAAGGACCAGCAATGACCGAAACTGCCCGGTGGGTGCGATGACCGAGATCGCCGATCGACCGTTGACCGTGCCCGTGATCGCCGACGCCGCCGAGGCATTGGCGGTCGCGGCGCGACTGTCCGCCCGATTCGCCGCCGGTGCGAGCGAGCGGGACGCCCGACGGCAACTGCCGTCGGCGGAATTGGATGAGCTGTCGGGCAGCGGTCTGCTCGGCATCACGGTGCCGCGCGAATTCGGCGGCGCGGATCTGCCGACTTCGGTTGTGACGGAGGTATTCCGGCTGCTTGCGGCCGGTGATCCCAATATCGCGCAGATTCCGCACAGTCACTTCGTGTACGTGAACGCGCTGCGGCAGAACGGAACCGAATCGCTGCGGCGGCTGCTCTTCGCGGAAGTGCTGGCGGGTAGGCGATTCGGCAACGCGCAGTCCGAGCTCGGCACCAAACATGTGCAGGACTACCGAACTAGGCTGCGGGCGCATCCGGAGGGCGGGTATGTGCTCGACGGTGTGAAGTCCTATTCCACCGGAGCTCTTTTCGCGCAGTGGATTCCGGTGCTGGCCAAGAATGACGAGGACCGGATCGAGGTGGCCTTCGTCCCCGCCGATGCCGCGGGTCTGACCGTCGTCGACGACTGGGACGGTATGGGCCAGCGCACCACCGCGAGCGGCACCGTGAAACTGGACGGCGTCCGTGTACCGGCGGATCACGTTGTCCCGCACCATCTCACCTTCACCGGACCGCAACTGTACGGCGCTCGCGCCCAGGTGCTGCATACGGCGATCGACGCCGGTATCGCCCGCGCGGCGCTCGTCGAGGCAGTCGATTTCGTGCGCACCCGCAGCCGTCCGTGGTTCGAAGCCGGTGTGGAGCACGCCCACGAGGATCCGTTGACGGTGCAGCGTTTCGGCGAACTGGAGGTCACGGTACGCGCCGCCGAGGCCCTGCTGGCGGTCGCGGGCCGCACCATAGACGAGGCGGCCGCCGCCCTAGACGAGGACAGCGCCGCCGCCGCGTCCATCGCCGTGGCCACCGCGAAATCCGCCGCCGACCGCGCCGCACTGGACGTCACCAACGCCCTGTTCGAGGTGGCAGGCACCCGCTCGGCCCTGGATTCGCTGAACCTGCACCGGCATTGGCGCAATGCCCGCACCCACACCCTGCACGACCCGGTGCGGTGGAAGATCCAGCACATCGGGCGCTACATCCTCAATGGCACGCCACCGCCTCGGCACGGTGTCCTCTGAAGGCGGTGTCACTCACCAGGTGGCGTGGCGAGCGCATCGCGCTGAGTGGTCAGAAAGGCTCGTTCGGCGTCATTGCGAGTGCGGTCGATGGCCGCATCGTAGGCGTGTGCGGCCTCAGCGTCGTTGCCGAGTCTGCGGAGTAGGTCGGCGCGAATGGCGTGGAAGAGGTAGTGCTGCTGGAGATTCAGTTCATCGAGGACATCGAGCGCTGATCTCGGTCCGTGTACTTCCGCCAGGGCGACGGCTCGGTTGAGGGCGACGATCGGGCTGGGGGCGAGAGCGGAGAGATGGTCGTAGAGATGCAGGATCTGGGCCCAGTCGGTATCGGCGGGGTCGAGGGCGTCGGCGTGTACGGCGTTGATCGCGGCTTGTAGCTGGTAGGGCCCAGGATCGTTGTGGCGCAGGCATTTTCGCACCAGTGCCTGACCCTCCTCGATCTGTGCCCGATTCCATTGGGAGCGGTCCTGTTTCGGCAGCGGGACCAGCGAACCGTCCGGGGTGGTGCGCGCTGCGCGGCGGGAATCGCTGAGGAGCATGAGGGCGAGCAGGCCCCAGACTTCCGGTTCGCCGGGCAGGATCTCCACAAGTACGCGGGTAAGGCGGATGGCTTCGGCGCACAGATCGGCGCGGGTCAGCTTCTCGCCGGAGGTTGCCGTGTGGCCTTCGGTGAAGATCAGGTACAGCACCGCCAGCACCGAATCGAGGCGTGCGGGCAATTCGGCGGGCGCGGGCACCCGGTAGGGGATGCGGGCGTCGCGAATCTTGCCTTTGGCGCGGGTAATGCGCTGCGCCATGGTCGATTCCGGTACCAGGAAGGCGCGCGCCAGTTCGGCTGTGGACAGGCCGCCCAGGAGCCGGAGCGTGAGCGCCACCTGGGTGGCCGGGGCCAATGCGGGGTGACAGCAGGTGAAGATCAGGCGCAGGCGATCGTCGGGCACCACATCGGTCTCGACCGGTTCATCGCGTTCGTGCAGGAGTGCGGCCTGGGCGTATTTATCGTGTCCGGCGGTTTCCCGCCGCAGCCGGTCGACCGCGCGATTGCGTGCGGTGGTGATGATCCAGCCGGGCGGGCTCGGCGGCAATCCCGCTGTGGGCCACCGTGATACGGCGGTGGTGAACGCGTCCTGCACCGCGTCCTCGGCGATATCGACATCGCCGAAGACGCGGATCAGGCTGGCGACGGCGCGACCGTAGTGTTCTGTGAACACCGTCTCGATCATCGCGATATCGACCGCGGCGGAACTCATTTCAGCCGTCCTGGAGCGGGCGCACCTCGATCGGCAGCGTCACCACGCGGGCCAGTCGGCGTCCCCATGCCAGCGCCTCATCGAGATCGGCCGCCCGGATAATGGTGAACCCGCCGATATGCTCCTTGCCCTCGGCATACGGCCCGTCGGTGATCAGCACCTCGGAACCGTTGGCCCGCAATACGGTTGCGGTGCTGGCCGCATGCAGACCGGCCGCGAACACCCAGGCTCCGGCGTCCCGCATCTCGTCGTTGAGCGCCTCGAGATCACGCATGATCTCGTCGAGATTGTCCGGTGGATCGGTGTCATCGGGCTGATAGATGCCGAGCAGATACTGTTTCACCGCGACTCCTCCGCCGTGGGCCGGTACGTGGCGATGATGACACCGGTTGTCGTGGTGACACTCTCGACCAGCCGCAGCTCGCCCAGATCGACACCGTCGAACAACCGCTGCCCCGTCCCCAGTACCAGCGGATGGATCTGAAGCAGATACTCGTCGATCATCCCCGCACCCATGAGCGAACGCAGTAGCGCCCCGCTGCCCAGCACCACCAGATCCAATTCCGGCCGCGCGGCCCGCAACTGCCGCACCGCGGTCACGGCATCACCCCAGAGCAATGTCGAATGCTGCCAAGGGAGCGGTTCGCTCAGCGTGCGGGAAACCACGAATTTCTCGGCCTTGTTCAGCACATCGGTGAACGGATTGTCCCGCTGCTCCGGCCAATACCCGTAGAAATCCGCATAGGTTCGCCGCCCGAACAGCAGCGCCCGCTCCCTGGCGGCCATGTGCTCCCCGATGACCCGCCCCTGCACCGCATCGGCGAAACCTCCGGCCCATCCGCCTGCCTCGAATCCGTCCCGAGTGTCCTCATCCGCCCGGCCCGGGCCCTGCATGACCCCATCCAGGGTCACGCTGACCACCGCGACAATGCCGCTCATATCCGCTCCTTCCGAAGGCCCGGCACAGCACCGGGCTTACCCCTATACGAACGGGCATGGCTGATTTCGACAGGGACGGACGGGTGACTTCAGATTTTGCCCGCGAAGCTTTCCGCCACCGCGCGGTCCTGTTTGAATCCGCCGATGATGTTCGCGGCCTTGACCTCGTCGAGGTCGAGTTCGGCGATGAGAATCTCGTCGGTCTTCCCGGCGCGGGCGATCACCTTGCCGAAGGGATTGATGACCATGCTGTTGCCGTAGAGCTCGAGGGCTTCCTGTTGGCCGCGGTTGTTGGCGGCCAGGACGAAGACGCAGTTCTCCAGGGCGCGGGTGGCGGGGAGCAGGTCCCAGGCGTGGGCGTATTCGGTGGGCCAGGCGGCCGATAGGAGTAGGACGTCCGCGCCCATGTCGACCAGCGCGCGTTGCTGTTCGCCGTAGGTGATGTCGGCGCAGGTGTTGAAGCCGAAGGTGACGTCGCGGCCGCTGTGCGGGAGGGTCACCGTCTGGACGACGAGTTTGCTTCCGTTGGTTTGGGGTTCGGCTTTGTGGACTTCGCTGGCCCCGCCCAGGTAGCGCGCTTTGTCTTCGGGGGAGACCGTGGCGTAGGACTTGCCGTGCAGGTGGATCTTGTCGTAGCGGGTGCGGATTTCACCGTTGGGGGCGAAGAAGATCGCGGTGTTGAAGGGGAGTCCGCCGTCGTCGTTCTTCACCTGGAAGGTGCCCGCGTGGACGTACGCGCCGACGCGGCGGACGGATTCGCCGATGCGGGTGAAGGCCCAGCCGTCGAGGGTGTGCTGTTCGGCGAACTGAATGTCGTCCATGAAAGCGCCGTCGAGCCATTCCTCCGGCAGCATGATCAGGTCGATGTTCTGATCGGCCAGGGATTCGATCCGGGTGCAGGCGCGCTCGAGGCGTTCCTTGATGGGGTAGTCGAGTTCGGGCAGGTGCTGGATGATCGCGATCTTCATGAGAATGCCTTTCCGTTGATGTTCCTTCTTCTCGTAGCGATTCACCAGCGACTTTACCAAGACATCGGACAAATGTCCGATGTTTGTGGGTCGCGCTGATCACACCGATCCGACCTGGGGAAGTGCGGTATCAGTCCTGTTCGGTGGTGCTATTTATGAGCGCTTTGATCGCCCGCCGGAAGAAGTCGAGATCCTCGATACCGCGCGGCCACGCCGCATTCTGCAATGCCGCACCGTCGATGAACGCCATGGTCACGCGCGCTCGGAAATGTGCATCGGGCACTCCGAGACTCTCGAGCAATGACTCGGTTACCTCTTCGTAGGTGGTGATCAACCGCTGCGCGATCGGGCGTAGCGCCGGATCGTGGCGGCACTGCAAATACAGCGTCAGCTGTGAAAGCTTTTCCGCGCCGGTCGCTCCGGTCTGCGCGGCATCGCCGATCAAGAGATCCAGGTAGCGGTCGATCACCTGCGGTGCGGATTCCCGCGATGTCGGTTCCAATGCCAGCTGCCGGATATTGCCGATCAGCCGGGTCGCCGCCACATCCATTGCGGCCGCGATCAATTCGTCGATCGAGGTGAAGAAATAACTGGTCGAGGAGAGCGGTACGCCCGCGCGCGCGGCGATGGCCCGATGAGTCGCCGCCTTGACCCCGCCCTCGGCGATCACCTCGATGGCGGCGTCCAGCAGCAGTGCGCGTCGTGCCGCGCCCGCGGCGCGATGGCTCTGCGGTCGCGGCGACATGCGGCGATGATAGCCAGCGCGGTGCTGGTCCGGCGGTATCGGCACGCTGCACGGGCGATCCGATGTGGTCGCCGGGTATGCGTGCGCCGGTGGTCCGTTCCCCTCGACGTGGCTGCCGGACGATCAGTCGACGGTGAGGACGATCTTGCCGGAGGTGCGGCCGCTATTGCCGAGTGCGTGTGCTTCGGCGGCCCATTCGAGCGGCAGGACCGTATCGATATGCGGTCGCAGCGAACCGTTTTCGACGAGGGCGGCGATTTCACGCAGACCCGCCCGATCGGCTTCGACGATCATGAACGCGGCGCGCGAGCCGAGCGGGCGCGCCTGCTCGGCCAGGTATGCCTCGGCGGGGGAGGCCAGCGCGACCAGGATGCCGCCCGGCCGCAGGGTTGTCAGCGAACGGGGGCCGTATTCGCCGCCGATGGTATCCAGGACCACGTCGATATCGCGGGCGATAGTGGTGAAATCGACTGCGGTGTAGTCGATTACCTCATCTGCCCCGAGTCCGAGCACGAGATCGTGTTTGGCCGATCTGGCCGTGCCGATCACGTATGCGCCACGCGCCTTGGCGATTTGGACCGCCAGGTGACCGACGCCGCCCGCCGCGGCATGGATCAGAACGCGCTGCCCGGGTCGCAGGTCGGCGGTGTCCACCAGCGCCTGCCATGCGGTGAGCGCGGCCAGCGGTAGTGCCGCCGCCTCGGTATGAGTGAGTACCGACGGCTTGCGGATCACATGTCGCGCAGGGGAAGTCACGTATTGCGCGTACGTGCCCGCCGGATGCGGATGCCGGGGCAGGCCGAATACCTCGTCACCGGGCTGGAAGATGGTGACGCCGGGGCCGACGGATTCGACGACCCCGGATACGTCCCAGCCCAGGCGAATCGGCGTCTCGCTGCCCGCGAGTCCGCCGCTGGCTCGATGCCACGAGTCGGTCGGATTGACGCCGATCGCATGCACTCGGATGAGCACCTCGGCCGGTCCCGGCTCGGGGCGGGATACCTCGGCGAGCTTCAATACCTCGGGTCCGCCGAACGAATCCTGGGTGATGGCAAGCATTTTCGACTCTCTTCTTCGAGATCAGGCGGGCTGATCGTGCAGTTGCGATGCGGTGTCGGGGCGTGCTGTCGCACCGGAGACCTGTTTGCCGAGGTTGATGAAGAACAGGATCAAACCGATGGTGAGGGTGATGTGCCCGAGGCCCGCCAGGCCGGAGATCGCGGCGCTCGTGTGCGCGCCGAAGACGGTTTGTATGCCGTGGACGGTCATCATCGTGACCGTCAGGACGAGACCGGCGTTGTAGATCCGGAAGAACCAGTCGAACAGTTTTCCGTCGCTCGGGCCGAACGCCTTCTCCAGCGCCAGCACGATGAGGTGGAACAGCATGCCCAGGGCCAGCAGATGGGTGTGCACCACGGCGAGCTGGGTGTCGCCGGTGAAGTCCTGCCATTTGGTGATTTCGCGGTAGACCAGGCCGCTGATGACGCCGACGATCATGTATGTGTGTGCCGCGTAATAGATCTTCTGCACGGGGGCTCGTTCCTCATCTCACTTGAAAACCGCGTTTCCAAGGATTCGGGACGGGTGATGTGCGAACAATGATCGGTTGCGCAACAGCGGTTTAGGTGTGCTGAACGATTCAGTAGTCGAGGGCGTGCTCGGGCTGGCAGACATCCATGGGCGACGGCAGGTAGCGGACGATGGCGTCCAGCAGCGGGGCATTGCCCGGGGCGTCGCACAGGATGGGCACCACATCGCCGATGCGCGTGCGGCGGCGGATGCGCCGATGCAGTTGTTCGGCGGGGATCTCGGTGGAATCGGCCCACATCGGGAACAGGTCGATGATGTCCTGGAACTCCGCGCCGACACCGAGCGGGACGTGCAGGGCCAGCGGTGTCGCGCCGTGGATGTCGGCGATGGTGTGCACCCAGCGGTCGAAATCCGCGCCGGGCTGGTCGAGTCCGTTGATCAGGCAGAGTCTGGCGACCTGATGGTCATCGGCGATGCGCAGCACGGTTTCCAGGCGCGGATCGCGGCGGGTCGCGGCGTTGACGACCGCGATCAGGCCGTCGGCCACCCGGATCGAGCGTTCCAGCTCGGCGTTGGGGGTGCGGCTGGACAGTTCGGTGATGCGGATCGTGTACTCGGCCTGGTCCGCGGGCCAGCGGATGGTGCCCCGATCGCCGGAATCGCGGTGCAGGCGGTGTGCCACGCATGCCGTCTCATTCGGGTCGCCGATGATCGTGACATTGCGGATCGACTGCGGGTCAATAGCTTTGGTGCCCATCGCGGTGTGATACTCCTCAATCCGCGTCCACCGTACCTCCGGGGGAGCGCGGCCGGAGCGGATTTCGTCCCCAAAGTAGAACGTGTTCCTATACGGTCGGGTTGTGCAGAAAGAACAACGCCCCGCCGTGGCCGACTGGTTCACCACGGATGACGGTGTGACGCGGCTCGTGGGAACACGCTGCAATGACTGCGGCACACCGTACTTCCCGAAGAACACGCTGGCCTGCCGCAATCCGCAGTGCACCGGACCGCATGACGGTTCCGAGCTCGCCGAATACCTGTTCTCCACCCGCGGCCGCATCTGGTCGTACGCGGACGCCCGGTACAAGCCGCCGCCGCCCTATGTCTCCGCCGATCCGTTCGAACCGTATGTGGTCGCGGCGGTGGAGCTCGAGGTCGAGAAGCTGGTGATTCTCGGGCAGGTGGTGCGCGGGCTCAGCGTGGACGATCTCGCCGTCGGCATGCCGGTCGAATTGACCGTGGGCGTGCTGTACGAGGACGAGGAAGCGGAGCACACGGTGTGGATGTGGAGGCCGGTCAATGACTGACAACGATCGCGATATCGCCGTCCTCGGTGCGGGTATGCACCAGTGGGGCAAATGGGGACGCAACTTCGTCGAATACGGGTTGGTCGCGGCGCGTGCGGCTTTGGCGGACGCGGGGGTGAACCACCTCGATGTCGGTTACATCGCGGGTGCGGACACCATTCGCAACGGGTATCCCGGATTCGTCGCGGGCGCGACGTTCGCGCAGGCGCTGGGCTGGTCGGGTGCGCGCATCTCCAGCAGTTACGCCGCGTGTGCCTCGGGTGCGCAGGCCATCGCCAACGCGCGTGCGCAGATTCTGGCCGGGCTGACCGATGTGGCGCTGGTGATCGGCGCGGACACCACGCCGAAGGGGTTCTTCCAGCCGGTCGGCGGTGAGCGCCGCGATGATCCGGATTGGCTGCGCTTCCATCTGCTGGGTGCGACCAATCCGATCTACTTCGCGCTGTACGCCCGCCGCCGCATGGCATTGCACGGTGCGACGCTGGACGATTTCGCCGCGGTCAAGGTGAAGAACGCCAAGCACGGGCTGAACAACCCCTACGCCCGCTACCGCAAGGAAGTCACCGCGGAGGAGATCGCCGCCTCGGCCATCGTGTCGGATCCGTTGCGGCTCTTGGACATCTGCGCCACCAGTGACGGCGGCGCGGCCCTCGTGCTGACGTCCATGGACTACGCCCGCAGCCACGGCATCGCCGACCCGGTGCGTATCAGCGCACTGTCCACGGTCACCCCCACCTTCCCGAAGACCGTGCTGGACCTTCCGGATTTCGCCACCGATTCCGCTGTGGCGGTGGAGCCCTCGGGCAATACCTTCCGCTCCGCCATCGCCGCCGCGGCCTACGAAGAGGCGGGCATCGGCCCCGAGGACCTGTCCTTCGCCGAGGTCTACGACCTCTCCACCGCCCTCGAACTGGACTGGTACGAGGACATCGGCCTCTGCAAGCCCGGCGAAGCCGAAGAACTATTGCGCAGCGGCGCAACAACTCTCGGCGGCCGCATCCCCGTCAACCCCAGCGGCGGCCTGGCCTGCTTCGGCGAAGCCATCCCCGCCCAAGCCATCGCCCAAATCTGCGAACTAACCTGGCAACTCCGCGGCCAAGCCGACGGCCGCCAGGTAGACAACCCCCGCGCCGGCATAGCGGTAAACCAGGGCCTCTTCGGCCACGGCTCCGCCATCATCGCCACCCGCTGACCCCGGGGTTCCGCGCCCGAAAACCCAGGCCACACTTGGGTTTTCGGGCACTGCTCATTTACGCCGAGACCACGGCCACCGCCGCGCGGCCGGTGCGGCCTCCTGCCCCATGAACTGCCCGACGATATCCAGAAAAACCCACACATCGCCGCTCTCATAGGTGTGCACATCCTCGGTGCCACCGAGAAACGGGTACGGAACAGGGAAATACACCTGCCCCGGCCCGAGCTCCCCGAGCCGCTCCCGGATCGCCGCCGCATGCTCGGCCAGCATGATCACCTTCGTGAAGTACTCATCACGAACAATGGTGTCAACGAATTCCCCGGTACTCCCGAACACCCCATAGTTCTTCGCGGCATCCCGATACGGATAAAGCACCCCGTGCTCCCCGCTACTCCGCTTCGCCAGAAACACATGCCCCAAATCCGAATACCCCACCACAGTGTCGAACTGCGGAAACCGCAACGCCCACCGCGGCATGACCTCCGCCATCGCAACAGCCTCGATCACCCGAAAACACTCATCACTCACCCCGCCATCCAAGCATGCGCCCCAACGGATTCGGTGATGCGATCGTCTGACGACGACCGGCGAGCTCGTCGCCGATGAACAGCCATTCGTCTCGCCGGGGATGAGGTGGTTCGTGACTGTCTACATGGTGTGACCAGGTGGTACTCGACAATGGGCTGACGGCGTGGGACCCGCCCCGGGCGATCGAGGAGATGTTGGAGTTGTTGATCTCTTGTTACGACATGGCCGAGGCCGTCGGACTGATCCGCTCGGTCCGCTGAAGGCTGCTCGACCATGGCGGGAGCGCTATGTCCAAATGGTCAGTGGCTGATGAAAACGGACGGGCGACTGACTGATTCGGACTCGGGCATCGGCTCGGGGGAGGTTTCGGCGTTCACTTTCAGCAGGTCGCGGAGGCGGCCATTGCTGGAAGGGAATGATGATGACCGAGTATGTGGAACTCGAGTACGGGACGCTGGCTTGTGATGTGGTGGGGGAGGGGCCGTTGGTGGTGTTGTCGCATGGGATGGGGACTGTGCGGCAGGACTTTCGGCATTTGGTTGGGGCAGTGGCCGGGGCGGGGTATCGGGTGGTGAATGTGGATATGAGGGGGCATGGGGAGTCGAGTGTTGACTGGCCTTCTGTGACGGGGGAGGCGGCGATCAGCCGGGCCGATGTGGCGGGGGATTTGCTGGGGGTGATTCGGCATTTCGGGGGGCCTGCGGTGATTGTGGGGCATTCGCTTTCGGGTGGGTCGGCGACCATTGCGGCGGCGCGGGAACCGGGGCTGGTGTCGGGGATTGTCGAGATCGGGCCGTTTACGTTGACTCAGGACTTTCATGTTGGGGCGATGGTTACCAGCCGTCGGTATCGGCGGGGGATGGTGCGTCTCGGGCTCACCTCGATGCTGAAGTCGCTTACTTGGTGGCGGCGGTATCTGGATCTCGCGTATCCGACGAAACCGGCTGATTACGAGGGATATCTCGTGGATTTGGAGGGTGTGCTGCGGCGGCCCGAGCGGTGGGAGGAGTTCGCGAAGACCGGGCGGACCACGCCTGCGGACGCGCATGCCCGGTTGGCCGATGTCCGGTGTCCGGCACTGGTGATCATGGGGGCGGCGGATCCGGATTTCGCGGATCCCGAGGCCGAGGCGAACGCCATTGTGGCGGCTATGCCGGAGGGCGTCGGGCGGGTCGTGATGGTCGAGAACGGCGGGCATTACCCGCATGCCCAGTTCCCTGATCGTGTTGCCGCGGTGTTGCTTCCATTCCTGGAGCGATACGCGACGCCTGCCCGGGATGCCGGGTTCGACCGCGTCGGGTGAGGTGGAATTCGACGGCCGTCACGGTCACCCGCTGACCGTGGCGGACGGGCGTCCGGACTGCGATGATGGCGGGATGGGCGAGCCGCGGACCGTTGTCTTCGTTGTCTACGAGGGCATGCAGTTGGTCGAATTGGCCGGGCCGATGGATGTTTTCGTCTTCGTCAACGCGCTGGTCGAACGCGAGGAATACCGGCTGATCACGGCTTCGCCGGGCGGCCGGGCGATCAAGGCGGCCGGGGGATTGACCCTCGCGGTCGAGCATTCGCTGCACGAGCTGGCCGCCTCGGCGGCGGAGATCGACACGCTGGTGGTGGTCGGCGGCTGGATCTCCGGGCCGGTGTCCGCCGAGGTGGTGTGCGAATTGCCCGCGCTGGCACGGAAATCCCGGCGGGTGACCTCGGTGTGTTCGGGTGCGCTGCTGCTCGCGGCGGCGGGGTTGCTGGACGGGTATCGGGCCACCACGCACTGGGGTACGACCGAGCGGTTGGCGCGGACCTATCCGCGGGTGACCGTGGAGCCGGATCGGATCTTCGTGCACGATCGCAATCGATGGACCTCGGCGGGTGTTTCCGCCGGAATCGATCTCGCGCTCGCACTGGTCGAGGATGATCACGGGCGCGAACTGGCGCAGGAGATCGCGCGGGCATTCGTCGTCTTCACGCGGCGATCCGGCGGCCAGGCGCAATTCAGTGCGCAATTGCGCGCCCAGCCCGCCCGCACCCCGGCGATTCGCGCGGTGCAGCAGTGGCTGCCCGACCATCTCGACGCGGATCTGTCGGTGGCGATGCTCGCCGAGCGCGCCGGTATGAGCGAACGGCATTTCGCGCGCGCCTTCCGGCTCGAAACCGGAAGCACCCCGGCGGCATTCGTGGAGGACCTGCGCATCGAGGCGGGCCGCCGCCTGCTGGAATCCACCGAACTCACCATTACCGCCATCGCGCGGGCCGTGGGCTATCGGCACGGCGAGACCCTGCATCGCGTCTTCACCCGCCGTCTGTCCACCACACCGGAGCGCTATCGCCGCCACTTCGCCGCCGGGACCGCCGAAGACCACCCGTGAGCGGATGTGGAATGCCCCTCGCGGGATCTAGTCTGTCCGAGACAGATTGAAGGAGCGGTATGAGTACACCCGATCTCGGAGCATCGATGTTCCCGGCCTGGTTCGACCGGCTGCAGGTCAAATACATGAACCCGGTCATGCGCCGCGCTGCGCCCTACCTCCCCACATTCGCGGTGATCCACCACGCCGGACGCAAATCCGGGAAGCCGTACACGACTCCCGTCAACGCCTTCCGCTCGAAGGGCAAGTTCACGGTGGTGCTCGGTCACGGTGTCACCGATTGGGTCCGGAACGTGCTGGCGGCGGGTGAGGCCGATGTGCAATCCCAATTCCGCACCATCCGAATCACCAACCCGCGCATTGTCGAACCCGGGCAGGCCGGTCCCGACCTCCCGCTTCCGGCGCGGGTAGCGGGCGGCCGTTTCGGCGTACTGGTCGCCGATATCGCCTGAGCCCCGAACCTGTTCAGCCCCGGGCGGATTCGAGTAGTTGACGCCACCGCCGCATGATCAGTTCGGTGTAATCGTCAGCGGCGATGGCGTACGCGCCGAGCGCATACCCGTCATTGGCTTCGACCAGAGCCGTCTCCCGGTTCGCGAGCACGCCGAAGTCGATGCCGTACGCGCTCGGCGCGACCGGGTGATAGGCCGCGATCGCTGCCTCGACCACGCTCATATCCAACAGAACCGATTCATCACCGCTGTACCGATCGACCGCGAGCACACGCCGATCAGCAACGTAGACACGGTATTCCGCGATCCAGGAGACGACCTGGGAGCACCACACCCGCTGGCGTCGGCTGACCGGGCCGAAGTCCGAGATATCCCGCTCCGAGTAACACACCGCACCGGTGAAGCTTTTGCGCCGCTCGGCGGGTTTGACGAATGTCGGTGGTAAGGAACCGATTTCCAGCGACCGCTCGACCTCACCCAGGGTCGACGTCCACACCTCTCGCCGCAGGAATTCGCGCAGGCGTTCCGGATAGTCGTCGGGCGCGGGAATCGGAATCCCCAACTGCCGCAACGCCCCGTGCATCGCGTCCATATCACCGGCGATCAGCACATCCGGCCCCAATGGCAGTTTCCGGCGATGGATCTGCTTGATCGTGTAGTACCGCACCGGAATCCCGCGCCGCCGCAACCCTTCCGAGAGCAGCGCCTCCTCATGGCGCATCGGACCCGTGCCGGAGTACTGGAGAAACGCGGTGCTGAACATGATCCTCAGATCATGCACCGCGACAGCCGGATTCGGAGCCACCGGGCCGCTCACAGCAGGTGAGCGGCCCGGGCAGATCTCAGTAGGTGTAGAAGCCGCGGCCGGTCTTGCGGCCCAGGTATCCGGCTTCGACCATGCGGCGCAACAGCACCGGGGGCGCGTACTGCGGTTCACCGAATTCGGCGTAGAGGGATTCGGCGACCGCGAGGGTGACGTCGAGGCCGACGGTGTCGGTCAGGCGCAGCGGGCCCATGGGGTGTGCGCAGCCGCTGACCATGCCCTCGTCGATATCCTCGGCGCTGGCGAAACCGGTCTCGTACATGCGAATCGCATTGCACAGGTAGGGAATCAGCAGCGCGTTGACGATGAATCCGGCCTGATCCTTGGATTCGATGGTGCGCTTGCCCAGCACCTCGCGCGCGTACGCGGTGACCGCGTCCGCGACGGCGCGATCGGTCTTGAGCGTCACCACGATCTCGACCAGCGGCAGCACCGGCACCGGGTTGAAGAAGTGCACGCCGACCACGCGGCCCGGATTCGAGGTCGCGTTGGCGATCCGGATGACCGGGATGGAGGAGGTGTTGGTGGCCAGAATGGTCTCCGGGGAGACGATGGCGTCGAGCTTGGTGAAGAAATCGGCCTTGAGCGATTCGATCTCCGGCGCTGCCTCGATCACCAGTTCCCGATCGGCGAAGTCGTCGATCGAGACGGTGAGGGTGATGCGCGCCCGCGCCGCGTCGGCGGCATCCTGCTCCAGACGCCCGGACTTCACCGCGCGCGCCAGCGACTTCTCGATACGCTCGATCGCCGCGTCGGCCGCCGCCGCGTCCCGCTCCAGCACCAGAACTTCGCCACCCGCGCGGGCGGCCACTTCGGCGATGCCGGCACCCATGGTGCCGCCACCGATTACGCCGATGAGTTGCATTGTCGGTTATCTCCCTGTGCTCGATTTGTCTCGCAGCCATCCTGGTCGACCGCGTTCGGGCGGCCACCACCGGGCGGCGCGCAATGACGCAGGTCTCACAGTGGGGTAGCCGGGGATTGTGATGGTTTTGGGCTGGTTAGCATCGTTTTCGTATAGATCTCGAGGCGACCCCTAGGACTTTGTGTTGACTACCGACCATCTTGACCGCTGGAACGCTCACGAGGCTTCGGCGGAGGCGATGATCCCGATCATCGGCAAGCTGTATCGCGAGAAGGGGGTGACCATCCTCCTGCACAGCCGGTCGCTGGTGAACAAGTCGGTGATCAGCATTCTGCGCACGCACCGATTCGCCCGGCAGATCGAGGGCGAGGAGCTTTCGATCGAGGAGACGCTGCCGTTCCTCGAGGTGCTGAGCGCCCTGGACCTGGGGCCGAGCAAGATCGATCTGGGCCGGTTGGTCATGGCCTATCGCGCCGATGCGCGCGGACTCGGGGTCGCCGAGTTCACCGCCGACGTGCTGGCTGATGTCATCGGCGGCAACAAGGCCGAACCGCAGGGCCCGCGCGATGTGGTGCTGTACGGCTTCGGCCGGATCGGGCGGCTGGTCACCCGGCTGCTGGTGGAGAAGACCGGTTCGGGCAACGGCCTGAATCTGCGTGCGGTGGTGGTGCGCCGGGGCAGCGCCGACGATCTGGTGAAGCGCGCCTCGCTGCTGCGCCGGGATTCGGTGCACGGGCAGTTCAACGGCACCATCAAGGTCGATGCCGCGAATGACACCATCATCGCCAACGGCAGCGTCATCAGGTTCATCTACAGCGATGACCCGAAGACCATCGACTACACCGAGTTCGGCATCAATGACGCCATCCTGATCGACAACACCGGCCGCTGGCGCGACCGCGAGGGCCTGGAGCAGCATCTGCGCCCCGGTATCGCGAAGGTCGTGCTGACCGCGCCCGGTAAGGGCGATGTCCCCAATATCGTGCACGGGGTCAACCATCGCGAACAGGATGTGTCGCAACGGATCTTCTCCTGCGCCTCCTGCACCACCAATGCGATCGTGCCACCGCTCAAGGCGATGGATGACGAATTCGGCATCGTGCGTGGACATGTCGAGACGGTGCACTCGTTCACCAATGATCAGAACCTGCTGGACAACTTCCACAAGGCCGATCGCCGCGGCCGTTCCGCGCCGTTCAACCTGGTGATGACCGAAACCGGCGCGGCCTCCGCGGTGGCCAAGGCCATGCCGGACTTCAAGGCCAAGATCACCGGAAACTCCATTCGCGTTCCCACGCCGGATGTTTCGGTCGCCATCTTGAACCTGCAGTTGAAGCGCGAGACCACCAAGGCCGAGGTGCTGGACTACCTGCGCCAGGTCTCGCTGTCCGGCCCGCTGAGCCGCAACCTCGACTACACCGCCGCCACCGATGTGGTCTCCAGCGATTTCATCGGCTCGCGCGCGGCCTCGATCGTGGACGCCAATGCCGCCATCGTCGACGGCGACACCGCGATCCTCTACCTCTGGTACGACAACGAATTCGGCTACTCCTGCCAGGTGGTGCGCACCGTGCAGTTCATCTCCGGCATCGAGTACCCGACGTATCCCCAACTGGGAGAACAGGATCGGGCGGGCTTGGCCGCGATGAACGGCAGCCCCGCCTGATCGAGCCTGCCCCCAGTTTCCTCGTCTTGCGTTTTCGCGAAGGGTTCCGGTGCGACTGATTCCGGAATCTTTTGCGGCGCAATAGGTTTCCATTGCCGGATAGGTCATCCGATGATGAGGAGACGGTGATGATCGGTGCACGGTACTGGGTGCGGTGGCTGGTGGAGCAGGGTGCGCCGCGATACGGGATTCGTATGCAGACATTGCGCGATGATCCGCTGGCGGATTTGATGGGAAGTGTTGCGGGGCTGCGGGATCCGTTTCCGCCGATCGAGCGGTTGCGGGAGCGCGGGCGGCTGGTGCCGAGTCCGATCGCCTGGGGCACCGCGGATTACGAGGTGAGCCGGGGGATTCTGCGGGACGGTGATTGGGGGGTGTACGGGATCACCGGGTTCGAGCGCACGGGGGTGGTGCGCCGGATCGCCGATCGAGCCCCGATTCCACCCAATCCGGTGGAGAAGCCGTCCATGCTGATCAGCGATCCGCCCGAGCACACCCGGTTGCGCAAATCGGTGTCGAAGGCGTTCACGCCCAGGGCGATCGGGCGTTTGCGCGATCGGGTGGAATCGGTGACGACGGAATTGCTCGACGCGCTGCCCTCGGACGGATCCGCCGATCTCATCCACGATTTCGCCGCGCACGTGCCGATCGCCATCATCTCCGAAATGCTCGGGTTCCCGGACGAATCCCGGGACACCTTCCTGGCCTGGGGTGATGTGGTGAGCCCGATGCTCGATATCGGAATCTCCTGGCGGCAGTGGCGCAATGCCGTGGTGTCCATGCGCGGTATGGACGGATATCTGGACGAGCACATCGCCCGGCTGCGCGATGAACCCCGCGAGGACATTCTGAGCGCGCTGGTGAGCGCGGGCGATCTTACCGACGGTGAACTCAAATCGGCTGCCACGCTGTTGATGGGCGCGGGCTTCGAGACCGCGGTAAATCTGATCGGAAACGGTGTGGTGCACCTGCTTTCGAATCCCGATCAGCTGGCGATCCTGCGCGATGAGCCGGAACTGTGGCCGAACGCCGTGGAGGAGATGCTCCGATTCGAGGCCCCGATCCAGGCGGCGGCGCGACTCGCCCTGCGCGACACCGAGATCGCCGGGGTCCCGTTGAAGAAGGGCAGTCTGGTGGTGATGTCACTGGGCGGGGCCAATCGCGATCCGGCGGTATTCGAGAATCCGAACGCCTTCGATGTCACCCGTTCCAATGCCAAGGATCATCTGTCCTTCTCCAGCGGCGTGCACGCCTGTCTCGGCGCCAGCCTGGCGCGGATGGAGGGTATTCACGCCTTGCGCGCGCTCTTCGAACGGTTCCCGGATCTGACCCTCACCGCCGAACCGAGCAGGCGACCGCTGTTCACGCTGCGCGGATACTCCAGCATGCCCGCGCATTTGGGGCAGCGGGCGCGCATCGCGAGCTGACCCGAATCGACAGCGGGGCCCGGCACCGCGATCGGTGCCGGGCCCCGCGCCGGGTGCCGAAATCAGTCCGTCGTGGCCATATCCACGAGCCAATTGTGCAGCCACGCCGTGGCGGTGGCCCCATTGTTGTCGACCACGTAGCGCGGATACGACTGGTGAATTCCGGAGGTGAGGAACTGCTGCACCTGCCGCGTCCACTGCTCCCCGGCCGGATTGTCCGCCGGCGCGGCCATGATGGCCGACCAGCCCGGCAGCAGTGCCTCGGCCAGGATCGACTGCGTGGTCAGCAGGTAGTTGCCGATCTGCAGGGGATCCGGTGCGGACAGCTGGGTCATGAATCCGGCGAATCGCCCGGCGATGTCATCGACCGGCACCGAACAGTACAAATCGCCCGCAGCGCAGAAGGTTCGCACATTCTGGCTCAACCAGCCGAACCCGCCGATGCGTGCCCCGCCCGCACCCGTCCCCGGTACCGGCGGCCCGATCAGGGCATCGGTGGGGGAACGGCGCGGATCCGAGATCAACCCGACCCCGACCACTCGATCGGGGGACACCACGCCGTGCCCGGTACCGATCTCGGCGGCCAGATCACCCGCCGCGTCCGCGCCCTGGCTGTACCCGATCAGCGCGAAACGCGTTGCGCTGCATCGGGCCGCGACATCGGCGATGATGGCGCGGGCATTGGTGACGGCCTCCCGTTTGGAGCGCCCGTACACCTCGCCCTCCCACGGCAGCGCGGTGGCGGCGTAGCCGACGTAGCTGGTCTTCACATTGCCGGGTAGCCCGCGGGTGACCATGGTCAGCATTCCGGTGGGTTCCGAATCGTCCCGCGTGGTCTCCCAGGTGCCGGGTACGGCAATGACATTCAGATCCGGGCAGCCGCCGGGCGCCGCGGCCGCCTGTGGCGCACCGCTGAGCAGCACCCCCGTCGCGGTGGCCAGGACCGCGGCCACGGCGGCACAGGCCGTCTTGAAAGTTCGTGTTGTTCCAAAGGACAAGGCGCATCACTCCTTGCTCGGACCGTACGTTGTTGGCAGTTCAGCCCCGCTGAACCTGGGGCGGCAACACTTCGGCATATGCGCTCGCCGCTGCGGGCTGAGATCGGCCGACGATGACGAAGGTCGGCCTGCGGTGGGCGCGCCGGGGCGAACATACCAAGAAACCAGCCAGTCCGGACGGCGCTTGCTGTTTGATTGCCATCAAGTCGCGTGATATTCGCTCAGTCGTGTCAAAATCTCATCGGCAACCGCTCTACCGGGAGGTTCGATGGAGTCCGCTCGGATGTCGCCGCGTGGCGTGCTCATAGCGGTGGTGACGGTCCTGACCCTGGCGATACTCGCCGGGATCGTGGTGTGGGTGATTCGCCAGGACGGTTCGGGCAGCGCACCCGCCGATGTGGTGCGGTCGCAATCGCTGCCGGTCGATGAATTGCGCACCGGATACTGCGTCGATCAGCTGCCGCCGATGGCGAATCCCGCGCCGCAGTCCAAGGATTCGGTGACCCAGGCGTACACGAGCGCCGACCGGATCACGGTGGTGCCGTGCCGGGAATCGCATCGGGCCGAGGTCATCCACACCTTCGACGCGTCCATCGCGTGGCCGGGGGCGAGCCTGATGTCGATCCGCTCCGGAACCGATTGCGCGGCCGAATTCGCCCGCCGCAGTACCCGCGAGCACGCCGATCTGATGACGCTGGCGCTGTATCCCGGCGATGAGCAGACCTTCACCGCGCGGCCGCGACAGCTCTGTCTGGTGCGGGAGCGGTCGGGCGGTCAGCTCACCGGCCGGGTCTTCGACTAGCGCCGCGAAATGGACCGGCGCTCAGGAGATGCCGAGCGCGGCGGCGAACATGGGCCAGGACTTGTGCAGATCCTGTTCCCAGTAATGCCAGGTGTGTGATCCGGCGGCGCGGTATTCGAGCTGGGCCGGAATGCCGAGTTCGGCCAGCCGGTCGGCCAATTGGTGCGTGCAGGTATTGGTGGCGGCCTCGATGAGTCCGCCCAGCACCATCTGATTGGCCTTGGTCATGACCTGCCCGACCGAATACGGCGGCAGGATCTGCTCGGCCTCACCGGGCAGTCCGGTGGCACTGGAGAGGTAGATCGCCTTGCCGCGCAGGCGTTCCGCGTTCAGCACGGCGTCATGATCGCGCCAGGCCGGATCGCCGTTCTCGCCCCACATGTTCTTCGGGCTCGCGCCCGCGCGGGCCAGCACCAGATCGATATAGGTGCGCCCGGCCGAATCGAGGGTGGAGGCGCAACCGCTGAAGGAGCCGACCGCGCGATAGAGATCGGGGGCCGCGCCCGCCATGTACAGCACCGAGGTCGCGGACATCGACACTCCGGCAATCGCATTCACGCCGGAGGCGCCCAGTTGCGCATCGATGATCGGCGGGAGTTCGCGGGTCAGAAAGGTTTCCCACTTATTGCGGCCGAGCTTGGGATCATCGCGCTGCCAATCGGTGTAATACGAGAACGCGCCGACCGAAGGGGTCACCACATTCACGTTCTTCTCACCGAGGAACTGCACGATATCGGTCTGGTTGTACCAGCTGGCGAGATCCTCGCCGCCGCCCGCGCCATTGAGCAGATACAGGGTGGGGCGCGGTTCGCTCTGATCGAAAGCGGTCAGGATCTGCAGCGGGATAATGCGATCCATGGCCGCGGAATAGACGTAGAAGACCTGCTGGCGCTGTCCGGGCCGGTCGATGTGGTCCAAATGCGAGACGGCCGGTTCGGGCTGCGCCACGGCAACCGGGCCCGGCAGGCCCGACAACAAGGACAGGGCGACTGCGGAAGCGGCGAAGAGTACCGCTGATTTACGCGCGAGCAAGAACTTCGTCCTCGAAAAAGATTGGCGGATAACGTGATTCCGGATGGTACCCGGACCGTGGCCGGTGCGGTCGCACCGCACCGGCCGCGGCCGGGGAGCAATCAGCTGCCCGGAATGACGTTCTTCAGCACACCGGACAGGATGTCGGTGACCGAACCGGTCGAGCTGAGCTGGCCGTCGGACGAACCGAGACCGTTATTGCTCAGGCTGCCCTGCACCGACTCGCCCGGATTCGCCGCCCGCGCGGTGAAGCACGCGGTCAGGTTCGGGAAGTTGGCGCCGACACCGACCGTGCCGGCCACGCCGATGCCACCGCTGGTGATCATCTGGCCCTGCTTGACGCTGGCCGGGACGTTGTAGGTGATCTTCATGGTGACCGGGTTACCGGAATTGACGAACCAGCCGGTGCTGGTCACCTTCCAGCCGCCCGCATTCGGCTCGGGCGTGACGGTTTCTTCCTTCTGACCGCCGATCGCGTGGTACGCGGTAATCGTGGTCTTGACAGGAGCGGCGAAACCGGTGGGCGGGTAATCGGTAATGGTATTTACGTACGGGTTACCGATACTGGTCGTACCGACCACAATGGTGTAGGTGACGGTCGTACCGACGCCGATCTGTTCCGCGCTGGCCGTCTTGTCGTACACATGCGTGATGCCGACGGTGCTGATGTCCTTCTTGGTGTCATGGCTGGTCACCGAGCAGGTAGCGGTATCGGCGGTGGCCACTCCGGTGCCAAGGGCAACGCCCGCACCGGCGACGATCAAGGTGGAGGCCGCAATTCCGGCGGCCAATCGTGAAGTCTGAAGCATGTTTCCTTCCAGCGGTTCCGGCACATCCCGGAACCAATATCCTCATCGATGAGCGGCCCGTCTCGAATTGCCGTGACAGGCCGCCTGAAGGATGAGTAAACCGGACAGCTGGACGCTCGTCCAGGGTTTCTGGAAAACTAGTGAAAATATGTCATGTCACTTCGTTGATCGGTCTTTCGGAAAGCTGAACAAAGGCATGAAAAGGCATTATTCAGCGCCTTATGCGCTATTCAGGAAATAAGCGCGCCGCATGTCGCGGCGCGCACCGGCGGCGGGGCCTGCCGGTCACAGCTTCGGCTCGTACCCGGCCGATCACGCGTCAGCATATAGAACGTGTTCTCGTTTTGCCGCAGGTTTGCGTGGAATCAGTTGTTCGCGCAGGTCAGAGGAGCGTGGCCAGATGCGCGGCTTGCGCCTGCACCGTGGTGAACTCGAACAGGTCGACCATCTCGAGGTGTTCCGGGTTCGGGCAACCGGCGCGCAGCTCCTCCAGGAGCTGGACCAGTTGGATCGAGGTGCCGCCCGCGTCGAAGAAGGATTCGGCATCACTGAAATCGGTGCGGCCCAGCACCTTCGACCAGGCATTGCGCACCATTTCGGCAGGAGTGGACGGCGCGGCGGCGGTGATCTCGGTGGCGTTGTTGTCCGGCTCGATCAGTTCCGGCCAGGGCAGCCGGGCGTCGTCCAGCTTGCCGTTGACGGTCAGCGGCAGCTGTTCCGTGCGCACGAATCGGGTCGGCCGCATGGCGGCGGGCAGTCGATCGCGCAGGTGCAGGCGCAGTTCCGCATCGGTCGCGGTGGATTCGGTGAGGAATGCGACCAGCTCGGGGGTGTCGGGCCGCCGCTCATCCAGGCGCACGGCGCATTCCCGGACGGCCGGGTGGGCCAGCAGCGCTGCCTCGACCTCGCCCAGTTCGATTCGCACGCCGCGCAGTTGGATCTGGCGATCCATCCGGCCCAGGTAGATGAGCGTGCCGTCGGCCTCGCGGCGGGCCAGATCCCCGGAGCGGTAGTGGATCTCGTCGGCGAACGGCGGGCGTGGGAAACGCTCGGCGGTCAGCTCCGGCTGGTTCAGGTAGCCGTTCGAGACGCCGGGACCGGCGATCAGGATCTCACCGGCCACCCCGTCCGGGACCGGGCGGAGTGCGGTATCGACCAGGGTGATGCGCAGATCGTCCAGGGCGCGGCCGATCACGCTGGGCCGCTGGGACTTCAGATCACCCGGTGTGACGCGATGCGCGGTGGCGTGCACGGTTGTCTCGGTGATGCCGTACATATTGATCAGTTCGGCGCGGTGCCCGTACCGCTCGACCCAAGGCGCGAGGGTCTCGAATCGCAGTGCCTCACCGCCGAATACGACGGTGCGCACGGCCAGTTCGTCCGCGAGCGCGGGCGTGAGCGCGGCGCTCAGCGTGCGGAAGGCCGACGGCGTCTGACTGAGCACGGTGACCCCGCGCTCGGCCAGGAAGACCGCGAAATCGGCGGGTGAGCGCCGGGTCCACTCCGGGACGATCTCCAGCCTGCCACCGTGCAGCAGCGCGCCGAACATCTCCCAGACCGCGAAATCGAAGGCGTACGAATGGAAGAGCGACCACACGTCATCCGCGCCGAAGTCGATCTCCCGGGCGGTCGCGGTGAACAGGCGCAGCACATTCGCATGGGTCACCACGACACCCTTGGGCGTCCCGGTGGATCCCGAGGTGAAGATGACGTACGCCGGACTCGCGGCGGAATTCGCGCGCCCCTGACCGGCCCCGGTGCGCGAGGCCGCGGTTCGCACGGTCGTCGGTTGGGCGGGTGCGGGGTTGGCCGCTGCGGCGCGTCCGGCCGCGTGGACATCGTGGCAGCGCAGTGCGGCGACCGCGGGTAGGTCGGTCGAGTCGGTCAGCACGTGTAGTGAATCGAACTGCGACGCAATGGCTTCCACGCGTTGCGCGGGTGCGGAGGGGTCGATCGGGACGTAGGCGCGACCGGCCTTGAGTACCGCAAGAATCGTGGTGATCAGCTCCGGTGAGCGCTGCATGGCGATGCCGGTGAAACCGCCGGGGAGTTCGGCGTCGATCCATGCCGCCAGGCGGTCGGCCCGGTGATTCAGCTCGGCATAGGTGAGCGTGACGCCCTCGTAGGAGACCGCGACGGCCTCCGGGGTCCGCCGCGCCTGTTCCTCGAAGGCGTGCGTAATCGTCTGGTGTGCCGGAGGTTCCACCCGGGTACCGGCTTGTTCGCGCAGTTCCGCGAGTTCGCGCGCACCGAGCCACGGCACCGCGTCGAGCCGCGTGCGCGGCTGTCCGGCGATATGGGTGAGTACCGCGCGCAGCACATCCTGCGGGCGCGAATCCGCTACCCGGGAGCTGGATTGGATGTAGTAGGTGTAGCCCCGATCATGCTGTTCCACATTCGCCACGAAGGGACAGATGAGGCGTGCGCGCGGGAGGGGAATGGGGGTGAATTCGCAGCCGGGGATGCGCAGCGACAGTTTCTGCCGGTAGAAGGTGAAGCTGCTGGATGGGCGGGATACGGCGGCCGCCGGATGGTCGAAGATCTCCCGAGCGTGCGCGCCGAGGCTGATGTCCTCGAATGCGACCAGGGCGTCGATCCGCTCCTGTACGCCCGCGCACAGTTGATCGAAGGTCTCGTACTCGTCGAGGTCGATGGAGAGCGGCAGCGTATTGACATGATATCCGTACGCCCGCAGCAGTTTTCGATCCCGACGCCGGTTCGCGAGTGGAAACGCGGTCGTCACGCGGGATGAGGCGGTGAGGCAGCCGAGTACCAGCAGATGTACGGCCAGGAAGAACGCGACCTTGCCCGCCTTCAGTTCTTTGGTCGCCGCGTGTACGCCTGCGCTCAGCTCGGGGCCGAGGTACATGGTCACGTGCTCGCCGGGGAGCTGTCCGTCCCGCTGCCGGTCGGCTTCCCAGTCCGGTGTCGAAAGAGTCTCCAGCGCACCGAAATTCGAACGGAAGTAGGTGACGGCGGTCCGTGCCCGTTCCGGATCGGTGGCCGGTGGCAGCGGTAGCAGTTCCCCGCCCGGCGGTACGAAATCCAGGTCCCCGTAGAGCTTTCCGAGATCGGTGATGAGGTTGTAGAAGGTGAGCGCGTCGGCGACCATATGCGAGGCGATGAGCACCACGTAGGTCGAGGTGTCGTCCTGGACCATGCGCGCCGAATACAGCGGCCACCGATCCATCGGGATCGGCCGATCCAGCTCCGCCGAGATCTCCGCCGTCAATTGTGCTGCGGCGTCACCGGTTCGGCGATCCAATTCGACCCGGTAGTGGTTGTCCGGATCGTATTCCGCGCTGACCGTCCCGTCCCGTTCGACGAAGTACTCGTTGAGCGGGACGGCGCGCGCCGCCATCAATTCCCCGGCCCGGCGCAGTTGCTCGGAATCGAGGTCCCCGCTCACCCGGTACAGGAATCCCACGTTGTAGGCGGGATCCTCCGGGAACAATCGCTGTTGCGAGTACAGGGTGTGCTGGGTGGGGGACAGGCGGCGGCCGCGCACGGTCATTCGGATATCTCCTGGCTCAGCCGAGCAGCGGCTGTAGTGCCGCCGCGACCTGCGGGATCAGGGTGGCATCGGTGAAAATGGTGTAGTGGTTGCCGGGTACGTCGACCATGCGCACGGCCCCGGTGGCGTGCCCGCGCCAGACGTCCTTGCCGACCTGCCGGATGCGCAGCGTCTCCTGATCGGCCACGAATGCCGTGGTGGCGCGCAGAATCGTCAGCGTGCCACCGTATTTGCGATCCGGGTAATGCCGTTTGATCGAATCGTGGTTCTGCCGCCACAGGTGCGCGAAGCGAATGGCATCGTGTTCGGTGAACGCGGCGACCTCGGGATACTGCCGCATGAGCGCGGGCAGTTCCGCCATCGAGGTCGGGATCTGGTCATCGCTCACCTCGATGCCCGGGAACGCGGTGGTGACCATCTGCACCAGGGCCTTGAAGAATTCGCTGTCGTCGAAGCCGCCGCCGACGTAGGCCTCCGGCGGATTCGAATCGAAGATGACCACATCGGCGACCTCGTGGCCCGCCGCCTCCAATTGAATGGCCATCTCGAAGGCGACATTGCCGCCGAAGGAGTAGCCGCCGACCCGGTACGGGCCCTCGGGTTGAATGCGGCGCATCTCGGAGATATTGCGGGCGGCCAACTCTCGCACCGTCAGCTCATCGGTGGCCGGTGCGGCGGTGAAGGCGATGATCGGATGCGTACCGGGCAGATGGGTGGCCAGCGCCTGGTAGCAGAAGTTGGTGCCACCGGCGGGCGGCACCAGGAACAGCGCGGGTCCGTCGCCCGGGGTGATGGTGACAACGGCGGGAGCGGCCTGACCCGGGTTCTCGAATACCAGCCGAATGTGCTGTACCAGTTGCTCGATGGTGCGCAGTCGCTCGAATCCTTCGAGCCCCAGCGGGAGTTCGTAGGTGTCGCGCACCGTGCTGACCAGTCGCACCAGGGTCATGGACTGGCCGCCCGAGGCGTAGAAATCCGAATCGAGTTGCAGTGCCTCGTCACCCAGCAGCTGCCGCGCGGTCTCCAGCACGAATGCCGCCAGCCGGTCCGGATCGACGGCCGCCCCGGCGAGGGCGGAAGCCGACGTGGCCGCAGCAGATGCGGATTCGGCGGCGGACGCGACGCCGTCGGAGGTAGCCGGATCCGGGTCGACCCAGTGCGGGGTGGCGTCGAATGGATAGCCGGGCAGGCTGATCTTGCGACCGCGCGCGGCGGGGAGATCGGCGAGATTCGGGTTGGCCGGGGCCGAATCGCCGCGGTGGCGATCCAGGATGTCCGCCGCTTCGGCGCTGGAATGCGCCGCGAATTCCAGCTTTTCGGCGAAGGCGGTGCGTCCCTCGGCCAGGGTGTGGGCGAGGTCGTCGATGCGGATCGACCGGCCGCGCAGTGCACCGGCGAGTACTTCGCACAGCCGCGTCAGCGCATTCCGATCGCGCGCGGTCACCGTGATCCGGTAGGGCCGCGCTTCGGGTTCGGGCCGTTCGGCGAGTTGTGGCGCGGGGGTGAGGACACAGTGCGCATTGGTGCCGCCGAGGCCGAAGGAGCTCACCGCGGCGGCGCGCAACTCGCGTGCCACCGGCTCGGTGTTGATGTCGTAGGCCGAACGCCCCAGCGGCACATGCGGATTGGCAGTCTCGAAGCCGAGCTGCGGCGGCACCGTCTGATTGCTCAGGATGAGGGCGGTCTTGATCACGCCCAGTACGCCCGCCGCCACATCCAGGTGCCCGAGGTTGGCCTTGATGCTGCCGAGCAGGCAGTCCGGTGCGGGCCCACCGGCGGCGGTGTGTGCCCGCGACAGCGCCCGGAACTCCAGCGGATCACCCAATGCCGTTCCGGTGCCGTGGGTTTCGACGTATCCGATCTCGCTCGCCGCGATTCCGGCGTCGGTGAGCGCGGCCCCGATCACGGCCGCCTGTCCCGCGATGCCGGGTGCGGTGAAGCCCATCTTGTCCGAGCCGTCGTTATTGATCGCCGATCCGGCCAGCACCGCGTGAATGCGATCCCCGTCCGCCACCGCGTCCGAAAGCCGTTTGAGCACAATGATTCCGCAGCCATTGCCGCGTACGGTGCCGGAGGCGTCCTTGTCGAAGGGCCTGCACTGTCCGTCGCGGGAATGAATCCCGCCCTCTTCGTAGTGATATCCGGCGAGCTGCGGAGTGACGATGCTGACGCCACCGGCCAGTGCGACATCGCTTTCCCCGGCGCGCAATGACCGCACCGCCTGATGAATCGCGACCAGCGAACTGGAACAGGCGGATTGGACCGTCAGCGCCGGTCCGGTGAGACCGAGTTTGAATGCCACCCGGGTGGCGATGAAATCCTTGTCATTGCCGATGAGCGTCTGGTAATCCAGGCCATCGGGCCGGAATTCGCTGTTGCGCTGGAGATTCCGCAGCATATAGGTGCTCATGGTGGTGGCGGCGAACACCCCGATGCGGGGCGTGCGCGCGGGCGTCACGCCCGCGTCCTCCATGGCCTCCCAGGCGGTCTGCAGGAAGATGCGCTGCTGCGGATCGGTGACCTTGGCCTCGCGCGGGGAGAAGCCGAAGAACTCCGCGTCGAAGTCCGCGATGCCCGCGAGTTCGGTGCCGTAGGGGACATAACTCGGGTGCTCGAACTGCGCCCGGGGCACCCCGGCGGCGGTGAGCTCCGCGGCGCTGAAGCGCCGAATGGCGGTGGCGCCCGCGATCAGGTTGTCCCACAGAGCGGGAGCGGTGCGTGCCAGCGGTACGCGAACTCCGATACCGATGATGGCGATCGACTGATTATCCGAAGTGTCTATGTTCATCATTGCCGCGCCGAGGTTACACACGGCCATAAGGTAAGGCAAACCTAAGTCTCGGGCGGTGAGATGTACCGGCGGCAACCTACTCCGGATATGGGGAAGCCCCGGGGACTAGCCTGCCCCGGGGCCTCGGTGTCCGCCGATTTGCGACACATCGACACGTTTAAGAACGGAATGAGCTTGAAATTGTCCAGCGCTCTGCGATTGAGCTACGGCCCATTGGTGGCTGAGCCGGCGGGAGTTGAACCCGCAACCTCTGGATCCCGGTCCGTTCCTTCGATTCGACGTTCGGCGGAAATGCTGAAACTGGAGCGATAACGTGAGTTTGATGGCGCGGTGCCTCTGCCGATTGGGCTATCCCGCCGCGAGTGGCGGGAGGAGGATTCGAACCCCCACTGTGCCGGTGTGCCAGTCACATTGAACTTCTGATTCAGCTTGCGCTCTTGCGCACCACCGACACTAGCGGGCTACGGCCGGTCAGCCAAACAAATATCCGAAGACCTCCGCACCCGGCTTGCGCTGGGTGATCTCGGCGTTATTGGCCTCCTCGCGCGCGAATTTCACCGCGTGCTGCAGCTTTTCGACGCGTTCGGTGAGATCGTTGACGCGCTTGGCGGGCAGCGCGCCGGAGAACTTGATGGTGCGCCAGTAACCCACCACCACATCCTCGTGATACACCTCGACCTGCGCCGGATGCTTCTCCGTCGCTTCGGCTTTCACGTGGTTGCGCGGAATCTTCTTGGTGCGCACGGTATTCACCGGTTCGGTGGCGTAGCAGTCGGCGGCGGTGTCGTACTCCCACGATTCGGCCGCGTCCAGCACGGGGAGTTTGCGCACGAAGGTGTGCAGGTCGACCAGCTGCTTCTCCAGGAAGAGCAGATAGGTTACCGGGGCGTCCTTGACCAGGGTGCGGCCGTCCACCACCACATCGGCGGTGGCCGTGCAGTTCGCCCAATCCTTGGTGGCGACGACATCGAAGAGTTTGGTCAGAATCTCCGCCGTGGTCTTGAGCACCTCTTCCGACTTCACCTGCACGCGAGTCGATTCCGGCGGCAACTGCTCGCCTTCCTCATCCTTGGGGCGGTAGGTCCGCGAGATTCCGCTCAGCAGCGGATTCTTGCCCAGCTGGTGATGTGCCTCGGTGAGCTCGGAAAAGGTTCGGGACTTGATCCCTTTCTCCACGGCGACAATCTGATTCAAACGTGTCATTCGGGCACTGTATCGGCGAAAACCGGGTGCTGCCCAGCTATTTTCGCAGGGCCGCCAGCGCCGCGTCCGCGACTTCCGCTGGGGGCGGGCCGATTTCGACGGTGACGAAGTCCTCGTCCGGGCCGGGGAGCTCCAAGGTCGCGAGCTGGGAGTCGAGCAGGCCGGGTGGCATGAAGTGGCCGGTGCGCGCGGTCATGCGCTCTTCGAGCAGTTCCCGGGTGCCGGACAGCAGCAGGAAGGTGACCCGGCCTTCCGGATGATCGATGATCGCACCGCGCAGGGTGTCCCGGTACGAATGCTTGAGCGCCGAACAGGTGACCACACCCGAACGCCCCGCTGCGATCCGCTCGGACATCCACGCGGCGATGGCCTCCAGCCACGGTTGCCGGTCGGCGTCGTCGAGCGGATGACCGGCCGCCATCTTCGCGATATTGGCCGCCGGATGCAGATCATCACCCTCGAGCAATTCCCAGCCCAGGGTGTCCGCCAGCTTTGCGGCCACGGTCGACTTACCGGACCCGGATACGCCCATGACGACAACGATGCGCGGGCCGTCGACCGTCATGAATCCTCCTGGGCGAAACGCCGGACTGTCCGGGAATCACCGATCTTGCCACCGCGAAGCCGGAAACTGGATTCTTCATAGGTGCTGGAGGTGGTCGTGGCGGGCTGGCGGGCAATGGCGGGACTGATCTGCGTCGCGATCCTCGGCCCGGTGTTATCGCCGACCCATGCTGCGGCCTACGGTCCGCATCGCGAGGAGTTCACCAATCCCATCCTGGGTGCGGGCGCGGATCCGAGCATCGCCTACTACCAGGGGCGATTCCACCTGGTGCAGGGCGATTTCTACAACGGCGACAATATCGTCATCCGCAGCTCGGACACCCTCGGCGGATTGGGTGACGCCGAACCGGCGGTGGTATGGCGGCATCCGGATTGTCCGGCCCCCGCGTGCACCAAGATCTGGGCTCCCGAATTGCAGCACATCGGCGATCGCTGGTGGATCTACTACGCGGGCCAGGAGAACGACAGCCATCAGTCGCACCGGATGTACGCGCTGCGCTCGGCCGGCGATGATCCGGCCGGTCCGTACGACTACCTCGGCCCCATGGATCTGCCCGGCGGGGTCGCCATCGACGGGGTCTACCTGCCCTATAAGAAGCAGGGCTATTTCCTGTGGTCCTGCCTGGACCCGGAAAACGAACTCGTACAGCAGATCTGCGCCATCCGTATGTCGGATCCGCTGACGCCCATCGGTGAATCCGTGGTGATCTCGACCCCCACCGCCGACTGGGAGACCATCCCCAATGACGCGAATCTGCTCATCAATGAAGCGCCGCAGCCGCTGTTCGCTCCGGACGGCACCCTCTACGTAACCTTCTCCGCCAACGCCAGTTTCGATGACAGCTACCGGCTTGGGCTGCTGCGCCTGGCCGCGGGCGGCGATCCGATGAATCCGGCCGCGTGGACCAAATCCGGCGGTCCCATCCTGCCCGGCGGCCCCGGCTCGATCGCGCCCGGGCACAACGGTTTCTTCACCGTCGGTGACCGGCAGTGGATCACCTATCACGCCCGGCTCGATCCCGGCACCGGCTGGGCGGGCCGGAGCGTGCGTGCCCAGCCGATGGCCTTCGCCCCGGACGGCCGTCCACAATTCGGCATGGCTCTTGGTCCCGATGCCCCCATCGCGGTCGGTGACGAAGCATTAGCATCTGGGAGATGAGCACACGCGGAGCGTTGGGTTCGTTCGGGCTGGCCGCCGTCGCGCTGGCCGCGCTGCTGACCGGTTGCGGGGGATCGGATGAGCATTCAGGACATTCCTCGCAGACCTCGCAGTCGATAGCCGCACTACCGCAACAGAATTCGTCCGCCTCATCGGTGCAGTCGAGCGTCGCGGCCGATCCGGAGGTGACGATCGGCGAGGTTCCCGGCTATCAGGCCGCGGCCAGGGCCTTGCGGCCGTTCATTCGGAACCTGCTGGCGGGCGATATGGATCAGCTGGTGCGCAAATGCTGGACCATCGAACCGCAGAACGCGCGAAATATGTACGCCGACAAGGACGGAATCCTCGCGGCGGTCGCGCAGCCGGGCGTCGACGGGCAATTCGCCGCGATCTGGACCGGACCGGCGCTGACCGTCAGCGCCAAGCGCAGTGAGATCGGCTCCGGCTACGCCTGCCCGCGCGTCGCCGCGAACGGCACCGTCAACACCTTCAATGAGGCCGATGCGCGATATACCGTGCAGCGCTACCTGTCCCGCTGGGTCGGCAAACCGGTCGACGTGAACGATATCGAGGGCAAGTACCCGCTGGTGTGCCCCGGATCGGTGCTGTCGAACAATCCCGGAAGGCTCACCGGCACCACCGGATTCGGTGAGTTCAGCACCCAGCCCACCGGCATCTCCGATGTCGATGTCACTGTGCCGGTGACGAATTCGTCCGGGGTCACCCAGCCGATGCTGTTCAAGACCACCATCGGCCCGGAGGGTTACTGCATCAACGATCTGAGCTGATCACCCCTCGCGCGACAGCCGCGTCAATTCGACTGTCGCCGAACGCAGTTCACCGATCGTATCGATGGGCGCGACGTAGCCGACGCGGGTCACCGCGATGCCGCGCGGGGTGGTGACGCGCAGATCGAGGCCGTAGCGGTCGGCGCGCTCGCAGACCGCGGCGGTGGCATCGGGATAGCCGCCGCGCGCCTTGGCCATATCCAGCAGCGCGTCCGCGTGATCGTCGTTGAGATGCGTGATGGCCCGACCGGCAACGGACACAATCGGATCGGGGCGCGCGGCGGCGTAGTCCGCGCTGCTCGCGGAATCCATGCGACCGTAACCGCCGACCCAGCGCACCCGCTCCACGCGCAGCACCCAGACGGTGAAATCGCTGAAGTCTATGTAGTACTTGGCCGACGGCACGGCGGCCAGATGTGCTTCACGTGCGGCGGCGGCCTCCTCGCCCGTCGGCTGTTCGACCCGGCCCGCCAGGGTCACCCGGGAACCGGCCAGCGGATCGGTCGGCAGATCGGGCGTCACGATCGACAGGCTGGCGCGCGGATCACCGGCGAGATTGCGCCCGTGCTCGGCCAGGCGCGATACGCACAGCACCGGCTGCCCGTCGAGCAGCCCGTAGGTGACGAAGGACGCCCACGGCCCGCCATCGCTGCTCAGGGAGGCCAAGGTCGCGGTATTCGTCGCCGCCACAACGCTTCTGGTCTCCTCGGCCGGGGACGGCCGCTGTTCGTTCAGCACCGCCGTCAGCGGCGGAGGAGTCGAGGGGGCGTCACCGGGATCACCGTGGTCGAGAGGCACGTTCACAGGCTACGCGTCACCCGCCGTGGATTCTTACCTCGCTTTGACGTTTGTTTGAAAAGGCTTTGCGGGAGGGCCCGCACGATTACCTCAGTCGCCCGGACACACCGGGTGAGAGTGCGGAGGGAGCCCGGTATGCGCGCCGGAGTGCGATCGATAATGGGATTCGGGCTGGCAGCGGCCGTACTGGCCGGATTGGTCACCGGCTGCGGCGATGCGCGGGAAGCCACCGCGGCCACGCCGTGGTGCCCGACCGTCGAGGGCTACGCGGTGGATTGCGGTGTGGTGCAACGACCGCTGGTCGAGGGCAAACCCGATCTGGGCACCATCGATGTCGGGTACGCCCGCATCAAGCACAGCGCGGGCGGTGCGGCGGCGGGCACCATCCTGCCGAACCCGGGCGGGCCGGGCGTGCCGATGATCGGGCATGCCGAGGACGCGTCCAAGGTGGCGGCCGGACTGCTGAATCAGTACGACGTATTGCTGATCGACCCGCGCGGAACCGGAGTGTCCAATCCGGTGAAATGCGGTGTGAGCGAGGACGAATACCAGCTGGGCACCCGTGAACAACAGCGGCAGGCGGTCGCGCGCTGTGCCCAGGAGCTCGGCCCGAAGGCGGAGGGCTACACCTCGGCCGCGACCGTCGACGACTTCGACGCGGTCCGTGCGCAGCTCGGCATCGACAAGGTGATTCCGTACGGCATCTCCTACGGCACGTACCTGCTGCCGATCTACGCCCAGCGGCATCCCGAGCATGTGCAGTCGATGGTGCTCTCGGGTGCGTACCCGCATGACACCGATTCGATGCAGCGGCCCAATGCCCAGGCGGTTTCCCTTGCACTGCAACGCATCTGCGAGCGCAGCCGGGTGTGCGACGGCAATACCGCCGTCAACGACCTGACCGCCGTGGCCGCTCGCCTGCGGGACAAGCCGCTCACCGTCCAGGGCAAGGGCGTCATCCAGCTCGACGAGGCCAAGCTCGCCAGCCTGGTGTTCGAATCCGCCACCAGCAATATCGGCGCGGACCCGCAGGCCATGACCCCGCTGGGCATGCTGCCCGCCGCCCTGCACGCGGCCGTGCGCGGCGATGACAGCGGCCTCATCGAATTCACCAAACTGACCACGGCCGAGGACGGCTACGAGAACATCGGCCTCTACATCACCGTGGCCTGCAACGACTACGCGCCGCTGTGGTCCCGGGACGCCGCGCTGCCGCAGCGCGAACAGCAGTACCGCGATGCACTTGCCCAGGCGGGTACCCCCGGTGCGTTCGGCGCGTTCAGCCCGCAGGGCTTCGCCGCCGGACAGCGCGACGGCGGTGACGCGTGCATCAACTGGCCCGGTATCAAGGATCACCAGCGCCCCGATCAGGTGCGCACCGCCCTGCCGAATGTGCCCGTCCTGGTCATCTCCGGTGATCTCGACGCCATCACCCCGGATGCCAACGGCAAGCTCGTGGCAGCCAAGTTCGCCGACGCCACCTTCATCTCGGTGCCGAACACCGGGCACGTCCCGGACCTGGAGCCCAGCGGCTGCGTGGTCGGTGTGATCGCCGATTTCGTCCGCAACGGCAAGCCCGGCGACACCGCCTGCATCGCGGCGGTCCCGCCCATCGCCGTGGCCCCGGTCACGAACTGACAGGCCGGAATCCATGACCGCGACCACCGCCGACCAGACTGAGCCGATGACTAGCGCGACGGTGCTCGTGGTCGAGGACGATCCGAATGTACGCAGCACCCTGGACCAGCTCCTGCGGTTCGAGGGCTACCGGGTGCTGCTGGCCGACGACGGCCTGACCGCGCTCGCGACGCTGGAGGCCGATCGCCCCGATCTGGCGGTGGTGGATGTGGCGATGCCCCGCATGGACGGGCTCTCCCTGTGCCGGGCACTGCGCCGCAAGGGCGACCGGCTGCCGATCCTGGTGCTCACCGCACGGCATCAGGTCGGCGACCGGGTCGCGGGCCTGGACGCCGGAGCCGACGACTATCTGGCCAAACCGTTCGACACCGAGGAACTGCTGGCCCGGCTGCGGGCGCTGCTGCGCCGCAGCGCACCCGATGAGCCCGCGTCCGCGTTGCTCACCGCCGCCGATCTGACCCTCGATCCCGCGACGCGCGAAGTGCACCGGGGGACACGACTTCTCGATCTGACCCGCACCGAATTCGATGTGCTGGAACTACTGCTGCGCAATCAGCGGGTGGTGCTGTCCCGCGGCCAGATCTACGAGCACATCTGGGGTTTCGACTTCGACACCGAATCCCGTTCGCTGGATGTGTATATCGGCTACCTGCGCCGCAAGACCGAGGAGGGCGGCGAGCCCCGGCTCATCCAGACCGTCCGCAATGTCGGCTACACCGTCAAGACCGCGTGATGTTGCGGGCCCGGCTCACCCTGGTGGCGGTCATCGTGACGGTGGCCGCCATTCTGACCACCCTGGTCATGGCGTACCGCAGTGTGTCACCGCTGGTCGCGGCGCAGGTCGATCGCGGACTCGCCGATCGGGCGGATGTGGTGCTGGCCCTGCTGGATTCGGGTGCGGAACTGCCCGAGCGGCCGGATATGACCGAACAGCTGCTGCTCCCGGACGGGACCGTCAAGCCGCTCACCCCGGGGCGGAATCCCTTGCCGGTCAATGACTTGGATCGGGAGATCGCCCGCGCGGGCAAGGGCAGCAATGAGACCAATGTCGATATCGGCGATACCACCTACGGGGTGCTCACCCACGGCCGAGCCGGTGGCGGTGCGGTCATGGTGGGCCAGAACTATGACGAGGTCACCCGCGTCGACAACGAGTTCCTGTGGAGCACAGCCTCGCTCACCTCGATAGCGGTCGTGGCGGCGGCGCTGATCAGCTGGCTGGCCATCGGCCGCATACTGCGTCCCATGCGCCGTCTCGCCGATGCGACGCAAAGGATTACGACCACCCGGGATCTGTCCACCGTGCTTCCCGACGCGGGCCACGACGAGGTCGGTGAGCTCACCCGGAACTTCAATTCCATGCTCGCCGCACTGCGCGTCTCACGCGCACAGCAGCAGCGGCTGGTCGAGGACGCCAGTCATGAACTGCGCACACCGCTGACCTCGGTGCGCGGCAGCGCCGAACTGCTCCAGCGCGCCCGCGGCCGGCTCGGTCCCGAGGATGAGGCCAAGGTGCTCACCACCCTCGTCCAGGAGGCCAAGGCGCTGGACGCGCTCGTCGCCGAACTCGTGGAACTGGCCACCGATCAGCACACCGCCGAACCCGCGAGCGAGGTGAGTCTCGCCGAACTCGCCGAGGAGTGCGCACAGCGCTTCCGCCGCCGCACCGAGCGCACCATCACCGTGCGCCTGGACGATCCGGCCACGGTGACCGCGGGACCTCACGCCCTGGCCCGCTGCGTCGACAATCTGCTCGACAACGCCACCAAGTACAGCCCGGCCGATACCGATGTCGAACTGGTGATTCATCGCACCCGGGTGAGTGTGCGCGATCACGGTCCCGGTATCGATCCGGCCGCCCAGCGCGCGGTGTTCGACCGCTTCTACCGGGCCGATCGCACCCGGGCCACCCCCGGCTCCGGACTGGGCCTGGCCATCGTGCACGACATCGTCACCGCGCACGGCGGCACCGTCTTCGCGGCCGACAATCCCGGCGGCGGAGCGGAAGTCGGCTTCGAGCTGCCCGCGCCGGGCTGACCCTCGGCGCGGTCGCCCGTATCCGCGCTGAATGGCGAATCGGGCGTGCGGTAGAAAAGGTCAGGCGTTCCGCACGTTTTCGGGGTGCCGCCGACGAACCCGGTTCGTGCGGCCACGCAACTACATCTGTCGAATGGAGAGAGGCTGTTTCATGGCGACCTCTACAGCGCGCGCCCAGATCGGCGTCACCGGACTCGCGGTCATGGGTAGCAATATCGCCCGCAACTTCGCACGCAACGGCTACACGGTCGCTCTGCACAACCGCAGCATCGGCAAGACCGACGCCCTGCTCGAGGCGCACGGCGGCGACGGCGATTTCGTGCGCACCGAGACCGTCGAGGAATTCGTCGCCGCCCTGGAGAAGCCGCGCCGCGTGCTCATCATGGTCAAGGCGGGCGACCCCACCGATGCCGTCATCGAGGAACTGGCCGCGGCCATGGAGCCCGGCGACATCATCATCGACGGCGGTAACGCGCTGTACACCGACACCATTCGGCGCGAGGCGGCCATGGCCGCGCGCGGGCTGAACTTCGTCGGCGCGGGCATCTCCGGTGGTGAGGAGGGCGCGCTGAACGGTCCGGCCATCATGCCCGGCGGGCCGAAGGAATCCTACGAATCGCTCGGCCCGATGCTGGAATCCATTGCGGCACAGGTCGATGGCACGCCGTGCTGCACCCATATCGGACCGGACGGCTCCGGTCACTTCGTCAAGATGGTGCACAACGGCATCGAATACGCCGATATGCAGCTCATCGGCGAGGCGTACAACCTGTTCCGCGACGCCCTCGGCTTCGATGCCAAGCAGATCGCGGATGTGTTCACCGACTGGAACTCCGGTGAACTGGAGAGCTACCTGGTGGAGATCACCGCCGAGGTGCTCAACCAGGTCGACGCCAAGACCGGTAAGCCGCTCGTGGACGTCATCGTCGATGCCGCCGAGCAGAAGGGCACCGGCCGCTGGACGGTCAAGTCCGCCCTGGATCTCGGTGTGCCCGTCACCGGTATCGCCGAGGCGGTGTTCGCCCGCGCGCTGTCCGGCTCGCGCGCCCAGCGCAAGGCCGCCGTCGGCCTGGCCTCGGGTCAGCTCGCCGAAAAGCCCACGGACGTAGCCGAATTCACCGAGGCCATCCGGCAGGCGCTGTACGCCTCCAAGATCGTGGCGTACGCGCAGGGCTTCGATCAGATCGAAGCCGGTAGCGCCGAATACAATTGGGATCTGCATCCCGGCGATCTGGCCACCATCTGGCGCGGCGGCTGCATCATTCGCGCCCGCTTCCTGAACCGCATCAAGGAGGCGTACGACGAGAACCCGGAGCTGCCGAGCCTGATCCTGGCCCCGTACTTCCGCGAGGCCATCGAGACGGCCATCGACAGCTGGCGGCGGGTGGTCGCCACCGCGACCCTGCTCGGCATTCCGGTTCCGGCGTTCGCGTCCTCGCTGTCGTACTACGACGCGCTGCGCGCCGAGCGTCTCCCGGCCGCGCTGACCCAGGGTCAGCGTGACTTCTTCGGTGCGCACACCTACGAGCGCATCGACGGCCCCGGCAAGTTCCACACGCTGTGGAGCGGTGACCGCAGCGAAATCGAGGCGTAAAGCCCGTCTAGTCGAGAGCGGAGCCCGGGTCTTCCCGACCCGGGCTCCGCTTTTTCTATGCCCTGAGCTGGTTGTTTCCAAGTCGATAAAAGCCTGTTCCGAATGTGCCATTGACAACTGGCGCATTGGTGGATGATTCTTGCGACATGACGAGAACAGGGTCAATGGCGACCTTCGGATCGGCGGTGGTACCCGTGGCGGCCTCGCGACAAGCGCGGCTGGCGGCATCGGCGTCGGTGGTCGGCCTGCGACGGATCAATGGACTGCTGCCACCCAATCGGGTGGGCATCGCGGCGGGACGCGGACTGATCGCCGGGGTGATGGCGGCCTTCGGGCCGGTATTGCCGGGCACCCGAGTCACCCCGGTGCGATCGGGCGCGGTGCGCGGCGAATGGGTCCGCGCGGCCGGGGTTACCCAGGGCGATAGGGCCATCTACTACATTCACGGCAGCGGCTATGTGGTGTGCTCGGCGCGCACACATCGCGGGCTGGCCTCGCGGCTGTCGAAAATCACCGGGCTGCCGGTCTTTCTGATCGACTACCGGCTCGCGCCCGAACATCGGTTCCCGGCCGCGGCCGACGATGTCGAGGCCGGATACCGGTGGCTGCTCGACAATGGTTACCGCGCACAGGATCTGGTGATCGGCGGGGATTCGGCGGGCGGACATCTGGCGCTGGATCTGCTGCTGCAGAATCTGCGCGGCGAAATCGCGCAGCCCGCGGGCGTTTTCATGTACTCCCCGGTCATGGATCTCACGCTGACCCTCGCCGAGGTCCGGGATCGCAAGCTCGCGGATCCCATGGCACCCGCACCGGTGGGCCGCCGTCTGATCGAGCTCTATACCGAAGGGCAGCGGCAGGATTCGCCGCGTCTGCGGTTGACCATCCCGGACGGTGCGAAACTGCCGCCGCTGCTGGTGCAATCCAGTGCGGGGGAGATGCTCGCCGATGACGCGCGGCATCTGCACGCCATGGCCACGGCCGCCGGGGTGAGCTGCGAACTCGAACTCTGGCCGGGTCGCATTCACGTCTTCCAGGCGCTGCCGCTGCTGGTGCCCGAGGCGGCGGACGCGCTGCGGCGCACCCGGCAGTTCATTCACGCCGCGCTGGAACAGGCGCGACTCCAGGCGAAAGCGAGCTGATCATGGGAATCCTCGACGGTGTGCTGCCGGTCTTCGGCCCGCGCCGCACACACGATGCCAAGGCCGTGGTCACCGGCGCGGGCAGCGGTATCGGGCGCGCCTTCGCGCTCGAAATCGCCTCTCGCGGTGGTGAAGTGCTCTGCGCCGATATCGACAAGGATCGCGCCGACGAGACGGTCGAATTGATTCGGCGCACGCACGGCCGCGCCGCGCACGCGGTGTTCTGCGATGTGTCCCGGCGCGAGGATGTGGAGAGTCTGGCCACCCACGCCCAACTGGTCTTCGGCGGACCGCCCACCCTGGTGATCAATAACGCCGGTGTCGGTATCGGCGGAAAGCCGGTGGGCGGCATCGGATTCGACGACTGGGAATGGGCGCTCGGCATCAACCTGTGGGGTGTGGTGCACGGCTGCGAGGTCTTCGCACCGCTGCTGCGCACCGCCGGGCACGGCGGCATCATCAATGTCGCCTCCGCCGCGGGCTTCGCCGCCGCGCCGGGGATGGCCGTCTACAACGTGTCCAAGGCCGGGGTCATGTCCCTGTCCGAAACCCTGGCCGCCGAACTCTCCGGTAGCGGTATCGCGGTCACCGTACTGTGCCCGACCTTCGTCAAGACCAATGTGGTGCGGGACGGCCGAATCGGTTCGGCCTCTTCACGACTCGCGGACGAGCTGATGCGCTGGACCGGTTTCTCGCCCGAACGCGTCGCCCGCACCACCCTCGACGCCCACGATCACGGCCGCCTCTATGTGCTGCCGCAGCTGGACGCGCACGCGGTCTGGCTGCTCAAGCGCACCTTCCCGGCCGTATACACCCATGCCCTCGGCGTACTGAACCGCGTTCTGCCGCAGAACGATTCGGTCGCCGCACCCGTGAAGACAGGAGTCTGACATGCCTTTCGACTTCGACAATATGCTCGGCAAGATCGCGTCCAAGCAGTGGGCGCTGGCCGATATCGAATGGGACGCACCGGGAGCCGAGCTCATCGAGCCCGAGCTGCACGCCAAACTCAAACCGTTCATGGCCGATCTCATGTGGATCGAGAATGTCGGCGCACGCGGATTCGCGGCCATGGCGCAGAAGGCCCCGACCGAGACGCTCAAGCAGATCTACAAGTACTTCCATGCCGAGGAGCAGCGGCACGCCAATGCCGAACTGGCGCTGATGCGCCGGTGGGGCATGCTCGACGGGGACGAGATCCCGGAGCCGAATATCAATGTCAAGCTGGTGATCGACTTCCTGGACAAGCATGCCGACGATATGTCGCTCTCGTTCCTGGGCACCGTGATTCCCATGCTCGAGGTCGCCCTGGACGGCGCGCTGATCAAGTTCATCACCGATGAAATCGACGATCCGGTCGCGCAGGAGGTCTTCAAGAAGATCAATGCCGACGAATCCCGGCATCTGGCAACCGATTACGCGGTGATGGAGTTGCTCGGGCATTCCACCGCGCGCAAGCTCGCCATCGATCTGGTGGGCGGCTGGGCCAAACCGTCGTTCATCGTCGGCGTGCTCAGCTATGTGCCGCTGCTGAACAAGATGCGCGACAATATCGTCGAAATGGGCGTGGACGAGGAGAAGCTGTACGCCGCCATGCGCCGCTTCCGCTCGGTCGGTGAGCGCGCGCCGATCGCCAATCGCGTGCCCATGTACCGAATCGTGAAAATGCACGCCAACTGGGTGATCAACCGCGACCATCCGTACCACCTGTTCGCCGATGCGATGGTCAAGGTGACCTCGCGCATTCCCGAACGCTTCCTCGGAGCCCAGCCGACCTGGTCCAAGGAACTCACCTACGAGCCCGTCGCATGAGCGCGGCGAGCAAGCCACTGGATGTGGCGATCATCGGTGCCGGATTCGCGGGTATCGGCGCGGCTATCAGGTTGCGGCAGAAGGGGATCACGGATTTCGCGATCTTCGAGCGGGATACCCGGGTGGGCGGCACCTGGCGGGACAACACCTATCCCGGTGCGGCGTGCGATATTCCGTCGCGGCTGTACTCGTACGCGTTCGCGCCCAACCCGGATTGGTCGCACACCTACTCCGGCAGCGGTGAGATCCTCGGCTATATCGAATCCATGGTGGCGGAGTTCGGCATCGGACCCAGCATTCGGTTCGAGCACACCGTCACCGGTCTGGAATTCGACGAGATGACCGGGCTGTGGGAACTGTCGTTCACCAAGGGGCGGCGAAAGGTGAAGGCGCGCAGCGTGGTCGTGGCCTCGGGCCCGCTCTCCAATGCCAGCCTGCCGAATATCCCGGGCATCGACGACTATGAGGGTCACAAGATCCACAGCGCGCGCTGGGATCACGACTACGACTTCACCGGAAAGAAGGTCGCCGTCGTCGGCACCGGAGCCAGTGCGGTGCAGATCATTCCGGAGCTGGTGGACAAGGCCGCCTCGGTGAAGGTCTTCCAGCGCACGCCCGGCTGGGTGCTGCCGCGGGTGAATCGGCGCACCAATGCGGTGACCCGGCAGCTGTACCGGCAGGCCCCGATCACACAGAAGCTGGCGCGCGACGCCTGGTTCTGGGGCCATGAATCGGTGGCGCTGGGCGTGGTGTGGAATACCCCGCTCACCCGGGTGGTGGAGCGGGTCGCACTGCTGCACTTGCGATCCCAGGTGAGTGATCCGTGGATGCGGCGTCAGCTCACCCCGGATTTCCGGGCGGGCTGCAAGCGACTGCTGATCAGCAATGACTACTACCCGGCCTTGCAGAAGGACAACTGCAAGCTGGTCACCTGGCCCATCGCGCAGCTGTCCCCGAAGGGGATTCGCACCGCCGAGGGCATCGAGCACCAATTCGACGCCATCGTCTTCGCCACCGGATTCGATATCTCCAAGGCGGGTGCGCCGATTCCGATCACCGGCCGCGACGGACGCGTGCTCGGGGACGAATGGAGCAGGGGCGCATACGCTTTCAAGAGCGTGGCGGTCGAGGGCTATCCGAATCTGTTCCTGACCTTCGGCCCCAACTCCGGGCCGGGGCACAATTCGGCGCTGGTCTACATGGAGGCGCAGATCGAATATCTGACCGATGCCATCGGCCTGCTGCTCGACCGCGATCTGCGCATGCTCGAGGTGCGGCGCGATCGGCAGGACGCGTACAACGCGGGGATTCAGCGGCGATTGGAGTCCACCACCTGGAATTCCGGTTGCAGCAGCTGGTATCTCACCGAGGACGGCTTCAACGCCACCATGTATCCGGGCTTCGGCACCCAGTACGTGCGACAGCTCGCCCGCGTCGAACTCGGCGATTACGTCCTCACCCCCAGGGACGCCGCGCGCGCCCCGGGTGCCGACCGTGGAATCGCCGTCTCGCTCGGCTAATGTCGACACGACATGGACCGGCTATCGGGAAACGGGGAGGGCGAGACCAGGATGGCGGACTACCGCATCGATGATCTCGCCCGCGCCGCCGGGACCACCAGCCGCAATGTGCGCGCCTATCAGGAACGCGGCCTGCTCACCACGCCCACGCGGCGAGCGGGCCGCGCCCTGATCTACGACGATTCGCATCTGGCGCGGCTCAAGATCATCGACGCGCTGCTGCAACGCGGGTTCACCACCGCGCACATCGGCGATTTCATCACCAGCTGGGAGACCGGCAAGGATCTGTCCGAAGTGCTCGGACTCCAGCAGGCCGTCACCGCCACCTGGGGCAAACCCGAAGAGCCCCTGGAGGTTCCGCGCGAACTCATGGACAGTTTCCTCGGCGAGGGCGATACCGCGCCCGTCACCGCCGAGGAACTGGACCGCCTCGCCGAAGTCGGGCTGGCCCGGCTGCACGAGGAAACCATCGAATTCACCCAGCCCGAACTGCTGGCGACCTTCGCCGCACTGCACGGCTACGGGTACGGGCTCACCGGATTGATCGACGTCTACGCCGCGGTGGTCAAGCGCGTGGAGGACATCGCCCGGCTCATGGTCGTCTCGGCGAAGGATCAGATCGTCGCCGACCACGGTCCCGGCTGGCTGCCCGATACCGACGCCGAGGTCGCCGCGCTCACCAAGATGCTCAACCACCTGCGTGAATTGGGTGTCACCGCGGTGCAGACCAGCCTCGCGCAGGCCCTGGATCGCGTACTGCAATCCGAGCTCGGCGCTTACCTGGAAACCGCCGCCGAACAGCGCGGCACACCCAAACCGCTGGACTGAGATCACGGGTGCGCCCGCGCCCGACCGCCAGGGGTGATTAGCGAATCGAACGGGTTGGTAGTTTGGCTCGGTGAGCCAAGTGAGCGAGACGACCCGGACCGATGCGGCGGAGACCGGCGATCGAGTGGCAACACCCGCGTACTTCGTACCGGTCGGAGCCGTCGAGGGCGGGTACGAACGGTACCTGGCCACCGAATCCACGGTGAGCGTCTGGGCGCACACCATGCAGCACGGTGCGCCGCCCTCGGCCCTGCTGGCTCGGGCGGTGGAGCGGTGCGCGTCCCGCGAGGGTATGCGGGTCACCCGGCTGACCATGGAAATCCTCGGGCCGATTCCGGTCGCGGAGATCGATGTGCGGGCCTGGGTGGAGCGGCCCGGCAAGCGCATCGAACTGGTGGCCGCCGAGCTCGCGGCGCTGCTGCCCGACGGCACCCGGCGGGTGGTCGCCAAGGCGAGCGCCTGGCGCATCGCGACCACCGATACCGCGAGCGTCGCGCTGACCGCAGACGCCCCGCTACCGCCGATTCCGCCCGCCGCGCAGATCGGCTGGGACATTCCGGCGGGCTGGGATGTGGGCTATGTACGGACCGTCGATATTCGCGCGCTGCCGGATTCCGGTGGGGCGCGCCATGTTTGGGTGCGCTCGCACAGCGCGGTCGTCGACGGTGAGCCGGTGACGCCGCTGGGCACCGTGTTCGCGGTCGCCGATCTCGCCAATGGTATTGGCGCGCAACTCGATCCGGCGAAGTACACCTTCCTCAACACCGATCTCACCGTGGATCTGTTCCGTCTCCCGGTGAGCGAGTGGATCGGACTGTCGGTCGCCACCTCCATCGGACCGGACGGCGTCGGCATGTGCTCCACCGTGCTGCACGACGAACAGGGGCCGATCGGCCGCGCTCTGCAAATCCTCGAGGTGCGCGCCCGCGACTGACCGGTTCGCATCCGCCGCAGCGGGATTGCCGGGTTGTCGGCGGTCACGGCTGTAAGGTCTGGCCTGCTACTGATCACCCGGGTGTGCGGTCATTGACAGTGTGGTGTTTGCGCTGGCCTGGGCCGGGTAGTCGGGATTCTGCGGGGTTCGGACTTGGAGGTCGGGATGGCTCAGGTGGCGGACGGGGTGGTGCGGACACTGGTACCGGCGCGGATAGACCGGTTGCCGTGGTCCAGGTTTCATACCCGGCTGGTGGTGGCGCTCGGCGTGGCGTGGGTGCTGGACGGGCTGGAGATCACCGTCGCCAGCGCGGTCGCCGATACGCTGACCAAACCCGAAACGCTCAATATGTCCTCGGCGGCGGTCGGTTTGATCGCGACGATATACCTCGCCGGAGAAGTGGTGGGGGCGTTGCTGTTCGGGCATCTGTCCGATCGGCTGGGGCGGCGCAATCTCTTCATGGTGACCCTCGCGATCTATCTGATCGGCAGCGGGCTCACCGCCTTCACCCTGGGCAACGGGGCGGGCTGGGTGGCGTTCCTGTACTTGACGCGCTTCATCGCCGGAATGGGCATCGGCGGTGAATACGCGGCCATCAATTCCGCCATCGACGAATTGATTCCGGCGCGATATCGCGGCCGGGTCGATATCGCCGTCAATGGAACCTATTGGGCCGGAGCGATTATCGGCACCATCGGCACCTACATTCTGCTCAACCATATGAGCCTGTCACTGGGCTGGCGGCTGGGATTCCTGATCGGCCCGGTACTCGGATTGGTGATTCTGCTGGTGCGGCGGCATCTGCCGGAAAGCCCGCGCTGGCAGATCATGCACGGCCGCGCGGAAGCCGCCGAGAAATCCATCGCCGAAATCGAACACGAGGTCGAGGCCGCCGGGAAAACGCTTCCGGCAGTGGACGAATCCAAGGCCATGGAGGTCAAACCGGCCACCCAGATCGGCTTCGTCGCGCTGACCCGGGTGCTGTTCAGCGAATATCCGCGCCGCGCCATTCTCGGGGCCACGCTGATGATCAGCCAGTCCTTCCTGTACAACTCGATCTTCTTCACCTACACGCTGGTACTCGGCAAGTTCTACGGTGTCCCGTCCGAATCCACCCCGATCTACCTGATCGCCTTCGCGGTGGGAAATCTCTTGGGGCCGTTGACCATCGGACACCTCTTCGACACCATCGGCAGACGCGCCATGATCTCGGGCACCTATCTGCTCTCGGGCGTGCTGCTGGCCATTTCGGCGGGACTGTTCTACGCCGACGTCCTCAACGCCATCACCCAGACCATCTGCTGGTGCGTCATCTTCTTCTTCGCCTCCGCCGGCGCCAGCGCCGCCTACCTCACCGTGAGCGAGATCTTCCCGCTCGAGGTGCGCGCCAAGGCGATCGCCGTATTCTTCGCCATCGCACAGTGTTTCGGCGCGCTCGGCCCGGTCATCTACGGTGCGCTGATCGGTGACGGCTCCTATCCGGGCCGCCTGGCCATCGGTTATCTGCTGGGCGCCGCGGTCATGATCACGGGCGGGCTGGTGGCCCGGGCGCTGGCGGTGGACGCGGAAGGCCGCTCGCTCGAGGATATCGCGCTGCCGCTCGCCGCGACCGGCCGCAAGAGCGGCACCCGCGCCGAGGGTGCGGGTTCGCCGTTCTCGACCTAGCACAGAATCGACGAACCGGGGCCTGAGAGATTACTGGGGATCGTCATGGAGGTTACCGGGAGAATCGCTCAGGGTATCGGATGTTCGCTTGCGGGGCAGTACTTTTCGAGAGTCCTCATCAGACACTCCGAAATTCACGCACTGCTCGAAAGGTTTCGTAATGCTCCTGGCACTTCTGTTCGCGGGGCTCTGCTCCGGTAGCGCCATTGCCGCCGGTGCAACGGGTAGCGCCGCCGCAACGGTAGGCAATATCTGACTTGCCGCGGCGTCAGCCGCTGACAAGAGGACGCCGGTAGGGGAAGTAGGGATCCGCTACCGGCGTCTTTCAGTGGTGGAGGAGTGTCCTACCGAATCGGAGTGGGCGGACCGATAGCGTCGTGGCATGGACTCGCTCGTGCAGCGAATACTCGGATTCTCACCGGTGTGGACCTACCTGGTGATCGGGCTGCTGGTATTCGCCGAGGAGGCGATGGTATTCGGGCTGCTGGTGCCCGGCGATACCGCCGCCATTCTGGCCGGGGTGGCCGCGAGCCAGGGACATTTGAATCTGGGCGTCACGCTGGCATTGGTGGTGCTGTCGGCGGTGGTCGGCGCGAGTATCGGATTCACCATCGGAAAGATCTACGGCGCGCGGGTATTGGAGTGGGAGATCCTGCGCCGCTATCGCAAGAATTTCGACAGGGCGGGAGATTTCCTGCAACGCCGCGGCGGCTGGGCAATCGTCCTGGGCCGGTTCAGCGCCTTCTTCCGGACCATGCTCCCGCAATTGGTCGGCATGTCCGCGATGCCGTACACACGCTTCCTCGCCGCCAGTTTCGCGGGCGCGCTGCTGTGGGGAGCGGCCCTGGTGCTGGCGGGCTACCTGGTAGGACAGTCATTCACGGTGATCGCCAGGGAAATCGACTCCGGCCTCGCCATCATCATCCCGGTCCTGGCACTACTCGCGTTCGGCTACTGGAAGTGGCGGCAACACCGGAACGCCGCGAATGCGGTGTCCGAGCCCTGCGAGCCCGAGACCATCGAACGGAGTTAGGGCGCGGCCATCGCATCGCGCACCGCGGCCTCCGGCTGGCCCGAGGACCTCGGCTCGGGACGGAAAAGGATCGAGTACACGGCCTTGGTGGCGATGCCCACGGAACTGGGGGCGCGGGGTTTGGGCGAATCGGGGTGGGGTGGGGTCGGGGGGTTTGTACACTTCCGCGCAAGTGAATAGCGAACACTTCAGTTCATGATTCGAGGGTCTGCCATGAAGTCTCATGCCCCAGTCCGATCAACCCTCCGCGCGATCGCGGCCGTGATCGGTGCGTTCACAGTGATCGGCGGGGCGGTCGCCTGCGGCGGCAGCGCCGATTCGGGCGAATCGGCCGGGGAAACCTCGACCGCGGTGGCCCCGGTGACCAGCGCGGCGCCGGTGACCAGCGCGGCGGCCGCGAGCACCGCGGCACCCGCGAGTACCGCCGTGCCCGCGCCCGCGCCGACCGAAGCGCCGGTCGCGCAACCCGTCGTACCCGCGCAGCCGCCCGCGCCCGAACCCGTCGCGCCCGCGCCGAAACCGGTGCAGCAGTTGCCCGCCCAAACCGTCGAGAAGCCCGCGCCCCCCACCCTGGCCGTGCCCGGGTTCGAACCGCGCGCCGGATACTGAGGGAGCTGGAATTGTTCGGCAGGAGTGGGCGCTGGCTGTGCGCCGTCGCCATGGCGGCAACCGCCGTCGTCACCGGGACCGGGTTCGCGACGGCCGATCCCGCGCCCGAGGGCAAAGAGCTTGTGGTACTCGGTGATTCATACACCGCCAATAAATGGGACTTCCTCTCCGAGGAGGCCAAATGCGTGCACAGCGATACCTCCTGGCCACAGCAGTTGGTCGGGCTCATGCGGCCCGCCGACTATCTGGACGCATCCTGTCCGGGGGCCTCGATCGACACCCCACCCGGCTACACCCTCGCCATGGAGGCCCAAAAAGCCGATAAGGCAGGGGCTTTCGGGCCGCGCACCAAACTGGTGACCATGCAGATCGGGCTCAACGATCGCTGGGGCGACACCGACATGATCATGTGGTGGTCGCTGCAGAAATGCATTCTCAATCTGATCGACGGGTGTGGTCCGGAAGCGGCCGAACAGGGCCGGATGACCGACTACCGCGGCGTCTCGGGCGCCGTCTTCGCCCAGCGCATCAGCAATGTGGTCACCTACATCAAGTACTACGCGCCGAACGCGCGCATCGTGCTGGTCGGCTATCCGGAACTGTTCCCCTCCGGGCAGAACACGTTGTGCATCAACCTCTTCGGCGTCGCACCCTTCATACAGCCGCGCGGCGAGGCCGCCATCGAATACCTCGATCGCATCGATCGGGCACAGCGCGAAGCGGCCGCCCTGCTGGGCATCGACTTCCTCGACACCCGCACCCCGACACTGGGCCACGGATTGTGTTCGGCCGACCCGTGGTTGAACGGGGTGCTGGACTATCGCACCGATATCGGCGGCCTGCCGTTCCATCCCTCCGCCCACGGTGACGCGGTCGTCGCGAACGCGGTCTACGAGAGGTACGGCCGATGACCACCTCACCGGAACTCGCCGCGGGCGCGGAGGACGTGGTCGCCCGGGCGGCGTCCGCACCACCATCGGCCAGCGCGGCGCAGCCACCGGCCGCGACGTCCGGTGACGCATCGGAAACCGTTGCGGCCCGGGCGAATCGGGAGCGCCCGGCGCTGCCATCGCTGACCGGTGCGCGCTGGTGGGCGGCCTGCGCCGTATTCACCGTGCACGCGCTGGTATTCCTGCCGGTATATCCGTTCCAGAAGTCCGAACTGTTCCGGACCATCCACCAATGGTTTCCGATGCAGCTGGGCGCGGCGGGCGTCACCTTCTTCTTCGTACTGTCCGGGTTCATCATCTACTGGTCGTTCCGGCCCGGGAATTCGGTGCGCGGGTTCTACCGGCGACGGGTGCTGAAGATCTACCCCACGCATCTGCTGGGGGCGGCGGCATTCATTGTGGCGGCGGGGGTTCCGCTGCATCGACTGGTGGTGTGGGCGCCGAATCTGCTGCTGATCCACACCTGGGTGCCCAAGTGGACCATGGTCGGCGGGCTCAATGTGCCGTCCTGGTCGCTGGCGGCCGAGGTGCTGTTCTATCTGAGCTTCCCGCTGGCGCTGCCGCTGATCCGGCGGATTCCCTCGCGGCGACTGCTGCTCGCGATGGGCCTGCTGGTGCTGTTCGTGCTGGCGCTGCACACCGCGTGCTACCTGTGGGCCGACGGGCCCAAGGGGATCGCGAATATCTTTGTGCCCCGGCTGGTTCCGGGTGACACCTCGCCGTACTACGAACTGCACTCCTCACCCGCCTGGTTCGCCCAGCCCGATATCCCGGTCTCACCGTCGTACTGGCTGAGCTACACCTTCCCGGCCTCGCGACTGCCGGAGTTCTACCTGGGCGTGCTGGCCGCGCGCATGGTGCTCGAAGGACGCTGGCGCACTACGAGATTGACGGTGCCGCTGCTGGTGCTGGCGCTCTCCTACGCCGCCACCTGGGTGGTGCCGGTCAACTACAAGATGTCCGCGCTCATGCTCGCACCCATGACCGCGGTGGTCGCCACCCTCGGCGCGCGGGATATGCACGGCATCAAGGGGATCACCTCGCATCCCCGGCTGGTATGGCTGGGAAACATCACCTTCGCGTTCTACCTGGTGCAGTTGCCGGTGATGGTGGTGATCACCCGATATCTCATCGGCGGCAAGCGGTTCGGCATCCTCGGCTGGGCCGGATTCTCACTGCTGAGCCTGGTGGTCTCGCTCGCGCTGGGCGCGCTGCTCTACCACCTGGTGGATGTGCCGATCATGCGCCGGTTCGCGGGCAGATCCACCGCGAAACCGGTGCGGGCCGGGTGATTTCAGGCGGGTTGTACGCCGATCATCGGCAGGATGGTGCGCCGTGCGAACTCGCGCGCGGCGCGCTCATCGCCGAGCGGGATGAGCCCGTCCGGGGTGAGCGCCAGCGACTGGCCCAGGCGGGCAAGGACTTCGGCGACCAGATCGGCGTCGAAATCCGGGACACTGCCCGATTCCTGTAGCCCGCGCAGCTTCTCGGCCAGATAGGTGCGCCCGACCGCCAGCACCGGCCCGGCCTCGGTGGTGAGCCGAGGCAGGATCACATCGGGTTCGGTGCGCAGCAGGCGTTGCAGCAGTTTGTTATTGGCCAGATTGGTGATGAAGGCGACGAAAATCTCGACCAGCTGTTCCTCACCGGCCTGGCCATTGTGCGAGACCTCGCGTACCCGCTGATCTATCTCGGCGATGAACTGCTGCGCCTCGCGCACGCTCACCGCCTCCACCAGATCGTTCTTGGATTCGAAGCGGCGGTACAGCGTCGCCGGGCTGATGCCCGCGCGACGCGCTATCTCGCCCATACTGGTTCGCTTGATGCCGAAATCCAGGAAGGCCGAGAGCGCGCTCTCCAGCAGCTGTTCGCCTTCTGCCCGCGGCTTTTCCAGAATGCGTTGCAGGATGGCGGGCACGGACGGCATCGAGTCTCCAGTCGATTCGGTTGGCATCCGCGACATTGCGGGGACCACGGCTGTGGCGGGAAAGATCAACCCGCATTATCGCATCGCGGTACGCCAACCGGGCGCTCGCCGTGAACCTACTGTCCAGTCACTGGACGTTCAGTGCGCTCATCTCGCGCTCGATCGCATTGGCGGCGAAATCGATTCCATTGGAACGCAATTCGTGTACTCGCCGCTGTAATGCCTCGATGCCACCCGGCTGGGCCGCGATATCGGCCACGCTGATCGGCCGTCGGTGTATACCGTTCTGCTCGTACAACACCGTATGAAACCTCCTGCTAGCGCACAGCACGCACCCGGCAAGCGGCGGCACAGCCCGGGCCGCCGGGAACGCTTCGACGAATGCTAACAGCGGGCCATATGGTCGCTTGTTCAGTGTGGGGGGTATCACACACCCCCTGTAGTCACACCTCTTGACCGTTGCGGTGCAGGCTCGTGTTGTGCAGGTACACGGCCGCATTCAGCCGAATGCGATCCAGCTCGGCCTCACCCAATTCACGCCGCACCTTGCCCGGCACACCCGCCACCAACGACCCGGGCGGGATCTGCGCACCCTCGGGAATCAGCGCGTTCGCCGCGATCAGGCTGCCCGCGCCGATCACCGCGCCGTTGAGCACCGTCGCACCCATGCCGACCAGCACATCATCGCCAACGGTGCAGCCGTGCAGAATCGCATTGTGCCCCACCGAAACCCCCGCCCCGACCGTGCACGGGAAGCCGGGATCGGCATGCAGCACCGAGCCGTCCTGGATATTCGAACCCTTGCCGACGGAGATGTCCTCGAGATCGCCGCGCAGCACGGCCGAGTACCACACGCTCACATCGGCTTCCAGCTTCACCCGGCCGATCACGGTGGCATTGGGCGCGATCCACGCGCTCTCGTCGATCTGGGGCGCGTTATCGCCGAGCTGAATCTTCATGATCAGGAAGCTACCGCCGCCCGCCGGAACTGTGTCCGGTGGGTCGCCGGGCTGGTGCCCAACTGGCGATGGAAATGGTGGCGCAGATTGACCGCGGTGCCCAGACCGGACTCCGCGGCAATGCGATCCATGGTGTCGTCGGTGGACTCCAGCAACAGGCGGGCACGGTCCAGGCGCTGTTGCAGCAACCACTGCTGCGGGCTGGAACCGGTGCGATCGCGGAAGCGGCGGGTGAAGGTGCGGCGGGACATGAGGGCGGTGCGGGCCCAGGTGTCCAGGTCGACCGGCTCGTCGAGATGTGTTCGCGCCCAGACCATGGCGTGCTCGAGCGGATCGTCATCCATCGCCTCGGGCACGGCCACCGGAATGTACTGGGCCTGGGAACCGCTGCGGTGCGGGGCCAGCACCAGGGCGCGGGCCAGTTCGGTGGCCCGGCGGCTGCCGAGATCGGTGCGCACCAGATGCAGGCAGCAGTCCAGGGCCGCGGCCACGCCGGCGGAGGTGATCAGATCACCGTGATCGGACCACAGGCTGTCCGCGCGCACCCGCACGGCCGGATAGGCGCGGGCCAATTCGTCGGCGGCGGACCAGTGCGTGGTGATCTCCCGGCCGTCGGCCAGACCGCTCGCGGCGATGGCCCACGCGCCCAGGCACAGGCCGACGATGCGGGAGCCATTGGCGTGCGCGCGGCGCAGCGCGTCCCGGGTCGGATCCGTCAACTGCCGATCCCGCTCCCAGCTCGGCACGATGATCGTCTCCGCACGCTCCAGGGTGTCCAGGCCGTGCTGCACGATGATGTCGAAACCCGCTGGGGTGGAGAGGATTCCGGGTTGTTCCGCGCAGACGTCCACCCGGTACGACGAGTCGCCGCCCGCGCCGACCCGGCCGAACACCAGGGTCGGCACCGACAGGTGGAACGGGCTGATGCCCTCGAACGCCAGCACCGCAACGGAACGCATGGCCCGATCTTATCGATAAGCGGCCTCCGGGCCACTGTTGTGCTCTGTCCATGCGGAGCAAGCTCGTTCTCATGACGAACACGATCGAAAACACCACCGCCACCATCGACATCCTGCACATCGGTGGACCCACCGTGCGGTTGCGCTACGGCAACCTCACCTGGTTGACCGATCCGACGTTCGACGCGCCCGGCGACTACCCCGGGCCGATCACGCTGCACAAGCTCACCGGTCCCGCCATCCCCGTCGAGCAGGTCGGGCCGGTGGACGTGGTGCTGCTCTCGCACGATCAGCACGCCGACAACCTGGACAACTCCGGGCGCGAATTCCTCGGCACCGTGGCGCGGGTGCTGTCCACCAACGATGCCGCCGGACGCCTGGAAGGCGTTCAGGGACTGGCGAATTGGGAATCGGTGCGGATCGGCGACGTCACCGTGACCGGTGTGCCCGCACTGCACGGGCCCGAAGGCGCGGAAGCGTTCTCCGGGGTCGTGACCGGATTCGTCCTCCAGGGTGAGGGTCTGCCCACCGTCTACGTCTCCGGCGACAACGCGTCGGTGGACCTGGTGCAGCAGATCGCCGATCGCATCGGGCGGATCGATACGGCGATCCTGTTCGTGGGCGCGGCCAATGTGGATCGCTTCGGGGACAGCGATGTCACCCTCAACGGGCGCAGTGCGGTTCGTGCCGCCAAGGCGCTCGGCGATGCGGTCATCGTGCCGGTGCACGGTGAGGGCTGGGGTCACTTCTCCGAATCGCTGGACTACCTCGCCCGCAATTTCGCCTACGCGGGCCGCGCGGATCAGCTCCGGATTCCCACCCCGGGCGAAACCCTCACCCTGGCCGCCCGCTAGCCGATTCGCTTCGTGGCGTTCACGCAGGTGAGGCCGTACGTGCGACACGATGGCGGTATGCGAATCGGGGTACCGAAGGAAGTCAAGGAGCAGGAATTCCGGGTGGCGCTGACCCCGGCCGGAGCCGGGGAGCTGGTGCGCGGCGGACACGAGGTGCTGATCGAAACCGGGGCCGGAATCGGCTCCGGTTTCCCGGACGCCGATTACCTCGGGTTCGGTGCGCGCACCCTGCCAACCGCGGATGAGATCTGGGCGGCCGCCGATCTCATCCTGAAGGTGAAAGAGCCGATCGCCCAGGAGTATTCGCGCATGCGGCGCGGGCAGACGCTGTTCACCTTCCTGCATCTGGCGGCGTCGCGGGAATGCACCGAGGCGATTCTGAACTCCGGAATCACCGCCATCGCCTATGAGACGGTGCGCGCGGCGGACGGGTCGCTGCCCCTGCTCGCGCCCATGAGCGAGGTCGCGGGCAAACTCGGCACCCAGGTCGGGGCGTATCAGCTGATGGCACCGCAGGGCGGGGAAGGGGTGCTGCTCGGCGGGGTTCCCGGGGTGCGGCCCGCCGATGTGGTGGTACTGGGCGGCGGGGTCGCCGGGGTCAATGCCGCGAGCGTCGCGGTCGGCATGGGGGCGCGAGTCACGGTGCTGGACACCAATATCGCGCGATTGCGTGAGCTCGACGCGCGCTTCGCCGGGCGGATCACCACCATCGGCTCCAATGCCGCCGAGGTCGAAAAGGCCGTTCCCGCCGCCGATCTGGTGATCGGTTCGGTGCTGGTGCCGGGCGCTCGCGCGCCGAAGCTGGTGCCGGACAGCCTCGTCGCGCTCATGCGGCCCGGTTCGGTATTGGTGGATATCGCCATCGATCAGGGCGGATGCTTCCAGAGCTCACATCCCACCACCCATGCGAAACCCACCTTCCCGGTGGCGAATTCACTGTTCTACTGCGTCGCGAATATGCCCGGCGCGGTACCGCACACCGCCACGGTGGCGCTCACCAATGCCACGCTGCCGTATGTGCACGCCATCGCGGATCGCGGGTGGCGCGCGGCCTGCGATGCCGATCACGGTCTGGCGCAGGGGCTCACCGCCGATGCGGGGGAGCTGTACTCGCCGGAAGTCGCGGCGGCCCACGGCCTGCATCCGGTCGGCAGTTAGCGCGGACGGATATCACTGCGGATTGGATACAGTGGTGGGGGGGGCCCCCACAGAGGTTGGGGGGGGCCCCCGGAGGCTGAGTATGGGG
>NZ_JBHJXS010000013.1:0-88633 GCF_042269265.1 Nocardia sp. NPDC056000 | reverse complement strand
GGGGGGCCCGCCCGCGCCGGCCGGGGGCGCGCCCCCCGGGCCGGCGGGGGGCGCTCTTCGCCGGCGTTTTTTTCTGTGGTTTTTTTCTTGTGGGGGCCCCCCCCACCCCCCGGGGGGGGCCCCCCCACCACTGTGCGATCTATTCGGGGGCGTTGGTGTTCAGCACCCAGTCCGGCTCGCCGTCCTCGGGGAGGTTGCGCAGCTTATCCGGATTGCGCACCACATCGATATTGGTGATGCGGCCGTCATCGATGGTGAAGGAGAACACGCCGGTGTTCTTGCCGTCGAACACCACCAGGCCCGGACGGCCGTTGACCATGATCGAACGACCCCAGCCGCCACCGACCTCGGTCGCGAACCGCAGGAAGCCGACCAGCGTCTCGGCCACCTTGTTCGCACCGTGCAGCGGATGCCGGAAGGCATTGACCTTGCCGCCGCCGTCGGCGGTGAAGGTGACATTCGAATCCAGCACGCCCAGTAGGGCACTCAGATCACCCGAGCGCCATGCCACCGCGAACGCCGACACCACCTTCTCGTGCTCGGCCGGATCGGCCGGGAAGCGCGGGGTGCCGGACTCCACATGCTTGCGGGCGCGAGAAGCCAACTGGCGCACCGCGGCCGGGGTCCGGCCCACCACCTCGGCGACCTCTGGACCGGTCATGCCGAAGACATCCTGCAGCACGAAAGCGGTGCGCTCGGCCGGGGATAGCGACTCCAGTACCACCAGTAGTGCGGTGGTCACCCGCTCATCCTGCGATACCCGATCGGCCGGATCATCGACCCAACTGGTGATCTCCGGCTCCGGCAGCCACTCGCCGACATACTGTTCGCGCCGCGCCCGCGCCGACCCGAGATGATCCAAGGCCAGCCGCCCCGTCACCGTGGTCAGCCACGCGCGCAGATTCTCGATCTCCGCACCGTCATTCGTCTCGTAATACCGCTGCAGCCGCAGCCACGCCTCCTGCACCACATCATCGGCATCACTCAGACTCCCCAGCGTGCTGTACGCGACCCGCCGCAAATAGCCCCGATGCTCCTCGAACCGCCGCGCCAACTCGGCCTGATCGGGTACCCCGTGCTGTCCGTCGCTCATTGCCGCCTCACCATTCCTGACCACGCGCCCATCCGGACGACCCTCACCAACCAGACGAACCAACTCCCCACACTGTGACATTCCCCAGCTCCGAGCCGGAACACGACCTCGCCTGAGACTGCCGAACATTCGTGCTGCGATCGCCGGATCGCTGTCGTGGCATGAAGGTCGACGCACTGACCGCCCCCGTCATCCCGGCGCGCTTTTGGCCGGGATCCACACCTTTCAGCGGCGGGCGTAGGCGACGGTCGCGGCGACGAGTGCGGTGGCGAGCTGCACTGCCTCCGAGAGGCGGACCGCGCGGCGTAGATCGGCTACGCGCGGGGCCGGGCCATCGCCGAGGGTCGGGCGCATTTCGGTGCCGTGGCGGTATCGGGTGAGTCCGCCGAGTTGTACACCGAGCGCACCCGCCATAGAGGCTTCTGCCACACCGGCATTCGGGCTCGGATGCTTTCCCGCGTCTCGACGCCAGGCGCGCCAGGCGTCGGCGGATCGGCCGCCGATCACCGGGGCGAGCACCGTTGTGATGAGTCCGGCGACTCGGGCCGGGCCCAGATTCGCGACGTCATCGGTGCGCGCCGCCGCCCAGCCGAACCGGTTGTAGCGCTCGTTTCGATATCCGACCATGGCGTCGAGCGTGTTGATCGCGCGATACCCGAGCAGTCCCGGCACCCCCGCGATTGCGCCCCAAAACAGCGGTGCGACAGTCGCATCCGAGGTGTTCTCCGCGATCGACTCGAGAGCGGCCCGGGCCAGGCCATCCGCGTCCAGCAGTTCGGGATCGCGGCCGCACAGGGAGGGCAGCAGTTCCCGAGCGCCGGCGATATCCCCGGACTCCAGGAGATCGGCCATTTGCCGCCCGGTCTCGGCCAGGGTTGTTCCGCCCAGCACGGTCCAGGTGGCGGCCGCGATCATCGCGGCTTCGCCGACCGACCCGCGAATGGTTTTCTTGGCGATGATGCCCAAGCCGATGACGCCGCCGGCCAGTACGACCTCGTGCACAACTCCGGCCAGGCGATGATCCCGATAGGTGACCTGTTCCAGCTTCATTGCGGTGGTGCCGAACCCGGCCACCGGGTGCCAGCGGCGCGGGTCGCCTAAGACGCGATCCGCCGTGAAGCCGATCAACAACCCAGCCGCAGCAACACTCCCGGAAAGCACCAGCCGAGGTTATCGACTCCGCCGCACCCGGTGGACACCACCTCTACGACAGCGCTGCGATTGTTCACCGGTGTGGAGTCAGCGACGGGTGTTGCCGTAGCGGTCGGCGAGACGGGCTTCGTTCGTCGGAGGTTTCGAAATCGATGGGGTCGGTACCGGTGCTGCGGTGGTGGGTTCCGCATCCGAATCCGTGTCGGCCGGGGCGGTGGCAGGCACGGTGCTCGCAGCCGGTGCGGTCGTGGATTCGGCGCGTTCGCGGCGGCGGGCTCGGATTTCGGCGTAGATGAAATAGCCGAGGCCGAGGGGAGCCATGATGCCGAAGGCCAGCCATTGCAGGCCGTAGGAGAGGTAGGGGCCCGCGTCCAATTGAGGGAGCGGGACGGGACTGAACGCGCCCGGCTGGTTCTCGTCGAGTTGCAGGTAGCCGCCGCGGCCATCGGTGGGGATGGGGGTCAGCGGCAGGTTCAGGACCGTCGAATCCTGTTGGGTGTCAATGGAATAGACCTGGCGGTAGCCGTCCTCGGTGAGCGGCGGCTTGGTGTCCACGATGCCCTCGGAGGCGCGGACCCGGGCCTCGAGATGTTGCGGTCCGGTCGGCGGGGTGGCGATCACGGGCGGGCGGGAGCCGTTCACGGCGGCGACCAGACCGCGATCCACCAGTACGGTGCGGCCGTCATCGAGGGTGAACGCGGTCAGCACCGAGAACGCCGGAGCAGAATCCAGGTGGCGCAGGCGCACCAGCACCGTGGAATCCGGGACATAACTGCCATTGGCGGTGACCCGCCGCCATTCGGTGTTCTTATCCGAGCCGCCGAACATACTGCTCACATCGACCGGATCGGCGTGCACCGAATCCGCGATGCGGGTATTGCGCTCCGAGGTCGAGGTGTTCTTGCCCAGCTGCCACGGCGCGAGCACCGAGAAACACAGGTACGCGAACCCGGCGACCACCACCGCGAGAATCACCCAGCTGGGCCGCAAGAGAAACGTGAGCCGACGAAGCATGGAATTACCGGAACTCATGCGCGATCGCCTTCGCCGAGCTGTAAGCGCACCCAGTCGAGCAGTCCCGGCACCGCGGCCTCGATCTGCTCGCGCACCAGCGCGAAATCGGATTGATCCCCGTAATACGGATCCTGCACATCCGTTCCATGGGCGGCCGGATCGAAACTCCGCAGCAGCCGCCGTCGGTCCGACGGCACCCCCATGCGTGCCAGCGCCCGCTCATGCCCGGTATCCAGCGCGATCAGCAAATCCGCGTCCAGATGATCGTCGCCGATCACCGCCGCGCTATGCCCGACCGGATACCCGTGACTCCGCAATTCGGCATTCGTCCGCGGATCCGCCTCATCCCCGACATGCCAACCCCCGGTCCCGGCGCTGCTCACGCGCACCCGATCGGCCAGCCCGGCCCGTTCCAGATGCGCCGCGAACATCTTCTCGGCCATCGGAGACCGGCAGATATTGCCGGTGCAGATGAAGGTCACATGCAGGTCGCCCACGACAGCCATTCTGTCCCGAACCCCTCGAGCGCGGCCACGTAGGGTGTTCGCTGTGCCCGAGCACACCACCCCGCGCCCCGCCCCCGCCGCCCCGGCCCGCTTCGAAACCAGCGCCCACGGCTCCCGAACCCATGCGCTGACAACGATGCCGCGCGGCAACGCCGCCATCGCCGCACCGAGCGATGCGCGGTGGACTGTCGCACCTGGCAAGACGTCAGCCGCCGAGGCGAACGATCGGATGAAGTCCGTGCCGTCCGGCGATCTCGCCGCCGAAGGGAGCGATTGGCGGACGAACCTGCCGACCGTTGGTGTGGCAGCTGCCGACGCGGGTCACGCGCCGCGAAGCGCTTCGGGTGTGGAATCAAGCGCTTGGTCCTCTCCCGCACGTGAGCATGAGGTAGTCGCTGACCTGGGCCGCGTGCCCGAGAGCGTTTCGGACGTTGTGTCGCGTGTCCAGAGCATCGCGCGGGCCGGGCGGCTCGTGCGGTCGACATGTCGACGGGCTGCGAATTGAGCGATGTGAGTGGCGTGAGTGGCCTCGATGATGCCGACTACGCGAAGTTGCGGCATCACGGAGATGTCGAGACTCGGGTGGGGATGGTCGATTTCGCGGTGAATGTGCAGGGGAGTGGGCCGCCGGAGTGGTTGCGGGAGCGGCTGGCCGGGCGGTTGGAGGAGTTGGGGCGGTATCCGGATGCGGGGGAGGAGCGGGCCGTTCGAGAGGCGGTGGCCGCTCGGCATGGGCGGCGGGCCGATGAGGTGCTGCTGTTGGCGGGGGCTGCCGAAGGGTTCGCCATGCTGCCTCGGCTGGGGGCTGCGCTGGCGGCGGTGATACATCCGTCTTTCACCGAACCCGAGCTCGCGCTGCGGGAGGCCGGGGTTCCGGTGGCGCGCGTGGTGCTGGAGCCGCCCTACAGCTTGGAATCGGTTGCGGGGCAGGCGAATGCGCCCGACTCTGCGGTCGGCGCTCAGGGCGGTAGGCGCGGCGTGCCGGTGTCTGAGGCGCGTAGGCCGCAGGTGCCGGAGGCGGCGGACCTGGTTGTTGTGGGGAATCCGACGAATCCGACTTCGGTGCTGCATTCGCGGGAGAGTGTGCTGGGGTTGCGGCGGCCGGGGCGGGTTGTCGTTGTTGATGAGGCGTTTGCGGATGCTGTCGTAGGGGAGACGGAATCGCTTGCGGGGGAGAGCTATTCGGATGTGCTGGTGCTGCGGAGTCTTACCAAGACCTGGGCGCTGGCGGGGTTGCGGTGCGGGTACTTCCTGGGGCATCCGGACTTGCTGGCGCGGTTGAATCAGGGGCGAGCGCATTGGCCGTTGGGGACGCTGCAGCTGGAGGCGATCGCCGCCACCTGCACGCCGGAGGCGGTGGCGGAGTCGCAGCGACTGGCCGAAAACATTGCGGCGCATCGGGATGCGATGATTCCCCGGTTGCGGGCACTCGGGATCGAGGTGTGTGAACCGGCGCGCGGGCCATTTCTGCTGATTCGGGTGCCGGATGCGGAACTATTGCGCAAGCGGCTGGCGGGCAAGGGGATCGCGGTGCGGCGCGGGGATACCTTCCCCGGGCTGGAATCGGGATTCCTGCGGCTGGCGGTACGGCCCGCGGCGGAGGTGGATGTGCTGATCACCGCCATCGCCGAGCTCGGGCTCTAGTGAAAACAACTGTGTCGGAGGAGGTTCGGTGATGGCGACGGTGCGATTGGCCGAGGTGATGGCGGCGCTGGACGCGGCGTATCCGCCCGGACTGGCCGAATCATGGGATTCGGTGGGCCTGGTCGCCGGTGATCCGGACGAGACGGTAGCGCGCGTGCTGTTCGCGGTCGACGCCACCGCCGCCGTGGTCGACGAGGCGATCGAATGGGGTGCACAGGCTTTGGTGGTGCATCACCCGCTACTGCTGCGCGGTGTCGACACCGTCGCGGCGGATACCCCGAAAGGCGCACTGCTGCACCGGCTCATCCGCTCCGGCTGTGCGCTGTTCACCGCGCACACCAATGCCGATTCCGCCGATCCGGGCGTCTCGGACGCGCTGGCGCACGCCGTCGGCCTGACCGTCACCGGCCCGTTGGAGCCGAAACCGCTTACCGCCCTGGATGAATGGGAAATCATCGTCCCGCGCACGCATACCGAACAGGTACTCGAAGCCCTGTTCATCGCGGGCGCGGGCGGCACCGGAAACTACCGTGACAGCGCCTGGCGCTCGGCGGGCACCAGCCAGTTCCGCCCGGTCGAGGGCGCGAACCCCGCCGTCGGCGCGATCGGCGAACTGCACAGTCAGGATGAGGACCGCCTCGAGGTGGTCGCCTCGCCATCGCGCCGCGCCGCCGTCCTCGCGGCTCTGCGCGCCGCGCATCCATACGAAGAGCCCGCCTATCACGTCACCGAGCGCGCCAAGCTGCCCTCCACGCGCGGTATCGGCCGCATCGGCGAACTCGCGGCCCCGGAAACGTTGCGCGAGTTCACCGCTCGCGTCCGCAAGGGTTTGCCCGCCACCACCTGGGGCGTCCGCGCCGCCGGTGACCCGGACCGCCTGATCCGCACGGTCGCCGTCTGCGGCGGCGCGGGCGATTCCTTCCTGAACACCGTCGCCCGCCTCGGCGTCGACGCCTACGTCACCTCCGACCTGCGCCACCACCCCGCCGACGAACACCTGCGCGCGGGCGGGCCGGCCCTCATCGACGCCGCCCACTGGGCCACCGAATTCCCCTGGTGCGCACAGGCGGAAGGCGTGGTGCAGGCGGCATTGCCGATGGTCGAGACCCGAGTCTCCGCAATCCGCACCGACCCGTGGACGGTGGGTGCGGCGGATTGCTGACAGCCGCGCCGACGAGGCGCGCTGCCCCGGAGGTCGTGCGATCCGGGTTGGGTGGCTGAACTTTTCGTGCAATCGTCGGCGCGTGCTGCGGGAAACCCGTCGAATCAGGGGCTCGATTGCACGAAAAGTTCAGGGCTTCAGCCTTCGCTGACGATCGTGGGCTCGTGTGCCACAGGGAAATTCACCGAGTTCGCGATGAAGCAGCGCTTATGCGCCTCCCCGTGCAGCTGCTCTGCGGTGTCGATCATCCCGGGCTCGCGCACGGTGACGCGGGGGCGCAGGGTGACCAGTTGGAAGCGTTCGTCGTCCATGACGCCGACGGCGGTGTCGTGATAGTCGGTGACCACCACGCCCGCCTCCGCGCACAGGTGCAGGTACCAGAGCATGTGACAGTCCGATAGCGACGCGACCAGCAGTTGTTCCGGATTCCAGCGCGTCTTGTCGCCCCGGAATTTCGGATCGGCGGTGGCCGGAATGCTCGGCCGCCCGTCCGCGAGCAGTTCGTGATTGCGCGTGTAGTCCCGGTATCCGGTGGTCGCGCCGGACCACGTGACCTCGACCTCATAGCGGTGTTCGCCCATATATCGACCCTGACATATCGGGCTGGTCGCGCGCCCGTCGATTTTCCGCGCGCCCCGGCCGGTCGCGATCAAATGTCCAGGTTGCGGTGGGGTTGGACAATCCGACTGGCTCGGACGGGTACGGTGGGAGTCTTGCACCGTCCATAGCGTCCAGGAGACCTTCCGCGTTGAATGCCGAACCTTCGATCCAGTCCAAGCTGCTCGACCTCGCCGCCGTCGACGCCGAACTGACCCGGATCGAGCATCGCCGCAAGGTGCTGCCCGAGGAGCAGGAGGTGCAGCGGCTGGAAACCGAGCGGACGGCCCGCAAGGACGCGTCGGTGAAGGTGGAAATCCTCATCGACGATCTGGACCGCGATATCCGCAAGCTGGAAGGCGAGATCGACGCCGTCCGCAAGCGTGAGGACCGCGACCGCGGCATGCTGACCTCGGGTTCGGTCGGCGCGAAACAGCTTTCGGAGCTGCAGCACGAGCTCACCAGCCTGGAGCGCCGCCGCAAGGTGCTAGAGGATGACGAGATCGACGTCATGGAGCGCCGCGAGGCCGCCGCCGCCGATCACGCACACGCCGGCGCGAACCTCGACAAGGCCGAAGCCGATCTGGTCGATGCCGAACGCCGCCGCGATGACGCCGTCGCCGACCTGAACGTCGCCCAGCAGCGCTGCGAATCCGACCGCACCGCCCTGTCCGCCGGCTTCCCCGCCGACCTGCTCGCCGCCTACGAGAAGCAGCGCGCCACCGCCGGTATCGGCGCGGCCCTGCTGCAGGCCCGCCGCTGCGGCGCCTGCCGCATCGAACTCGACCGCGGCGAAATCTCCCGCATCGCCAAAGCCGCCCCCGACGCCGTGGTCCGCTGCCCCGAATGCAACGCGATCCTGGTGCGCACCAAGCACTCCGGGCTGTAGCGGCCCAGGTCGACTGAACTGACGCCACGTCGCAAGGCAGGCGTTCGCGTTGCACTCCGCATGCGGCGGCCACCATCATGCCGGATTCCGCGGGGACGACGGAGGCGTGATTCGGCTCGGCGCGATCGAACAGGCCCGTCGCAGCATGGTTGAACAAGGCATGCCCGATATCTCCGGTCGGTGGGCGAATGCTCCGTCCGAACCGTCCACGAGCGTGTGACGACCCGCGAAATATGCGCTCGCGCGGCGACGTTCGGCAGTGGTCCGGGTGGCTTCGTCGAAGCCGGGGAGTCGGCTGGCAGGATGTGGCGCAGTCGGAATTGAGCCGGGCTTGCGGGCCTGGGTGATCGCCGGGCGGAATCGCGATGGTGGCGATTCGGGCGGTAGGCGGTGGCATTCGCTTCGGCGGATGACCGCCAGGCACCTTTGGAGGGTGAGTAGCGGTGACGGACAAGGTTGTTGTCGAGGCTGACGGTGGGTCGCGCGGGAATCCCGGACCCGCCGGGTATGGCGCGGTCGTTTGGGATGCGGGTCGGGACCATGTCCTCGCGGAGCGGAAGGAATTTCTCGGGGTCGCGACAAACAATGTCGCCGAGTATCGGGGACTCATCGCCGGGCTCGAAGCCGCTGCCGAACTCGGTGCGCGTGAGGTTTCGGTGCGCATGGACTCCAAGCTGGTCGTCGAGCAGATGTCCGGGCGGTGGAAGGTCAAGCACGAGGCCATGATTCCGCTGGCCGATCGGGCTCGGCGGTTGGTCGCGGGGTTCGATCGGGTGAGTTTCGCGTGGATTCCGCGTAAAGAGAATTCGCATGCGGATCAGCTCGCCAATGAGGCCATGGATGACGCGGAGGTCGTCGGTGAGGTGCGGAACGCGCTGAACCAGCCGGTGGCGACGGAATCGGCTCCGGCGCAGCGTGACTCCGGTACGGGCTCGGCTCTCGCCGCGGCGTCCACGCATTCGGATCCGCTCGCTGCGACCGGGCAGGGTAAGGCGGTTACGACGTCTGCGCCGGGGTGGACAGGGGCGGTGGGGAGGCCTACTCGGTTATTGCTGTTGCGGCATGGGCAGACGGAATTGTCTGTGGAGCGCAGGTATTCGGGGCGGGGGAATCCGCCGTTGACGGAATTGGGGCGGCAGCAGGCTGCCAATGCGGCGAGAATGCTTGCGGGTAAGGGGAATATCGCGGCGATCGTGTGTTCGCCGCTGGGGCGGGCGCGGGAGACCGCGGAGGCGGCGGGGAAGGCGCTCGGGTTGCCGGTGCGGGTGCTCGACGGGTTGATCGAGACGGATTTCGGTGCGTGGGAGGGGCTTACGTTCGCCGAGGCACGCGATCACGATCCGGAATTGCACGCGCGCTGGCTGGGAGATCCCGCGGTGGCCCCGCCCGGCGGTGAGAGTTTCGATCAGGTGCGCGAACGCGTCGAAAGCGTGCGGCGCGATCTGGTCGCGCTGTATCCGGGTGCGAATGTGCTTGTGGTGAGCCATGTCACGCCGATCAAGATGCTGTTGCAACTCGCACTCGGCGTGGGCCCGTCGCTGCTGTATCGCCTGCACCTGGATTTGGCGTCGTTGTCCATCGCGGAGTTCTATCCCGACGGCGGTTCGTCGGTCCGGCTGGCCAACGACACCTCATATCTCTAGAACACGTCAGGGACGCAGTGTGGCGGTGAGGAATTCGAGTTGGTCGTGCACGGCCTTCTCGAACCACTCGTCGAAGTAGATATCGAAATGCCCGATCGGATACTGCTTCACGACCGCGTGCTTGGTGCGCTCGGCCGCGCGCAGCGTCGGTTTGGCGGGGGCGACGCTGTCGTTATCGCAGATGGCGTAGAACACCGGCGCTTTGATGTCCTTGGCGCGCCGGGCAGGTGAATCGAACAGCGTCGACATGCCTATGCGCGCGGGCACTTTCGGCCGATACTGACTGGATTCCTCCGCGAGCCGCCCATATCCGTCCGGAACGTCGGCCGCGCTCATCAACGCGGCCGAATGCTTCTTACCCGCCAATCGCGCCGAGATCGGCCGCCGGATCACCGGGCTGACAATGATGTCGGTCAATGCCAGCGTCCCGGTTTTCACCAGGCTGATCGGCCCCTTCGCCATCGCCGAGGACCAGCCGCTGGTGAATGGGCACTGCGCGACCACGGCCGCGATGTAGTGATCGTCCGGCGCGACCGAAAGCACATGCCCGCCGCCGAAAGAACTGCCCCACAGTGCGATTCGCGTCGCATCGATTCCCCGAATGGTGCGCGCGTAGGCGATCGCCGCATGCCAATCCTCACGCTGGCGCGCGATATTGATGACATTGCGCGGCTCACCCCCGCTACCCCCGAAATGCCGATAATCGAACGCCAGCACCGCGATTCCCGCCGCGGCGAAACGCCGCGCATAGCGATCCAATCCCATTTCCCGATCGGCTCCGAGCCCGTGCCCCATGACTACCAGGGGACGTGGCCGTATCGGCCCATCCGGCAGATACAGCCATCCCGCACACTGCTCACCACCGGAAGGGAACCCCACCTCGACACGCTCCATGGCCCGTTACGGTACCTTGGTGGCCGCGGACGAGTCGGTTGGGCGGCCGCGGCGATGGGAACGGGCATGTGAATGCCGCCGCCCGTCGTCGAGGAAAGTCCGGACTCCACAGAGCAGGGCGGTTGTTAACGGCAACCCGGGGTGACCCGCGGGACAGTGCCACAGAAAACAAACCGCCGGTGCTCCGCTCGCGAGAGCGGAACGCCGGTAAGGGTGAAACGGTGCGGTAAGAGCGCACCAGCGCGCCGGGTGACCGGCACGGCTAGGTAAACCCCGCCCGGAGCAAGGTCGAAGGTCGCATTCGCGAGAGTGCGGCTGCGCGGACGTTCGAGGGCTGCTCGCCCGAGTTCGCGGGTTGACTGCTCGAGGCACCCGGCAACGGTGTGTCCAGATGGATGGTCGCCACCCGGTGTTCGCACCGGGGACAGGATCCGGCTTATATACCGACTCGTCCGCCCTTTCGGGGGCGATCTCGCGGTGCCATGATTGAGGGTGGGCCGCGGCCGGATACCCGTGGCACAGTTGGAAATTCGCGGGGGCGAAACACCATGGGCGTGCTGTATGGCCTGGCGGCCACAATCGCAGTGCTGTTCTTCATCGGAGCGTGGGTGGTCGCCTCGGGCGTCCGCGTAGTGGCCCAGTACGAAAAGGGCGTGGTATTCCGGCTGGGCCGGGTGCGCGCGGTACGAGAACCCGGTCTGCGCCTGCTGCTGCCCGGCGTGGACAAGATGCGCAAGATCTCCACGCAGGTGATCACCATGCCGGTGCCCGCGCAGGAGGGCATCACCCGCGACAATGTGACGGTCCGGGTGGACGCGGTCGTCTATTTCCGGGTCATCGATCCGGCGCGCGCCATTATCGAGGTGCAGGACTATCTGTTCGCGATCGCGCAGGTCGCGCAGACCTCGCTGCGTTCGATCATCGGTAAGAGCGAACTCGATGATCTGCTCTCCAATCGCGAGGAGATGAACAAGGGCCTGGAGATGATGATCGACAATCCGGCCCTGGGCTGGGGCGTGCACATCGATCGCGTGGAGATCAAGGATGTGGCACTACCGGATTCGATGAAGCGCTCCATGTCGCGCCAAGCCGAGGCCGAACGGGAACGCCGCGCGCGCATCATCTCCGCCGAAGGCGAATTGCAGGCCTCCACCATGCTCACCGAGGCCGCCGCCCGCATGTCCACTGCCCCGGCCGCATTGCAATTGCGACTGCTGGAAACGGTGGTTCAGGTTGCGGCCGAGAAGAACTCGACGCTCGTCCTGCCTTTCCCGGTCGAGCTGCTGCGCTTCCTCGAGAGCGGGACCCTCCGCAATGAGAAAGATAAAGAAGAAGGTTGAGCCCATGTCCACCTCGATGCTGATCCAGCCGCTGGCCGTGTTAGTACTTTTCGCTATCGCCTATCTGTTCAAGCTGCTCTCCGCGACGCTGCCGAACGGCCTGCGCGACAGATAGCGCGCAAACAGCCGGACAACACGGTGCCCGGCACTGTTCAAACCTCACGACGAGGTGAGATACACCGCTTCGCAAGAGCTGTGCGAGATCCGCCGAGTTGGGCGAGAATGACGGCGCGTGCATGGCGTGTTTCGGCGCGGCTCGGCGTGTCGACTGGGTTATCGGCCCGGAACTGGCATCGAACGTGATCGACGTCATAAAGTGTTGCGCGTTGGAAAGTTCCGTTGCGGCCTGCAACGGGCAAAGGGTCTCAACATCGAACTTCGGAAAGCAGGTCTCGTCTATATGCGAATTGCTCGCAAATTGGCAGCCGGTGCCCTCCTCGCCGCTGCCGCTTCCGTTTCGGTTGTCCTCGGCGCCGGCTCGGCCTCCGCATTCGCGGTGACTCCGCTTCCCGGCGGAGTTCAGGTGGATCTCACCCCGGCGGATACCGCCTGGGTGGCGAATTCCCACATCGGGCAGGCGATCGCGGGCCTGCCGCATCCGTCTGCCGCGTCCTTCGGTGAATCGCTCGATTCGGCGGCGGCGCTCTCGACTCAGTTCCCCAACGGTCGCGTGGTCTTCACGGTGTACGGCCCGTTCGATCAGTTGAACGGCACCATGCTGGCCCTGCAGTAGGGACAGCGCAGCTCAGTGGAACTGCATCAGCGGATTCTGTCGGCGCCGGTCGATTTCGGCGCCGTCCGAACCGAATTCGGATTGGCCTCGGACTACCCGTCCGAGGCCGTCTCGGAAGCTCGCGACGCGGTCGACGCGTTCGCGGGCGCCCGGGTCGACCGCCGCGATATCGAACTCGTCACCATCGATCCGCCCGGCGCCATGGATTTGGATCAGGCGCTCGCGCTCGAGCGCACTCCCGCCGGAGGGTTCCGGCTCTACTACGCGATAGCCGATGTGGCGGCGTTCGTTCGCCCCGACGGGCCACTGGCCCGGGTCTCGCTGGCTCGCGGAGAAACCTTCTATCTGCCCGACGGCACCGTGCCGCTGCATCCGCAGGTGCTGTCCGAGGGGCGGGCCAGTCTGCTGCCCGATCAGGATCGCGCGGCCGCGCTGTGGATCATCGACTGCGATGAGCACGCTGAGCCGCAACACTATTCGGTGACGCGCGCACTGGTGCGCTCCCGGGCCCGCCTCGACTACGCCACCGTGCAGGCCGCCGCCGATGCGGGCGAGCTGCACCCCTCCATTGCCGCGCTGCCCGATTTCGGGCGGCTTCGTATCGAAGCAGGGCTCAATCGCGGCGCGATCAGTTTGCGGCTGCCTGCCCAGAGCGTGATTCGAGTCGATCAGGCAACGGGCCTCGAGGCCGGAGCCGCCGACGCGCCCGATGCCGCACAGCATTCCCGCTCGGACGATTCCGGGCGGGCCCCGGTCACCGGCCCGGATCATTGGCAGTTGGTGATCGAACCGCGCACGGCCGCCGATGATTGGAATGAGCAGGTTTCGCTGCTCACCGGGATGTGTGCCGCGCTGATCATGCTGAAGGGCGCGGGCGATGACCACCTCGGCCTGCTCCGCACCATGCCGCCGCCCGCCGCGTCCACGGTGGAATCCATGCGCCGCACGGCCGCAGCCGTCGGGGTCTCGTGGCCCAAGGGGGATTCGGTCGGGCGCGTGCTCGCGGGGCTCGACCCCAATACTCCAGCGGCCCTGGTTCTCATGTCCGAGGCCACCGGGCTGTTGCGCGGCGCTTCGTACACGTTGCTCAACGGGCAGCCGCCGGATACCGTGCAGCACAGTGGAATCGGCGCGCCGTACGCGCATGTGACGGCTCCGCTGCGCCGACTCTCCGATCGGTACAGCACCGAGATTTGTCTTGCCCGCTGCGCGGGAACCGAAGTACCCCAATGGGTTCGGGACGGTCTCGGCGCGGCGGCGGAGTCCATGCGCCGCGGCGACGCCGTCGCGGGCAAGCTGGAACGCGCCTGCATCGACCTCACCGAATCCACCCTGCTGGCGGCGCGCACGGGCACCGACTTCGACGCGATAGTCCTGCGCGAAGCCAACGGCACCCGCCCCGCCGAGATCTTCGTCGCGGACCCACCCGTACTCGCCAAATGCGCCGGTGGCCCACCCGAAGGCAAGAACGTGACCGTCCGCCTCACCGTCGCCGATCCAGCCACGCGCACAGTGACTTTCACGTACACGCCCGAACCGGATACCGCAGAGGCGGCAGTGGCGGAGTAGCGGTCCGCCGATCGAAGTACGCGCGCCTGTGCCATGTTCGCCCAATACGGTCGGCGGCAGCCTGGGCGAGTGCTGTTCTGCGGCAGTCGGGTTCAGGGGTTCAGGGTGCGGTGTATGCGGGCTGCTTCGCGGGTGAGGTGGTCGCGTTCGGGGAGGTTGGTGGCGGCGCGGGAGGCTTCGACGTAGAGGGCGGCGGCCTGTTCGAGGTTGCCCGCGCGTTCATTGAGGTAGGCGCGAACCGCGGTGTGGCGCGGGAGATTCGGGTCCAGGTCGGCCAGTGCGGCCAGACCGGCCGGTGCGCCGTCCGCTTCGCCGATCGCGACCGCGCGATTGAGCCGGACCACCGGGCTGTCGGTCAGCGCGAGTAGTTCGTCGTACCATTCGACGATCTGGACCCAGTCGGTTTCCTCGGTGCTCGGGGCGTCCGCGTGCAGGGCGGCTATCGCGGCCTGGGCTTGATATTCGCCCAGGAGGTCGCGGGCCAGGGCGGTCTGCAGGATGTCGACGCCCTCGGCGATAAGGGTTGTGTCCCATCGTGTTCGGTCCTGTTGCGCGAGCGGGATCAGGTCACCGGCCGGGCCGGTGCGGGAGGCGCGGCGGGCGTGATGCAGCAGCATCAACGCGAGCAGGCCCGCGACCTCGGGTGCGTCGGTCGCGGCGGCGAGCTGGCGGGTGAGGCGGATCGCCTCGGCCGCCAGGTCGAGATCGCCGCTGTAGCCCTCGTTGAAGACCAGGTACAGCACGCGCAGCACGGTGGCGAGGTCGCCGGGCTGGTTCAAAGACTGCCCGGCGATGCGCTTCTTGGCGCGGGTGATCCGTTGCGCCATAGTCGCTTCGGGGACGAGATAGGCCGTCGCGATCTGCTTGGTCGTCAAGCCACCGGCCGCGCGCAAGGTCAATGCGACGGCCGAACCGGGGGACAGCGACGGATGCGCGCACAGGAAGTACAGCCACAGCGAGTCATCGGTGCCGGGCACCGGACCGGCCTCGGGCTCATCCTCCACGGCCAGTTCCCTGCCGCGCCGGGAGGTTTCGGCGCGGGCGGCATCGAGGAATTTGCGCCAGGCCACCGCGACGAGCCAGCCCTTGGCATCGCGCGGTGGATCATCCGGCCAGGTCTCCAACGCTCGAATCAGCGCCTCCTGCACCGCATCCTCGGCCGCGGCGAAATCGGCTCCGCGACGGACGAGGATGCCGATCACCGCCGGGACGAGTTCGCGCAGCAGGGCCTCGTTCACTCGGTCACCGTGGGCAATCCGGTGAAGAACGGGCGCACCTCCAGCCATTCCCGGATGGGCTTACCGCCCGCGCCGGGGGCCGCCGACAGTTCCGCGGCCAATTCGAGTGCCCGCTCATAGGTCTCGACATCGATGATCGTCCATCCGGCGATCAGATCCTTGGTCTCAGCGAACGGGCCGTCGGTGACGGGCGGGCGGCCTTCGCCATCGGAGCGGACGAAGGTGCCCAGCGGGGACAGCGCCTGATGTTCGACGAATTCGCCGGTCTCCTCGAGACGTTTGCCGAAATCCGCCATGTACTGCACGTGGGCGGTCACCTCGTCCGGGGTCCACCGGTCCATCGGCACATCGTTCTCCGATGCGGGCGCGCCTCGGTAATGCTTGAGCAGCAGGTACTTGGCCATGATGTGTTCTCCTCGGTTCGTTCTTATTCTGGGGTGGTCGGACGGTTCAGGCGTTCTGGCGCTCGGCGCGCTGCCGCACCAGCTCTTCGACGGCGGTCGGAAGCGTGTTCTCGAAATCGATCAGCTTGGCCCAGGTGGGCGTGATGACAATCCGCACCATCCCGTCATACAGCGATCGCACCTCGGCCTCCCACTCCACCCGCTGTTCGGCGCTCATGTCGTAGCTGCCGTTCATCTGCAGGTACTCCTCCGGAATCCCGTCCACCTCATCGAGCTCCACCCGCCCGCGAATGAGCAGGATCTTCGGCGGATGCACCTCGGTATCGATGGTCAGCGCCACCGCCGGATTCGCCCGCAGCGAATGCAGCTTCGGCGCGTTCTTCGTAGTGCACACCACGATCTCCGCACCATTCCAGGTGAACGCGATCGGCACATTCCGAGGCGTCCCATCCTTGGCGACATACGCCATCCGCAACACATCCCGCTGCAACAGCTCCCGGCTGAACGCCCGCCCCAAAACCTCGGCAACCTGATCCGCGTCCATGATCCCTACTCCTTCGTCGATGTCACCGACCCGCTCCGGGCCGCTCATACCCCTGGGACGGAGCCACCCCACCGTTCTCGACATCCCCACCGAAAAAACTTTGAAACTACGATCCCGACCATGTGGACCGAAGCCGCGGACCTGGAAATCCTGATGGAGCGCCTGGCGGAAGCAGGCGTCTCGATGCTGCTCCGCGTCGACGCCCGCACCTTGGGCCAATGCGTCAGCCGCGGCCTACGCCGACTCCGTGATCAGCACGAAAGCTGGGACTGGCTCGACGACTGGGTCTGATCCCGCACGCGCGCGATCCCCAGCAGGTGCGCGCTCGTGTTGATCAGCAAGGGGTCCTGTTCGACCAGGCGGGCGCAGTGCAGGGCGGCGGAAACCAGTGGTTCGAAGTTATCGAGACCGGCGCGGTCGAGGGTGGGCCATGCCGGTCCTTCGATGCCGTAGAGATCTCGACCTCGCGCATGCCTGCGGCCGCGAGTTCGGCACGCAGTTCGTCGGCGGTATGCCAATGGGTCGCAACGAATCCGGCATGCTCGTCGTACTGCCCGGTGTCGATGACCTCGCGTACCGACGGCAGCAGGGCCTCATCGAGTGTGCCATCGGTCCCGGTCTCCAGAACCGAGAGATATCGGCTGATGGCCGCGGCGATCAACAGCCCGCCCGGCCGCAGCACGCGTACCGCCTCACCCAATGCGATTGCCCGATCCGCGGCTTCGGTGAGGTGATACAGCGGCCCGAGCATCAGCACCACATCGACAGTGCGGTCGGCGACGGGCAGTCGGCGCGCATCCCCGACCATTGTGGTGACCCCCGGCAGGGTCGCGGCGGTCGCGACATGCGCCGGAACCGGATCGATGAGATGCACCGAATGTCCATCTCGGGCCAGCCATTCCGCGTGCACGCCGGTCCCGCCGCCGATATCGAGCACTCGCACCGCTCCGGTCAACCGGCGCCGAATCAATTCCCGCGTGCGCAGAAACTCCAACCGCCCATGCGGACTCCGGAACAGCCGTTCCCCCTCGGCCGCTGCGGAATAGTGCCCCACAAGATCAGATCCCATACCGAATCCTGGCCCCGATCCCGCCGCCGAACAATTGATTTAGCCGCGCAGGTAATGGTGTGCGGGCCGCGGCTGTGCGGCCTGGGCTCGGAGTTTTTGTTCCAGTTCGGCTTGTTCCCTGGCGGATTCGACGCGGTAGCCGATTATCACGGTGCCTACGAGGGCTATGGAGATGACGGCTTCGGCGATGAAGAAGGAGGTGAAGTCGATTAGGGAGCCGATTGGGGGTGCGCCGGGGACGGCGTTGCGGAGGGGGACGAGGGCGAAGAGGAGGGCGCCCATCATGGAGCAGGCGGGGAACATGAGGCCGCGTTTGCCTTTGAGGACGTAGTAGCAGGCGGTGGCGGCGGCCAGGGCCAGGCCGAGCATGAGGAGCATGATGAAGAGGGCGAAAACCATTGAGGGGAGGGAGCGTTCGGCGTGGAGGGTTACGTCTATGCCGGTTACGACGCCCTCGGCGGGGGTTTCGGTTACTTCGAAGAAGGTGTCGCCGCTGGCTATGCTCACGGAGATCGGGAGTTCGCGGTCGGCGCTGAAGATGTCGAAGGCCAGGATGCTGTCGTAGGCGTCGAAGGGGTAGTCGGTGACTGTGCCTTCGACCACCACCTTGACCTCTGCCGCCGAGATGGGCTGGCCCGCTTTGATTTTGATCGGATCGGCTTTCAGCGCCGAGGTGTAGACAATGGCGTCGGCGGTGAAGAAACCGTGTTTGTCGGCGAGCGCGCCGCGCGGGTGCGCCATCACCTCGATGGTGGCGGTCTGGGTAGCCGGATCGATCTTGCCCACCCAGATCGACAAATCCACGCGATCCGCGACGGTGGTATTCCCGAAGGGATGCGTTGTCTCCGAACGACTTCGGCCGACCTCATAGGTCGAGAGCGCGAGCACCAGGCCCACAATGGTCAGCGTGACCGTCACAACGGCCCAGAAGGCTCCGCCGCGCCGCTTCTTCATTCCGTGTTGCACGCTCCGAAATTAGCGGCGCGCAATAATTTTCAGCTCACGACCAGCGATGATGCCTTGATTATCGGGATGTGATGGCACGCGTGCTGTATTGAGCGGCATGGCACTTCATTCCCAGCCAAGGAATCTCGGCTACTTCATCTTCCTGAGCCGCTGGCTGCAATTCCCGCTCTATCTCGGATTGATCGTCGCGCAGGCCGCGTACGTCTGGCAGTTCCTGCGCGAGCTGGTGGAACTGGTGCGCGGACTGTTCGATCACGGCAGCGAGGAAACCACCATCATGCTCTCGGTGCTGGGCCTGATCGATGTCGTGATGATCTCCAACCTGCTGATCATGGTGATCGTCGGCGGCTACGAGACCTTCGTATCCAAACTGCGCATCGACGATCATCCGGATCAGCCGGAATGGCTGGCGCAGGTCAATGCCAATGTGCTGAAGGTGAAGCTGGCCATGTCGATCGTCGGCATCTCCTCGATCCACCTGCTCACCACCTTCATCAAGATCAGCTCGGATCCGAACCCCGGCGCGCACAACGGCCGCTACCTGTGGCCGGTGATCATCCACCTCAGCTTCGTGGTGTCGGCGGTCATGCTGGCCTGGATCGACCGCATCATGCCGCACGCCGCGCACAAGGAACACCGTCCCGACACGCACCTCGTACCGAGTCGGTCAGAGCGCGTGATGGCGTAGGAATTCGATGGCCGCCGGATACTCCTCGAGCGCTTTGGCGGCCGCGGCCTCCTCGGCATCGCACATGCGCTGATAGCCGGGCTCATCGGCGGCCGCAGTGTGGGCGCGGAGGGTTTCCAGGGCTTCGATGGCATCGCGATGATCGCCGAGGACGGTCTGCAATTGTTTGGCCCGCCGCCCCAGCAGGGTGGCGGGTTCGCCCAGCACCGCGACGGCGGCCTCGGCGGAATAGCGCAATCGCTTGGCGGCCTTGCGGATATCGTGCAGGCGTTCGATGCGTTCGGCTTCGGAGCCCTGCGGTTCGGTGCGCACCAGGCGACGCAGATCGCGGAAGTCGTGCCGCAGTACGTCGGTGAAGACCTCGGTGGCGGGTGCGTCCGCCTTCGCCGAGCGCAATGGCGGATCGTTCAGCATCGCACCCAGGCGATCGAGCAGCACTCGGTAACGGCGGGTGTCGAATGCCGCCACCGCCTCGGCGTGCGCGGCTTCGTAGCGCGCTCGCTCCTCGGCCACCAGTTGCGCACCGAAATCCATTCGCGGCGTTGGCTTCTCATCGGGAGCTGCCTCGTCCGGTACCGGCTTCTTCTTCCCGCCCGATTTCCGCTTCGGCGACGCCTCGACCGTATCGTCGAACAGCCCGCCGCCCTCCCCGAGCAGTGCCGCGAACCGCTCCCCGCGCACCTCGGCATCGCGCGCCACCCCGAGCAGCCCTGCCAGCCAGCGCAATTCATCACTGAGTTCGCCGCCCGCCTTGCGCGTGAAGGCCCCCCGATACGACCGCAGCAGGCTGCGCAATCGCCGGGTTGCCACCCGCATCTTGTGTACCGAATCCGGAAGATCCTGCCGCACTTCGGGTTCGGCCGCGCGCAGCCGGTCCACATCGGCGGTCAGAGCGTCGACCAGGGCGGGACCGGCTGTGCTGTTCATTTACGTCCTGTATTTGTCCGTGGCCTCGACCAGATGATGGGTGATGCCGGGTTCGGAGGCGGCGTGCCCGGCATCGGGAACCATATGCAGTTCCGAATTCGCCCACGCCTGATGCAGATCCCACGCGCTGACCGCGGGGCAGACGATGTCATGCCTGCCCTGCACGATGACGCCGGGAATATGCGCGATGCGATCGATATCGCGCAGCAGACGGCCCTCGTCGAGGAAGCCGCGATTGTGGAAGTAGTGGTTCTCGATGCGCGCGAACGCCAGCGCGAAGCGCGGATCGGCGGTTTCGGCAACCCGATCCGGTTGGGGCAGCAGCGAACTCGTGGCGCCCTCCCAGGTGGACCACGCGACGGCCGCGTCGCGGGCGAGCTTCTCGTCGGGGGAGTGCAGCAGGCGGTGATAGACCTCGATCAGATCGCTGCCGCGTTCGGCCACCGGAACCGGCGCCAGGAACTTCTCCCACTCATCGGGGTAGACGAACCCCGCAGCGCCATTGTAATACCAATCGATTTCCTTGCGGCGCAACAGGAATATCCCGCGCAGGATCAGCTCGGTGACCCGCTCCGGATGCGATTGCGCGTACGCCAGCGCCAGCGTCGAACCCCAGGACCCGCCGAACACCTGCCACCGCTCGATGCCCAAATGCGTTCGCAGCGCCTCGATATCGGCGACCAGATGCCAGGTGGTGTTGGCCTCCAGACTCGCACCGTCCGCGATATGCGGCGTCGACTGCCCGCAGCCGCGCTGATCGAACAGCACGATGCGGTACGCCGCCGGATCGAAGAACTGCCGGTGATAGGGCGCGGTGCCGCCGCCGGGCCCGCCGTGCAGGAACACCACCGGCTTACCGTCCGGATTGCCGCTGACCTCCCAGTACACCTGCTGACCGTCGCCGACGTCGAGCATGCCCCGCTCGTACGGCTCGATCGGTGGATAGAGGGTGCGCATCAGCCCGCCAGCCCGGACGCCAGGTTCGGGATCTCCAGCGCCGAAATCGCTTGGTCGCGAACGTCGGAGCAGTTCTTGGTGGTGACCCGGTCGACCACATCCTTATCGCCCAGCACCTGCAGGTTGATGCCGCCATTGCGCAGCGCCCACTCGTGCACGCTCGCGTTCAGCGAGATCTTGCCCAGCGTCGGACCCTGCACCCGCCAATCCGAGAGCTGCGGACGCAGCATGTCGCACAACTGCTTTCCGGCCTCATCGGACACGGTGACCTGTGATCCGGAGGTGGTCGGGCTGCTGCTGCCGGATGGCGCGGGCTTGCCGTTGGTGCTCGTCAGCGGTGAGGAAGAGCCCTGCGGCTGTGACGATCCCGAGGTGGTGCCGCCGCCACACGCGGCGGTCAATGCGAGGACGGCGGCCGTGCCGACGAGTAGCGGTACCCGCAGAACTCGGCGGCTACTGATCCAACGGCGATGCGACATGAAGTTCCCTTTGGTCGGACGTGCTCGTTGCTCCCACTCTGCCACCAAAATGTGAAGGTGGTTTGTGAAGACGGTGCGGAACCGCGAATAAATAGCAATCCGCTATGCAAGGCGGCTGTACCCACTCGTGGCGAGTCGCACGGCGGCCCGTCGCGTATAAGCGAACGCCCCCACCGGCTATCCGGTGAGGGCGTTCCACACATCGGAACCCGAGTTCGGAACTCAGTAGCTGTGCTCCGGCCCGGGGAACACCCCGCGCCGCACCTCATCCGCGTAAGTGGCTGCGGCACTGCGCAATTGACCACCCACATCGGCGAATTGCTTGACGAACTTCGCGGTCTTGCCGCTGGTGTAACCCACCATGTCCTGCCACACCAGCACCTGCGCGTCGCATTCGGAGCCGGCGCCGATGCCGACCGTCGGAATGGTCAGCTTGCGGGTGACCTGCCCGGCCAGTTCGGCCGGAACCATCTCCATCACGACCGAGAACGCCCCGGCCTCCTGCACCGCGATGGCATCGGCGATGAGCTGTTCGGCCCCGTCGCCGCGCCCCTGCACCCGGAACCCGCCGAGGGTGTTGACGCTCTGCGGGGTGAACCCGATATGCGCCATCACCGGAATACCGGCGGCGGTGATCTTGTGGATGGTGTCGGCCATGCGCTCGCCGCCCTCCAGCTTCACCGCGTGCGCGCCGCCCTCCTTCATGAACCGGACGGCCGTGGCCAGCGCCTGCTCCGGCGAGGACTCGTAACTGCCGAACGGCAGATCCGCCACCACGAGCGCGTGCGGCGCGCCGCGCACCACACCGCGCACCAGCGGAATCAACTCGTCGACCGAAATGGCGACCGTGGTGTCGTAGCCGTACACCACATTGGCCGCGGAATCGCCGACCAGCAGCACCGGAATCCCGGCCTCTTCGAACAGTCGCGCGGTGGAGTAGTCGTACGCGGTGAGCATCGACCAGCGCTCACCCTCGGTCTTCATCTGCTGCAGATGCTGCACACGCGTCTTGCGCTTGGCGGTTTTGGCGGGTGCGGCACCGTAGGCGGGGGTTTCCGCATCGGATACGGACATCGTCGTCCCTCTTTCGTCGCTCCTCGAGGCCCATGCGGGTCCCCGGGTTCAAATGACGCCTCTCAGTCTGCCACCGCGACCGGTCCGCATCCGGATGTAATTCCTCACACTCGCGGGTACTCGCGGCTCCGAACTCTTTGCGATGCTCTCGCGTTGTTGCGGGTGCGTGCCGCGGACGCGATCCAGTAGGGCAGACGGCGCGGTGACCGAAGGGATTCGAGGGTGCGTACAGCGGGATGGCACGATCGGGGGATGGGTTTGATGCGAACCAACCGGGTCGTTTTGATAGCGGCGGCGTTGGTCATGACCGCGGCGGGCTGTTCGACCGTGGTGGATGGGAATCCCACGGCGGTCGCGCCGGCCGGTATGGGGCAGTACTACAACCAGCAGGTCAACTGGGGTAGCTGCACGGAATTCGGGGAGGGGGATATGCCTTCCGGAGCTGAATGCGCCCGGGTCACCGTGCCGGTCGACTACGAGAATCCCGATGGGGCCACCGCGAAGATCGCCGTCTCGCGAATCAAGGCCACCGGTAACAAGATCGGTTCGCTGCTGTTCAACCCGGGCGGACCGGGCGTGCCCGGGATATCCATGGTGAATATCGCCGACGGCACCCCGCTGGCCGAGCGCTTCGATCGCGTCGGCTTCGATCCGCGCGGTATCGGCTCCTCGCAGCCCGCCATCAAATGCCTCACCTCCAAGGAGAACGACGCCGAACGCGCCGAAGCGCCCAAGGACAATTCACCCGCGGGCATCGCGGCCGCCGAGACCGAGAACAAGCAGTACGCGGATAAATGCGTCGAGCGCACCGGTAAGGATTTCCTCGCGCACGTCGGCACCCGCGAGGTCGTGCAGGACATGGACGTGATCCGCGCCGCGCTCGGCGATGCCAAGCTCAGCTATGTCGGGTACTCGTACGGCACCCGCCTGGGCTACGCGTACGCCGAGAAGTTCCCGGACAAGGTGCGCGCGCTCGTGCTGGACGGCGCGCTCGACCCCTCGCAGGATCCGGTCAAGGAATCGGTGCTGCAGGCCACCAGCTTCCAGAACACGTTCACCAAATTCGCGCAGGACTGCGCCACCAAACCGGACTGCCCGCTCGGCACCGATCCGGCCCAGTTCGTCGCCCGCTATCGCGCCCTGGTGAATCCGCTGTGGGACAAGCCCGTTCCCACCGATGATCCGCGCGGCCTGCACTACGGCGATGCCATCACCGGTACCCAGCAGGCGCTGTACACCAACCGGTTCTGGCCCGTGCTCACCAAGGGGCTGCGTGAACTCGCCACCGGAACCGGCGACACGCTGTTGAAGCTGGCCGATATGTACGACGGCCGCGCCGAGGACGGCACCTACGACAACAGTCAGGACGCCTTCAACTCGATTCGCTGCGTGGACGATCCGCCGATCACCGATCGCGCCGTCGCCGCCAAACAGGACGCCGAATATCGCAAGGGCGCGCCCTTCCTGGATGACGCGCACGGCAGCGACGCCGCGCCGCTGGAACTGTGCGCGATCTGGCCGGTGCCCAACACCAGCACCCCGCACCGCATTTCGATTCCGAACCTGCCCAAGACCGTGGTGATCTCCACCACCAACGATCCGGCCACCCCCTACCAGGCCGGTGTCGACCTGGCTGACCAGCTCAAAGGCAGTCTGATCACGTTCAACGGGGACCGGCACACGGTGTCGTTGTCGGGCGTGCAATGCGTCGATGACCCGGTGATCGCGTACCTGGTCGACCTGACCACACCCGCGGCGGGTCTTACATGCTGAGGTTCGCACCCGCTATGTAACACGGATTTAACTCCGGGTGCCTACGCTCGCGGTCATGGACCGTCAGAAGGAATTCGTCCTCCGCACGCTCGAAGAGCGCGATATTCGCTTCGTGCGACTCTGGTTCACCGATGTGCTGGGCTATCTCAAGTCCGTAGCGATCGCGCCCGCCGAGCTGGAGGGCGCTTTCGAGGAGGGCATCGGCTTCGACGGTTCGGCCATCGAGGGGTTTGCCCGGGTGTCCGAGGCCGACATGGTGGCCAAGCCGGACCCGTCCACCTTCCAGGTGCTGCCGTGGTCCACCTCGAAGGGGCATCAGCATTCGGCGCGCATGTTCTGCGATATCGCCATGCCGGACGGTTCGCCGTCCTGGGCGGATCCGCGGCATGTGCTGCGTCGGCAGTTGAACAAGGCCGCCGACCTGGGCTTCAGCTGCTATGTGCATCCGGAGATCGAATTCTTCCTGCTCAAGCCCGGACCGCATGACGGTTCCACCCCGATCCCGGTGGATCAGGGCGGCTTCTTCGATCAGGCCGTGCACGACGAGGCGCCGAACTTCCGCCGCCACGCCATCGACTCGCTGGAGTCCATGGGCATCTCGGTCGAGTTCAGCCATCACGAGGGCGCGCCCGGGCAGCAGGAGATCGACCTGCGCTACGCGGACGCGCTGTCCATGGCCGATAACGTCATGACCTTCCGCTACCTGATCAAGGAAGTGGCCATCGACGAGGGCGTGCGGGCCACGTTCATGCCCAAGCCGTTCGCCGATCACCCGGGTTCGGCCATGCATACGCATATGAGCCTGTTCGAGGGTGAGCAGAACGCCTTCCACGATCCGGATGACCCGATCAACCTGTCCGAGACCGCGCGCGCGTTCATCGCGGGCATTCTCGAGCACGCGCACGAGATCAGTGCCGTCACCAATCAGTGGGTGAACTCGTACAAGCGGCTCATCCACGGTGGCGAAGCGCCGACGGCCGCGTCCTGGGGCCGGTCGAATCGCTCTGCGCTGGTTCGCGTTCCGATGTACACCCCGAACAAGTCGTCCTCGCGCCGGGTCGAGGTGCGCAGTCCCGACAGCGCCTGCAACCCGTACCTGGCCTTCGCGGTGATCCTGGCCGCCGGTCTGCGCGGTATCGAGAAGGGCTACACCCTGCCGCCCGAGGCCGAGGACGATGTGTGGTCGCTGACCGCCGCCGAGCGTCGCGCCATGGGCTTCCGCGAGTTGCCCGCCAGCCTGGACGAGGCGCTCAAGAACATGGAGAAGTCCGAACTGGTCGCCGAGACCCTGGGCGAGCACGTCTTCGACTTCTTCCTGCGCAACAAGCGCCGCGAATGGGCTGGCTACCGCAACCAGGTGACGCCCTACGAGCTCAAGGAATACCTCGGCCTGTAAAGGTCGCTACGCGTCTCGTCGTCCCGGCCGAAGCTCTGCCGGGATGACGGGGAAGTGGTCACCCGGACTCGGCTCGGCCACATTGTCCGGTATCGGAGGGTTCGGTCGTCCGCCGACGGAATGTGACATGTAATTTGAACGACATGGTCCGGCCACCGACGACTCGTTCCGCTGTCCCCGGCGTCGGCCGGCTCGGTTTGATGGAGCCGTCGGCCGCCGATTCCTTACGAGAGTTGGCGTGGGACAACGTCGACAGCGTTCCGCTGCTGTGGGCGCTGTCCCGTTCCCCCGATGCCGATCTGGCGCTGCTGACGCTCATGCGGTTGCGGGAGCAGCTCGGAAGCGATTGGGGCGCGCTGGATTCGGCGTTGCGGGCCAATACCTCGCTGCGCGGGCGATTGTTCGCGCTGATCGGGTCGTCGAGCGCGTTCGCCGATCATCTGGTGGCCGATCCGGGGTGCTGGCAGCTACTGCTGCGGCCCGAATTGCCCTCGCGCGATGAGGTGCTCACCTCGCTGCTCGATGCCGTGCACGCGACGCCGGAGGCCGGGCCGAACGCCGGGCCCATGCTGTTCCGCGCCGGGATCTCCGGACCGGACGCGGTTGCGCTGCTGCGCAAGCGGTATCGCGATGAACTCATGCTGCTGGCCGCCATCGATCTCGCGGCGACCGTGGAGAACGAACCGGTGCTGCCGTATCAGCAGGTCGGCTGGCATCTCACCGATCTGGCCGATGCCGCGCTGACCGCGGCGCTGTCGGTGGCCGTGGCCCGGGTCTGCGTCGATCGCGAGGTGCCCGCCCGGCTGGCCGTCATCGCCATGGGCAAATGCGGTGCGCGGGAACTGAATTACGTCTCGGACGTGGATGTCATCTTCGTCGCCGAACCCGCCGACACCACCTCCACCCGGCTCGCCGCCGAGATGATGAGCGTCGGCAGTGCGGCGTTCTTCGATGTGGACGCGGCGCTGCGGCCCGAGGGCAAGGCGGGTGCGCTGGTGCGCACCCTGGATTCGCATATCGCGTATTACAAGCGCTGGGCGCGCACCTGGGAATTCCAGGCGCTGCTCAAAATGCGGCCCGCCACCGGCGATCTGGAACTCGGGCAGCAGTATCGCGAAGCGCTCATGCCGATGGTGTGGGCGGCCTCGGAGCGCCCCGATTTCGTCACCGATGTGCAGGCCATGCGCCGTCGCGTCGAGGATCTGGTGCCCGCGGATCTGCGCGAGCGCGAACTCAAGCTCGGGCACGGTAGTCTGCGCGATGTCGAATTCGCGGTCCAGCTGCTGCAATTGGTGCACGGTAAGGCCGATGAGGCGCTGCACACCCAGGGCACGGTGGAATCGCTCGGCGCGCTCGCCGCGCGCGGTTATATCGGCCGTGATGACGCCGCGAATCTGACTGCCTCCTATGAGTTTCTGCGCCTGCTCGAGCATCGCCTGCAATTGCAGCGGCTCAAGCGCACGCACACCCTGCCCGCGCCCGAGGACGAGGAGGGCATGCGCTGGCTGGCCCGCGCCGCGCATATGCGGCCCGACGGCCGACAGGACGCGGTCGGCGTGCTCACCAGTGAGATTCGGCGCAATGCGGTGCGGGTGCGCCGCCTGCACGCCAAACTTTTCTACCGCCCGCTGCTGGAATCGGTTGCGCGCCTTGACGCGGACTCGCTGCGGCTGAGTCCGGCGGCGGCCGTGCGGCAGTTGGCGGCGCTGGGTTACGCGGCCCCGGAGAACGCGCTCGGGCATCTGAAGGCGCTCACCGGTGAGGTCGGCCGCAAGGGCCGGATTCAAGCGCTGCTGCTGCCGACCCTGCTCGAATGGCTCGGTGAGACACCGAATCCCGATGCCGGACTGCTCGCGTACCGGCGGGTGTCCGAGGGTCTGGACAATGAGATCTGGTTCCTGCGCGAACTGCGCGATGAGGGAGCCATCGCACAGCGCCTGATGATCGTGCTCGGCTCCTCGGCCTATCTGCCGGATCTGCTCATCAACGCGCCGGAAACCATCCGCATGTACGCGGACGGCCCGAACGGGCCGCTGCTGCTGGCCCCGGCAACCGCCGATGTGGCGCGCGGAATCCTCTCCGGCGCAAAGCGTTACGACGAGCCGCGGCGTGCGGTCGCCACCGCGCGCTCGCTGCGGCGGCATGAACTCGCGCGCATCGCCTCCGCCGATGTGCTCGGCATGCTCGAGGTGCCGCAGGTCTGCGAGGCGCTGTCCTCGGTGTGGATCGCGACCCTGGAAGCCGCGCTACAGGCCGTGATTCGCGCGAGCGGCCCGCAGCCCGCCGATTTCGCCGTCATCGGCATGGGGCGTCTGGGCGGTATGGAACTCGGTTACGGCTCGGACGCCGATGTGCTGTTCGTCTGCGATCCGCGCCCCGGCGTGGATGAGACGGTCGCCGTCAAATGGGCGAACGGCGTGGCCGAACAGGTGCAGCGACTGCTCGGTGCGCCCAGTACCGATCCGCCTCTACAGGTCGACGCGGGTCTGCGTCCCGAGGGCCGAAATGGTGCCCTGGTGCGGACTTTGGCCGCCTATGCCGCCTACTACAAACAGTGGGCGCAGCCCTGGGAGGTGCAGGCGCTGCTGCGTGCGCGCCAGGTGGCCGGTGATCCCGAATTGGGCGTGCGCTTCCTGCACACCGTCGATCCGGTCCGCTATCCCAGCGGTGGCATGTCCCCCGAGGGTGTCCGGGAGATCCGCCGCATCAAGGCGCGCGTGGACGCCGAACGCCTGCCGCGCGGCGCGAACCCGGCCACCCACACCAAACTGGGGCGCGGCGGCCTGGCCGATATCGAATGGACCGTGCAGCTGCTGCAGTTGCAGCACGCCCATGATGTCCCGGCCCTGCACAACACCTCCACCCTGCAATGCCTGGACGCCATCGAGGCGGCCGATCTGGTGGATCAGGAAGATGTGTCCCTGCTCCGGGAATCCTGGCTGACCGCGACCAAGGCCCGCAATGCCCTGGTCCTGGTGCGCGGCAAACCGGCCGACCAACTCCCCGGCCCCGGCCCGCTGCTGTCCGCGGTGGCCCGGGTGGCGGGCTGGCCCAATGACGACGGCAGCGAATTCCTCGATCACTACATGCGCGTCACCCGCCGTGCGAAAACAGTCGTGGAGCGCGTGTTCGGCGGCTGATCCGCGCCGGGTACCGTGCAGTTACCGGCCGAATTCGGCCGTGCCGGTCATGCACGACTGATCCGCTAGGACAGGAGTCGAAAATGCGAGGCATTCTGAAGGTCATGGCGGTGTCGGTCCCGCCGCTGGTCGCACTGGCGGTATCCGCCGCACCCGCGTCCGCGGACCCGGTGTCGTTCGACCCCGCACACGTCGATGTGAGTCCGGGCTGCGCGGGCACGGTCAAGGCCGAACTGTCGGCCAGCCAGGGCCAGCAGGCGGGCGAATTCGCGGACTTCATCGACAGCTCGGCCCGGGTCAGCGTCAATTTCACCCCCGACGCCGCGAACAACCCGCTCGGCTCGCTGTCCGCCTCCCCGGCCAATAACGACTGCCAGGTCACCACCACGGTCACCATGCGCAATATCGACACCGGCGCGACCACCACCGACACCCGCACCACCCAGCACGACGGCCACTACGGCTGGAACGCAGCCTCCTTCAGCCTCCCCGGTTCGGGCCGCGTCTCGGTCACTGTCAGCACCAACCCCACCCCGGGCGAACTCACCATCGAGGTCCCCGCACCCCGCTGATCATTCGGATCCGGGCTCACAGCGTTTCCGGTGCCGTGCCGGTGTAGTCGAGATCGGTTCCGGCCGCTGGGATTTCGGCACCGAGTACGGCGGGGACGGTGGGTGGCGGGGTGCCCAGGAGTTCCTGCTGGCGGTTGCGGATGAGCCAGTCGGGGGTGCGGTGGGTGGCATCGGAGTCGGAGGAGGGGCGGCCCGATGCCGGGTGCATGCCGGGCAGGAAGCTCGTCGACTCGGCGGCGGGGCCGGTCGGGGCGGCGGAAGGTGTTGGTGCGGAGCGGGTTCCGGGCGGTGGGGGACCGGGGTAGCTGCGGCCGGGATCGGGTGTGGCTCCGGGCGGTTGGCGCAGGGTCGGGAATTCGCGAGGGGTGCGTGCGGTCGGGAGTCCGATCGGGGAACGTGGCGTGGTGCCGAGTGATCGATTCGGCGCGACCGTGGTGAGTGGATTTCCGCCGCCGGGAGTGCTTGCCGGTGTGGTGATGGGGTTGGCGGCTCGATCGGGGTCCGGGGCGATGCCGTCTCGGGCGGCCGATGCGGCCGCTGCCGGGGAGGTGTCTTCGTCGGACAGTGCGGCGGGATGGTCGCCGCGGTTCGGTTGTCCGTTATTGCGCTGTGCCGCCGAGTGATTCGGGTCGCCGGAGAGTCCCGCCTGCTCCGAGCGGTTGGCTGCGCGGGGATCGGCGTGGTGTATCGCGCCGATCGGCTCGGTGCGGGGGAGTGCGCCGCCGCGCAGAGAATTCAGCTGTGCGGGCGGTGATTCGAGTCCATTCGCGGGGTTCCCGTCGGCGCTGATATCGCGGCTGGTGAAGGCGGGTACACCGGATCCGGCGGGCGGGTAGGTCGGAATGTAGTTGGCTTCCATCGCGGCGACGGCGATGTGATGGAGCTCCTCGCGGGCGTCCTCGCGCGAATGCGCGCCGGGAGTCGTGCCGATGACGATGGACAGGTAGGGCGTGAGGGGGTCGGTGCCTGCGGCCGAGGGCGGTGGGACGGTGCGGCGGACGGCTTCGGCTCCGTAGGCGGCGGCGATCATGCGGTGGCCGGTGCTGTGCGCGATTTCGGTGATATCGGTTGCCCACCGCACGAATTCGCGAGCGGTGCGGGCGGCGGCGTCACCGATATGACCCCGGATGCCGTCGGCGAGTGCCGATTGCACGGTGCTGTGCAGGCCGGTGATCGCGCCGGTGAGGTTATCGGCGATATCCACCCAGACGGCGGCCTGCGCGTGCATGGTGCCGGGATCCATGGCTTGCGCGTGGGCATAGATTTCCGCGTGCGAGAGCCCCGGGAAGTGTTCGAGCCGCTGAATGTAATCGGGGTCCACCCCGTCCTGCGAGATTCGCTCCTGTTCGCGTTGCGCCCCCTGCTGGGCCTGTTCCGCGCTGTGGCGCAGTTTCTTCGGGTCCACGGATTCCCCCTCTCCACCTACCGATTGGACGCGCGGCGGGAGCGGTTGGTTCCGCAGATCGCGGCCCTAGTCGAATGGCGTCCCGATGCGCAGTCGGTTGCCGTCGGGATCGCGCAGTTCTATTTCGCGCGCCCAGGGCTGATCCTCGGGGGTGACGCCGAATTCCGCAGCGATGCCGTCCACATCCCGCATTCGGAGGTAGATGAGCGTGTCCGGTCGCGCGTCACCGGTGTGCTCGGACAGGAAGATTCGCATTTCCCCGCGCGCGACTTCGACGAATGCCGGGAAATGCGGTTCGAAGCGGTGTTCCCACTGTTTGACGAAGCCGAGTCGTTCGTACCAGGGCACCGCGACGGCGGCATCGGCCACGCGCAGCACCGGGATGATCTCTTCGTTCACAGCTCAGTCCTTTCGCGCCTGCAGGGTGTAGGACAGCGGCAGCCGCTCGCGATGCTCGATGAGCCGCCATTCACCGTGCTTATCGTGAATCATCTTGCCGGGCAGCGCTTCCCAGGGAACGCTGTCGTGTTCGGTCACCGCGGTGAGTGTCAGTCCGGCGGTGAGCAGCGCCCCGATGATCTCGCCGAGGCCGTGATTCCATTCGTGCGTAACGGTTTTGGTGATCTCCCCGTCGGTGTCGACGTAGGTGCTCCCGTCGTCGAAGACCGTGGGCGCGGCGGTCTCGAAATACGGGTATCCGATCACCAGCCGATCCTGTGTCTCGTCGATGGACCACAGCACCGGATGCCCTTCGCGAATGAACAGTCGCCCGCCCGGCCGCAGCAATCCGGCCACGGTTTCGGCCCACCGCCGCACATCGGGCAGCCAGCACAGTGCGCCGATTCCGGTGTACACCAGATCGAATTGTTCCGCGCCGAGCACCGGAATCGCCTCGTACACATCGGATTCCACGAATTCGATGGCGGTTCCGGTGTCCTCGGCCAGTTTTCGCGCCTGGGCGAGCGAGGCGGGTGAGAAGTCGAGTCCGGTCATATCGGCCCCGAGCCGGGTGAGCGAGAGCGTATCGGTGCCGATATGGCATTGCAGATGGACGCCGCGCAGTCCGCGAATATCCCCGAGCCGGGGTAGATCGAAGCGCACCACCTCGCTCAGAAAGCTCGGATCGGCTTGGAATTCGGCGAAGGCGTAATCGGCGGACGCGGCGTGCAGAGGTGCGCGTTCGTCCCAATTGTCGCGATTGAAAGTACGGTAATCGGTCACGTCCACTGACTGTGCCACGCTCGCACCGCCCCGCGCTCCTCATTTGTACGCGGGTCGCACGCAGGTCAGCGGCATTCGACCGTGCAGTAGGGTGGTCAGCGATTGCCGTGGGTGGGGGTTTCGGCGGGTTTGTCCCGCCGCGCTCGAATGGGATGCGGCATATGGCCGAATGGCGCGGTGCGCGCCGGATGGGGGAGCAGTGGTCGAATATCAGCAGGCGGACGAGGTCACCGTGGTGCTGCCGCGTGAGCCGAAGCGGCGGCGCGGCCGGATCCGCTCGATGCTCGTGTCGAAACGCCCGAGGGGCTGGTTCGGCTGGACGGCGGTGGTGCTGGGCTGGCTCGCACTGCTCGCCGGGCTGACCGGTGTCGGATTGCACTACAACACGATGTCCTCGGAGTCGGCCATGCTCGCCGCCTCCTTCGCCCCGTACCTGATGCTGTTCGCGGTGCTCGCCCTGGTGATCCTGTTGCTCGCGCGTGCCTGGCGCGGTGCGCTGGTGGCATTGCTCGTCACCGCCGCCGCGCTGTGGTCGCAATTGCCGATGCTGTGGCCGGACGGCACCGCCGGGCCGGGCGTGGATGTGGCCGTCATGCAATCGAATCTGCTGTTCGGCAATGCCGATACCGATGCGGTGGTGCGGGCCGTGCGCGAGAACGGGATCGAGGTGCTCACGCTGGAGGAGCTCACGCCCGAGGCACTCGCCCGCCTGGACGGCGCGGGTCTGGCTGAACTGCTGCCCTACCGTCACGTCGAGGCCGCCGCCGGCGGCGCGGGTTCGGGCATCTTCACCCGCTACCCCTTGGAGGCGGGCAGCAAGCTGTCCGGTTTCCTGCTGAACAATGTGCGCGCCACCATGATTCACCCCGATCGGGGTCCGGTCGCGGTCTTCCAGTTCCATCCGATCCCGCCGAATCTGAACTTCGACGCCTGGAGCAACGAGCTGCGCACGATTCGCGATCTGCTCGATCAACAGCCCGGGCAGGTGATCGTGGGCGGTGATTTCAACGCCACCTTCGATCACGCTCCCTTCCGAGAGCTGTTGCGCGGCAGGTACGCCGACGCCGGTGAGCTGCTCGGCATCGGCGCCATGCCGACCTGGCCGGACGACCGGTCCTGGGGTCCGCTGCTGGGTCTGGATCGGGTGCTGGTCGCGGGCGGGCATGCCACGCAGGTTCGTTCACTCACAATTCCCCGATCCGATCATCGCGCTGTCGTTGCGCGCCTGCGCCTCTGAGCGATACAACGAGAGCAACCCGGAGACGCGGCCCGGCCGAGTCCGGCCGTGCTCGGGGTGCCGGGACCGCGGCTGGGCCCGGAGCGGTACTCGGGAGGCGTTATGCGGAATACACGGCTGCGGTTGGGGCTCGGCATCGGACTGCTCGCGGCGGGACTGGTGATCGGCGGTTGTACCGTCGTGAAAAACAGTGAGCCACAGAACATTACGGCCCCGGTGGACAATCCCTTCGAACTCAGCGGGGCGGTGTCGGCGACCGGGCCGAACGGTCCGCGCAGCGGGGTGCCGGATACCACGCTCACCGCCGAGAACGCGGACGGCGGCAGCATCGACAAGCTGGCGCTCAATACCCTCGCCGATCTCCAGGAGTACTGGACCGCCCAGTACGCCAAGACTTTTCCCGGCACCTTCACCCCGGTGAACCGATTCATCTCCTGGGATTCCACCGCCCCGCGCGGTCAGGCCGTGCAGTTCTGCCGTGCCAGCACCTTTCAGGAGGTGAATGCCGCGTACTGCACGGTCGATCAGACCATCGGCTGGGATCGCGGCACGCTGCTGCCGGAGCTGGTCAAGAAATTCGGGGCCATGTCGGTGGTCATGGTGCTGGCCCACGAATACGGGCATTCGGTGCAGGCGCAGGCCAAACTCAACGGCTTCTTCACCGCGAACGTGATCCGGGAACAGCAGGCGGACTGTTTCGCCGGTGTCTTCCTGCGCTCTGTGGCGGAAGGGAATTCGCGGCATTTCACGCTCAACACCACCGACGGCCTCAATGGCGTACTCGGCGCGACCATCGCCGTGCGGGACAGTGAACCGGGCGCGAGCAAGGATGAACACGGTTCGGCATTCGAGCGCGTGACCGCGGTGCAGATGGGCTATACCGATGGGGCGCAGGCGTGTAAGACCATCACACGCAAGGAGCTGGCCTCCCGGCGCGGCACCCTGCCGACCAGCTACACCACCCCCAATGAGGCGAATCAGCAACTGCCGGTGGACCGTTCATCGCTGGATATGATCGCCCAGACTCTCGCGACCAACGATCCGATCACCCGGCAGCCGGTGTACGACTACACCGGGGTGAGCAAGTCCTGCGCGAATGTGACCGTGACCAAACCGGTTTCGTACTGCCCCTCGGGCAATGCCATCGGCGTCGATGTCTCGGCACTGGCCAAAAGGGCGCGCGGGGATGGTGACAGCGCGGTGCTCTCGGCCATGGTGGCGGGCGATTACAACGGGTTCATCATCTTCATCTCCCGCTATATGCTTGCGCTGCAACAGGATCGCAAGCTCGGGCTGACCGGTGCCGAGACCGCCGGACTGCGCACCGCCTGCCTGTCCGGGGCGTTCAGCACCAAGATCAGTCAGCCGGGCGGCGAAATCCGGCTCTCCGCGGGGGATCTCGACGAGGCCATCTCCGGACTGCTCGCGGATGGCCTCGCCGCCTCGGACGTCAACGGCAATGTGGTGCCCAGCGGTTTCGTGCGGCTGGAAGCCTTCCGCACCGGAGTGCTGGACGGCGACAACGCCTGCCTGAGCACCTACAAGTAATCGCCTAGGCCGGATCTATGTGCTGGTTCAGCCAATTCACCAGATCGGCGATGACCTTGTCCTGTTCCGGCTCGTTGTAGATCTCGTGGAAGAGACCGTCATAGCGGATGACGGTCTTGTCCTTCGACGCCGCATCGCGCTCGATCAGATCCGCGCCCTCGGGTGAGGCCAGTCCGTCCGCGGTGCCGTGCTGTACCAGCACCGGAACGGTGAGCTTGTCCAGGTTCGCCAGCACATACGTTCCGGCGCGCAGCATTTCGGAGCCGGTGCGGGCGGGCACCCCGCCGTGGTACACCAGCGGGTCGGTGTCGTAGGCGCGCACCACTTCCGGATCGCGGCTCACCAGCTTCGAATCCAGTTTCAGCACGGGCAGATTCGGCAGCAGCTTGGAGACGACCGGTGCGAGCAGTCGCTGTACCGCATTGCCCGCGTCGACCACGATCGCGGGACCGGAGAGCACCACGCCGGTGACGTCCAGGGGTGCGCGGGTGGCGAGGTAGGCGACGGTGAGCCCGCCCATGCTGTGCCCGATGACGAACTTGGGCAGTCCCGGATGTTCCTTCACGGCGATATCCAGCAGCGCTTTGACATTGTCGGCCGCGCCGTCGAGGGAGACGACATTCGCCTTCCCGCCCTCGGACCGCCCGTGCCCGATGTGGTCGAGTGCGTAGGCGGCGATCCCGGCATCGTTCAGGCGCGCCGCCACATGGGCGTAGCGGCCCGAATGCTCCGCGTACCCATGCACGATCACGGCAACGGCCCGGGGCTCGGAGTCGGGCAGCCAGGCCTGCCAGTACACCCGCCCCGCGCTGCCCTGGAATTCGCCGGTCTCGTTTCGGGTCATCGTCGCTCCCTCTCGGTCGGATATCGCACGCCGGGGCGACCGCGCACATTCCGGGGCGCTTCGCCCGGTTTGTCGCCACCCGGCCGAGTCATTCTCGCGCACCGCCGCCGCGCCCGCCGCGTCACGCCCCGAAATTCGTGCGCGCGGGTTCAGCGCCGGGCGAGGTGGTCGATCAGGAGCCGGTTGAAGGTGATCAGGCGCGCGTAATTGGCGCGGGAGATGCGCTCATCGGTGCCGTGGATGCGCTCGAGGTCCTGTGCGGTGAGGATGATCGGCGCGAAATTACAGCGTGTGGCGGCGAGATCGTCGTAATAGCGGGAGTCGGTGGCCCCGGGCACCAGGCCGACGGTGACCGCGACGCCGGGCACCACCGCGCGGGTGAGGTCGGCGATGAGATCGAAGGCCGGACCCGCCGCAGGATTCGCGGAGGGTTCGGACGCGTGACCCATCAGTTCGATGGCGACGCCCTTGTCGCGGACGACCCGGCGGCAGTGCGCGACCACATCCGCCACCGAATCACCGGGCAGGATACGGAAATTCACGTACGCCTCGGCCCGCTGCGGCAGCACATTCGGTGTCACGCCGCCGTGGATCATGGTCGGCGCGGTGGTGGTGCGCACCAGCGCCTCGGTGGTCGGCCCGGCGGCCAGTACGCGCGCGATCGCGGGTCCGGCCACACCGATCAGGCCGAGCAGGGTGCGGCGCGGTTCGGACATGAATCCCCGCAGCCGCGTGAGCATATCGACGGTGACCGGGGTCAGCCGCAGCGGGAACGGCCGGTCCTGAATCCGGGCCACCGCGCGGGCCAGCTGCCCGACGGCGGTCTGCCTGCCCGGCATGGAGGAGTGCCCGCCGATCGCGGTCACCGACAGGCGGACGGTCGCGAATCCCTTCTCGCCCACCATGATCGTGGCGACGGGCAGGTCGATGCCGTCGGCCACATCGGTGGTGATGACGCCGCCCTCGTCGAGCAGCAGTTCGGCCCGGACCCCGGCGGACCGCAGCCGCTGCGCCATCCGCCCGGCCCCGGTATTGCCGAACACCTCTTCGTCATGTCCGAAGGCCAGATATACGGTCCGCGCGGGCCGGACCCCGTCGGCGAGCGCCGCTTCGACCGCCTCCAGGATCGCCATCACCCGGCTCTTGTCGTCGATGGCCCCGCGTCCCCAGATGAAGTCGTCATCCACCACCCCCGCGAACGGCGGATGCGTCCAGCCCCGTTCGTCATCGACCGGGACGACGTCCATATGTGCGAGCAGGATCGCCGCGACCGGTTGGGTCGTCGCGATGCCGCCCGCAGGGTCATCGCCCGAGCCGGACGCGGCATCCCCGCTCCCCGGCCAGCGGTAGAGCCGGGCGTGGCCGAAGGTCTCGCATTCGAGATGCGCGTGCACCAGCGGGAAGCAGGCTTCGAGATGAGCTGTGAGGCGCTCGAATTCGCCGAGGTCGGTCTCGGCGGGATCCTCACGCGAGACGGTGGCGCAGCGCAGCGCCGCCCCGAGTCGTTCGGCGGTGGCGTCGTCGACGGCCGGGGTGGCGGCTGCGGTCTGGGTCATCGATCTCCGGTCCTGGGTGGGAAGTCGATATTCACTGTCGCATTGTTCAGCGCGTCCGCGGGCACCATGAGGGCCTTCTCATTGCTCCACTTCGGGATGCCCTCGGAGATGCCGCCGGTCAGATCCGGGGTGCGCACCGCGTTGAGCAGTGGAAGTCGCACGCGCGCGGAGGTGACGGTGACCTTGGCGAGCGATGCGGGATGCGCCCAGATGTCGTCGAGGATGTCGGTGATGCGGAAGGCGATGCGATGCCCGGCCGCGATCGGCCAATCCTGGGCCAGCAGCCGCAGCTCGGTGGTCGGGGTCGCGGGTGCGATACCCCGGGTGATGACGATGCCGCGGCCGTTCGGGTCCACGTCGTACATTTCCAGGGTCACGCTCGCCTGCGGCGGCGCATCCACGCCGAGGGTCGCGGTGACCGTGCCGGAGAGCTGCTGATCCTGCGCCAAAGGCTGACTCACCGACCAGATTTCGCGATCGGGGCCGGGAATCAGGCCGCGATCGGTGTACGCGCCGGTGCGCAGATCCACCGGCACCTGCCGCATATCCGCCGGGGGCCACTGTGTTTCGGACCGCCACCGACCGTCGAACTGCCCCACCGTGATGCGCGGTCCGGGTACCGGTGCGTCCTTACCCGCCACCAGCCGATCGAAGAACCCGATCAGCTCGGAGGTGAATTGCGGTGTGCCGCATTTGTCATCGCAGGTGCGATGCCCCCACTGCCCGAACCACGCCTTGTGCTCGCCGGGTCCGAGCTCGTTCCAGAGCTGGAAGACGCGATCGGGTTTGGTGTTGTAGTCGATGAATCCCTGTCCCAGGAACAGTGGAATGGTGTTGCCCTTCAGCTTCGCCACCAGATCCCGGTCCTGCCAGAACGCCGAGGACGCATCATGATTCATGATCTGGTTCGCGTAATTGCTGTAGCAGGCGGGATCGATGCTGACCGCATTCGCCTGGTACTCCGGCGAATCCGCCCAACTGCCCGGCGTGGAGGCGATGAGCAGATGCTCGAGTCCCGCGAAATCGCCCGGCCGGACCCCGGTTTCGGTGACCGGCTTACCGGAGAACTTCCATGCGATGCCCTGCATGTACAGGTACGAATTGGGGTCGACGACGGGTTCGAACGCCGCGACCGCCGCCAGTCCGGCGGGTTTCTCGGCCAGGCCCATCAGCCCGGTCCACGCCTCATAGGAGATCCCCATCAGTCCGACCTTGCCGGTCGACCAGGGCTGTCCGGCCGCCCACTCCACCGCGGTCTTCACATCGGATCGCTCACCCGGCCCGCCGAAATCCGGGCAGCCGTTGGAGCCGCCGAAACCGCGCAGATCCACGATCACATAGGTGTACCCGGCGGCCAGCATGGCGGCCACCGGCAGATTCTCGGTCGACGGCCCGCCCTTGAGCAGCGGTGAGGTGAGATAGGCCAGATGTGATCGATACGGGCTCACGGTCATGATCACCGGTGTCTTCGCGTCATCGGCGATCCCGGTCGGCCGCAGAATATCCGCGTGCAGCCGCGTCCCATCGGCCGCGGTGATGTACTCCTGCTTCCACACGAACCCCTGATCGGCGACCGCCTGCCCCGGCACCGCCAGCACTCCCAACACCAGTAGCAGCCCGAGCAGGGCACGCCACAACACCATCCGCATGATCACCATAGTGACCTTGGTGCCTGACGTCGTCGCAGACCAGCCCCCGGAAACAGGGTGCACGGCGGCGATCGGCGGGTGCGCACGGGATCCCTCGGACATAATCGTGCGGGCGACGTCCGAAACACGGGCGCTCGTACGGGGGTGGAAAGGCGGGTCACCGGTGGTACTCGAGCCGGGATCGGTATTCGCGGGTTATACGGTGCTGGAGCAAGCCGGATCGGGCGGGATGGGCACGGTCTATCGGATGCGGCATCCGCGATTGCAGATCGATGTCGCGGTGAAAGTGCTGCCCGCGCATGTCGGCAGCAGTGATCCCAAGGCGCTGGCCCGGTTCGAACGCGAGGCCCGGCTCACCGCCGCGCTACAGCATCCGAATATCGTGCGGGTGCACGACTGCGGCACCGATGGCGAAACACCCTGGATCGCCATGGATTTCGTCTCCGGATCGGATGCCGAGCGATTGGCCGGAGCCGGTCCGCTGCCGATCGCGCGCGCGGTGGAGATCGTCCGGCAGGCCGCGGCCGCACTGGATTACGCGCACGGCAAGGGCATCCTGCACCGGGATGTCAAGCCCGCCAACCTGTTGATCAGCGAACACACCGGTCAGCAGCATGTGCAGATCACCGATTTCGGCATTGCCCGCGGACTGGGGGAGCGCACCACCGCGACCGGTTCGGTGCGCGCCACTTTCGCCTATGCCGCACCCGAACAGCTCGGCGGCGGGCCGGTGGATCACCGCTGTGATGTCTACGCGCTGGGCTGCACGCTGTTTCATCTGCTGAGCGGCGCGGTGCCGTTCCCGCTGCGCACCGTGTTCGCGATTGTCAACGCGCACTTGAACACTCCGCCGCCGCGAGTATCCACGAGCCGCCCGGACGTGCCCGCCGCACTGGACGAGGTGATCGCGACCGCCATGGCCAAATCGCCCGGTGCGCGCTATCGCTCGTGCGGTGAAATGGCGGAGGCGGCGCTGGCCGCGATTCGCGAACCGCTGTGGCCGGAACCGATGAGCACCGCTCCGCCGCAGGGTGATTCGGTGCGACCGGCCGCCGGAGCGGAGCCGCCGGTCTGGTCGACGCCGCTGTCGAACCCGCCGCCGGTGCGTGCGGCGGTCGATCTGATCGGGCATACCGGCGCGGTGCGCGTCATCGCCTTCGACCCCTGGGGTGCGCGGGTGGTCACCGCGGGCGCGGATCAGACGGTCCGGCTCTGGGATGCCCACGGCGGTAAGCAGATCGGCGCTCCGCTGGCGGTGAATATCGCGGTGCACGCGCTGGCCTTCAGCCTCGACGGCAGTCTGCTGGCCGCGGCGAGCGGTCGTAGTGCGCGCCTGTGGGACGTCGAGAGCGCGCAGCGGATCTGCGAAGACGTGTACACCGCGTTGCCGTCCACACCCGTATTCGGCCCCGATGCGGCCGTGCTGGCGGCCACCAACCCGCAATCGGTACTGCTCTGGGATACGCCCGAGCGCAATGGATTCGGGAAGCTGGAGATGCATCCCGGTTTCGGTCTGGGCTACAGCTCATTGGCCTTCAGCCCGGACGCAACCGTCTTCGCCATCGCCCGCCGGGACGAGGTCATCCTGCGCGACTACCACCGCGGGGCCGCGCCCCGGGGTTCGGCCATCGGCGCGCAGCGCGCGATTCTGGCGCATGCGGGTGAGCACGTCCGCCGCGTGCTGTTCACCTCGGACAGTCGCACGCTGCTCACCGTCAGCGATCGTGTTGCCCGGCTGTGGGATTGCGCCGATGATCGCTATCGCGTCGAATTGCTGCTGCCGATGGAACTGACCGGGACCGAGGTCGAGGCGGCGTTCGGCGTCGACGGCAGCCGCTTCGCGGTCGCCAATCACGATCGGGTGGTGTGCTGGAGCCGGAGCACCGGGCAATCGATCCACTTCCCGCTCGACACCGGGACCGGTCCGGTGCGCTCGGTGACCTTCAGCGCCGATGGCGCGCTGCTCGCGGTGAGCACCCGTGCGCTGGTGCGCATCTGGGATATCGACAGCCGCAGGCAGCTCGGCCCGGATATGCCGCCGCCGGTGGTGTTCGCCCCCGACGGCATCACTTTCGCCGCGGCACACCATGATCGGGTGTGCCTGCGCAATCTCGCCGAGCTGCGCTGACTACATCGGCCGCAGGTCGATGATCTTGCGCAGCCGGGCGCGGTCGCGTTCCAGGCGGCGCGCCTCATAGGCGATCGGGAAGTAGCGCACTCGTTCGGGCAGTACCGGAACGGTGCGGCCGATCACCCAGCCCAGCGCGCGCAGGGTGCGCTCATCATTGGAAGTCCATGTCAGGCCCAGCTTTTCGCGAATGATCTCGGGTGTGGTGCCGACAGTGAAGAAATACTGCAGGCGGCCGACGGGTTTGGTGGCGGTGCGCCACAGCGGGCGCAGCGGTGCGGGAATCTGCTTGGGCGGTGCGATCTTCTGGATCACCCGCAGATAGTCGTCGGCGACATTGGTTGCCACCAGGTGGTTCTCGACCTGATCGCGGAACCACGGCTCCCATTCGGCGAAGGTCGCCGGAATCTCCTTGGGCGCCACCGAGAAATTGCGCATGAGCTGCACCACCTCGCGGTAGTACGCCTCCTTCTCGGCCTCGCTGAGTTTCACGGTGGAGAAGTACTTATTGCCCTCGGTGAAGGCGAAGACCGCGGTGTGCAGCACCCACGCCCACGGCCCCGAGGACAGCGCCTGATGCTTATTGCCGTGCGCGTCAACGCTATTGAGGCTCGCGTGCATGGCGCGCAGTCGATCCGCTTCGGCCAGCGCCTCATCGCCGCCGTAGATCCACATCATGACCGAGGCGATACTGCGGAAGGCGCGTCCGGCCGGATCGGTGCGGAAACTCGAATGTTCGTCCACCACCGCGGCGATGGTCGGCTCCATGGTCTGCAACAGGAAGGCCGAGCCGGCGGTGAGGGAGAACGTGATGAGCCCGGTCTGCTCCCACATCTGGCTGCCGGGTGCGAACGGACGGCGTTCGGGCCGGGGTGCTCGGGAGTCATGATCGATCGGCGCGACGGCGGCGGTCATGGTGATCTCCTTTGATCACGGTCCTGCCGCAGCGCCACACTCCGACAGGATGAGAGAGTTACGTTCGAATCTTCTCATCTTGTCGGCCGGGTGGCAACCGTCACGTCCGTGCGCGCAGCCATTGTTGTTCGAGTGCGCCCAGTTCGGTGCGGGATTCCTCGTCGTGGGACCACTCCCGCGCGATGCGATGCCAATTGCCGGTGGCGCGCAATTTGCCCAGCAGGGCGAGGGTGCCGTATTCGGCGCGGCGCGCGAGTGCGTGTTCGGCGGGGGCGTATTCGCGGCGCAGATTGTCGAAATAGCCCCGGCGTGGATCGATGACGGCGAGCAGGGCGTTCGACGCCGAATCCGCGCCGACGCGGGTCTCGGCATCGGTCAGCAGCCAGCCCGACACCTCGTACATCAGCCGCAGGCACTCCTCCGGTGTCACCGGTGAGTGCTGTTCCAGCACACCGTAATCCACCAACAGTGCGCGCAGATCCGCGCCGCGGTACTCCGCCGCCGCGCGGGCGCAGTCGAGTTCGAATTCCACCGCCGTCGCGTCCATCTGCTTGAACAGGCCGAAATCCAGGAAGGCGACCCCGCCGTCGGCGGTGAGCAGGATATTGCCGGGGTGCGGGTCGCCGGTGAAACGTCGTTCCCGCACCATCGATCCGATGTAGAAGCGCATCAGGATCTCGCCGGCCCGATCCCGTTCGGCATCGCCGAGCGCGGTGATCTCGTCGAAGCGCAGGCCCTCGACGAATTCGGTGACCAGCACCCGGGCCGTGCACAGTTCGACTTCGACGGCCGGGATGCGAATGAACGGGTGGCCCTGGAAGATTCGCGCGATGGTCAGATGGTGTTCGGCCTCGGCGCGGTAGTCGATCTCGGCCGCGATATGGGTCGCGAGTTCGCGGACCAGCGTGTGATCCGCGACCGCCGGTGCGACGCCGCGCAGCAGTCGCATCACCAGCGCGAGGTTCTTCAGATCCGCCCGGATCGCGATATCGATACCCGGATACTGCACCTTGACCGCGACCGCGCGGCCGTCGGTGAGCCGGGCCCGATAGACCTGGCCGATCGATGCCGCGCCGATCGGCTCTTCGTCGAATTCGGCAAAGACCTCGTCGAGCGGGCGGCCATAATCGCCCTCGATGACCGTGCGCATCTGCTCGAAAGGTAGTTGCGCGCTCTGGTCGTAGAGCGCGGCCAGTTTGCGCTGGAAGCGTTCCCGCTGTCGCGGCGATACCGCGCGATCGCCGAACGCGGCCAGCGGATCGAACATGGACAGCAATTGCCCGGCCTTCATGGCCAAGCCCTTCATGCTGCCCAGCACCGTCACGATGTCCTCGGCCGCCTCGACGAGGGCGCGTTCGGTGCGGGCGATGCGCTGTTCCTCGGTATCGCGGACCATCGACAATCGCACGCCCGCGCCTCGAACCGCTTGGCCCGCAACGAGTTTGCCCAGTTCGGCGCCGCGTCGCGCCCGGGAGATGGGGATATCGTTCGGCATCGGCGACCTCATTCCGGCGAGAGCTGCGAGATTAACAGACGTCGGTGTCGACTAATCCGTTTCCGGCTGGAGCGCGCGCAGGCCCGGGGTGAGCACCGCGATCGCGGCGTCGATATAGGCGCGCCGATCCGATCCGCCGCGGCCCTGCAATGTGCGCATGACCGGCGGAATGGTCAGGGCCAGCAGCATCCAGGACACCTCGCCGGTGTCAACGTCGTCCCGGATGACGCCGGAATCGACTGCCCGGGAAAGGAATCGGTCAACGGTCGCCGCGAGTATGCCGCCCAGGCCCAGGATTCTGGTGTTGAGCTCATCGTCGATGCCGGGCAGTTCGAACAGCATGGCGTTCATCAGCGCCGGATCCGATTCGGCGATATGGCACATCCGCTCGACCGCGCCGGACCAGGTCTGGATCAATTCCTCGACGGTGAACTCGCGGTCCAGCAGCGCGGGTTCGAAGACGTCCCCGGCGATTTCGGTGAGCAGCCGATCCAGGCCGTAGTCCACGACCTCGTCCAGAATCGCGCGCTTGCTGTCGAAATAGCGGTAGAAGGTGCCGTAGCCGATGCCCATCTCGGCGGTGATATCGGCCGTGGAGGCCGCCGCGTAGCCCTTGGTGGTGAACACGCGGTAGGCGGCCGCGATCAGCTCGCGCCGGCGCCGCTCGGTGTTCTGCTCATCGCGGGGGCGTCCGGGTCCGCGCTTGGCTGGTTCGGTCATCGAGCACATCGTATGCGCCCGTCCCGGTGATGCCGCCGGATGCGGGTGCGCGGGATCCGACTCTTGCGCATCTGTCTGGGACGGTTTAGTTTAGTGACACCTTCGTCCGCTAATTGAGTGCACGTCAGACCGGCATTCGTGGCTATCGGACGTTGTGAGACAAAGGAGTCGCTCCATGACGGGCATCACTTCATTCCTGCACACCCAGCACGCCGCGCGGCAACCGGTCGACGATTCGGTCTTCGACACCGCCGCACTGGTTTTCACCATCGAGCGCACCTTCGACGCCCCGGTGCGCGCGGTGTGGACCGCCATCGACGACGATCGCGCTTGGAGTTGGCTGCCGTTCCCGCGCGTCGGCGTGCGCTACGACTCGCCCCTGCGCGGGGTCGGGGTGGTGCGGGATATGGGATCGGTCTTCGAACCACTGCGGTTCCTGTGGGTCGAGCGCGAGAAATTCTGGCGCTACGAACCGAACCGGCGCATCACCTTCGGTGTGGTGAGCGGGAACTGGATGCAATACCTGCTGGTCAGCCAGTACGCCGAGGATATGACCTTCACCGATATCGGGAACGACCGGACCGGATTGGCCTGGACGGTCGCGGTCACCCCGCGCCTGCCGCTGCGCTTCTCCACCTGGGCTCCGCCGCTGTGGCGCGCCGCCTATCGGATCGGGGGTATCGGCCCGCTGTTCGACCGGCGCGTGCGGCAGGTCGCGCGGACCCTCCCACCGCCACCGCGAGTTGTCCAGGCCAATGGCAAGGCCGCCGCGGCGGTGGGTAACCGTCGCACCGGGAAAGGCGTGAAATGACACCGCAATACGAGGTAATCGTCATCGGGGCGGGCATCGGCGGCATCTGCGCCGGGGTCAAACTCCAGGAGATCGGCATCGACGATTTCCTGATCATCGACCGCGTGGGCGGGCTGGGCGGCACCTGGTACAGCCATAGTTATCCGGACGCGGGTTGCGATATCCCGAGCACCACCTACCAATTCTCCTTCGCCCGCAAACCCGACTGGGACCGGCTCTTCGCCAAACGCGATCAGATTCTGGAATACCTGGAAAAGGTCGCCGCCGACTACGACCTGCCGCGCCGAATGCGCTTCCACACCACCGTCATTCGCGAGGAATGGGATGACGCGAACGGACTGTGGCAGCTGCACACCGAATCCGGGGAGGTACTCACCGCGCGCTTCGTGATCAGCGCGGTCGGTGCGTACATCAATCCCAAGACCACCCCGGACATCCCCGGATTGGCTTCCTACACCGGTGTTTCCATGCATCCGGCGCACTGGGATCACGACTACGACTTCGCCGGTAAACGGGTCGGCATCATCGGTGTCGGGGCCAGCACCATGCAGATCGCGCCGAAACTCGCGGAGCGGGTGGAGCGGCTGGATATCTATCAGCGCACTCCCCAGGTGTATCTGCCGAAGCCGGATTTCGTGCTGCGGCCGTGGATGCAGCGCCTGCTCGCACTGCCCGGCGGTTCGGCGATCGCGAACGGCATCGCCCAGACCGTCATCGATTCGGCGCTGCGGGTCGCCATCTACACGCCCGCGCCGCTCTGGCGTTCGGCGGCGCGCGCGGTCGATCTCGTCGGCCGCAACGCCTATGCCGGATGGGTGCGAATCAAGGTGCGGGACAAGGCAACCCGACAGGTGCTGCGACCGGACTTCGGCATCGTCTGTATTCGCGGCGGAGCGGGCGGCGACTATCTGCCCACGCTCAATCGCGAGAACGTCGACCTCATCACCGCGGGCATCAGCGAGATCACCCCGACCGGCATTCGCGGCGCCGACGGTGTGGAACGCGAGATCGATGCCCTGATCCTGGCCACGGGCTATGAGGTCTTCTCCGATCCGGAGAGCTACAAACCCGGAACCGTCATCGGCCGTGACGGATTCGATCTCGGCGTCTTCTACAACACCGAGGGACTGCAGGCGTACTACAGCACCTCGGTCGCGAAGGTGCCCAACCGGTTCATCATGATCGGCCCGTATTCCTGGACCGGTACGGCCTTCCACTATTTCGTGGAGAACGCCATGCGCCATATCGCCACCGTCATCGACGAGACCCGGCGACGGGGTGCGACCGTCGTGGAAGTGCGCCCCGAGTCGCAGCGCCGATTCCATGCCGACATGCTGCGCAGCGGCCGAAACCTGTCCTACTACCTGGAAACCCGATGCGAGGGCTCCAACAGCTATTTCGTCAATTCCCAGGGCAAATCCCCGTACATTCGCCCGTGGTCGCTGTTGAAGACCTATCGCAAGGCCACCCGATTCGACCGTGACGATTACAGCTATCGCCCCGCCGTCGTATTCGAGGATCCCGCGGACGTCCCGGCCGTGGAGCTCGCGCGCGGCTGAGCATATGCACTATCGGTGCGCTCCGCTTTCTCGGAAATGTCAATGGTGCCCGTGTACGCGCCGGTGATGTGCTGTGCGTCGACGATGTGGTCGAGCGGTTCACCGCGCCCGTCGTCATGCCATTGGGATTTACGAAAGGGGCCGGTGCGTGCCTGCGCTCGACAATTTGCGGCGATGGGCCGTACTCGCGGTCGCCGTGGCGGCGGCGACCGCGGTGCTGCCGATGGGTGGCGCCGCGGCCGAGGAACCCGAGCCGATCGGCATCGCGACCGATCGGCAGGAGCGGGTGCTGGAGGTCCGGGACGGTGTGATCGTCTCCAGCGTCAGCTATTTCCTGCCGCTGCCCGCCGGGGCTCCGGCCCATCCGGCGGCCTGCGATCGCGCCGGGTACCTGCGGTATCGGCCGGTGGGCGGACCGGAGCGGTCCGGCGATGCGGACCATGTCATCGTGCAGCAGCCGGGCGCGATGGGCGGTGCGGTGAATTCCGACAGCGTCGCCGCGAATACCGTTGCCGCGGCGCAGGCTTCGGGGCAGCACATCGAGTTCTGGGCGCTGGCGCGACGCAGCGCCTGCCTCGACGAGAACGAGGGATTCGATTACGCGCTGCGCACCGGCAATTACCTGGACGCGGTCGACTACTACTTCAATCACAAGCCGATCGACGGCAAGCTGTTCCCGGGATTCAAGGAGTCGCCGGATCTGGCCGTGCTCGACGGTATGGGTATGGAGCGCGTCATCCGGGATCAGTACGAGATCATGCTGAACGAGATTCCGGATCAGGCTGTGCGCCAGCGCAAATACGTCTGCACCGGCATCTCGCTCGGCGGGTTGGTCACCGGGTTCTTCTCGGACTGGGATTTCGACGGGAATCCGGCCACCACCCGCGATGCGGGCTACAACCAGTGCGCCGCCTTCGCCGCCCAGGACACCATGATCACCTCGGATCCGGTGGCCATTCAGAACACGCCGTTCCTGCACGATCTCACCAACGCCATTGTCGGGCCGACCAACGATGTGGTGAAGGCCGTCGCGAATGTGGGCCTGCTGCCGCGCGCGCTGGTCTCGGTGCCGATCGTCGGGGCGCGGACCTTCATGATCTACCGGCTGGCCGGGCTGGCCGCGCATCTGGAACCGGACGCGGAAAGCCAACTGCTGAAACACCTTCCGCACGATCTGGATATCGACGCGACGCTGGACTACATGTTCTCCGGGTCACTGTCCGGGTTCGTCACCAATGGCGCGGACGGTTCCGGAAGTATTCGCGACTACCGGTTCACCAATACCGCGCTGCTCGGTGAGTTCATCGACAACAACTCGGGCAATTTCGCGCTGTTCCAGCAGGGCGTCGGTGCGCTGTCCGGAGGTCCGGTGTCGGACAAGGCTTTCCCGGTACCGGGTTCTGTCACCCAGGTTCCGCTGCTCGGCGGTTTCCTGCGCGCGGTCGCCGGTCCGCAGCCGCGAGTGCGGCCGACCGATCCCACGGTGCTCTACACCTGGCGAAACTACGACGATGTGCGGGATGTGCCGTACACCTCGCCGAATCATGAGGCATCCGATATCCGGGACGCCGCAAGACAACTCGGCACCGGTGGACCGTACGCGTACTGGGAGACCTACACCCCGGCGCGCCTGTTCATCGATATCGGCGCGGGCTACGGCGGTGCGCGCGGCGGGGATATGACGAACCTGCGCTACCACAATATGGCTCGCACCAAGCCCAGCTATATCGCCTACGCCGGTGACGGTTTCGTACAGCAGGGCGTCGGCATCGTGGTGCCGCCGCCGCCCACCGCGCAGGTGGTCACCCTGCCCGGCTACAGCCACGTCGACACCATCGGCGCGGCCCGGGTGCAGAACGACGGCAGGCCCGACGCCAGTGCGCAGACCCTGGCCGATTTCGTGAAGAGCCTGCGATGACAACAGCATTCACCACCGAATACCCCGGAAGGCGGAGAGCGATGCCGCTCACCCATCGCATCAGGACCGCGCTGTCCATCGGGATTCCCCTGGCCGTCACCGCACTGCTGCTGTTCGCGGGCGTCCCGATCCCGGAATCGGCTGCCGCACCGGAGCTTCCGGCCGGTGCGGACCGGGCCGAGATCAGCCCCATCACCGGTGATCCCGGGCTCGGCGACGATGTGGAGGCGACCTACGTCCGGCTGCACTATCCGAGCCCGTACTCCACCATGGCGCATCCCGAAGCGTGCGACTGGATTTCCTTCGTCCGATATCGCGCCAGGAGCGGGCCCGAGCGCAGTTCCGACGCGGACGCCGTGCTGACCATGCAGCCGGGCACCTTCTCCGGTGCGGCGAACCTGAATCCGCAAGCGCCGCAGGTGGTTCGCAAGGCCGCCGCGAACGGCAAGTTCGCCGAATACATTTCGATGGATCGGCGCGCCAACTGCGCCGAGGACCACACCGGCTGGACGGCCGCACAGCAGGCGGGGGACTACCGCGTCGCGGCGGACTACTACTTCCACGGCAAAACCGTGGACGGCCGGTCCTACCGCTACCAGACCCCGCAGGACCTGAGCTACCTCGGCGAATACGGGCTGGCACTCACCATGGACGACTGGCGGGTGGTGATCCAATACCTGCTGCCCGATGCCGGGGACCGGCACAAGAGTTTCTGCGGCGGGCATTCGCTCGGCGCGTTCCTGGTCGGCCCGATGATGGCATGGGATTTCGATCGGAATCCGGCCACCGTCGAGGACGCGGGCTTCAACCTGTGCGGCGGCGGCAGCGTCCCCGAAGACGGGTTCGCCATGACCGATCCGGCGGGCTTCTCCGGCGTGCCACCGCTGGACGCGTTCATGTCCGCGGTGGGCGGCGCGCTGCGACCCGCGGTCGACGCCCTGCTGAAAAACGGTCTGGGCGTGGCGCAGTGGCCGGTCATGGCCGCCAGCGAGGTGATGAACGCCTACCAGCTGGCCGCCATGGCCGCGGATCAGCAGCCGGACGCGGAAAGCGATCTGAAGACGCTGGTGCCGACCGATCTGCGCGCCGAACCGTGGATGCGGCTCATGTACGGCAAGGACTATCTGGACCTGTTCACCGGCAACAATCTGCCGCGCGACTTCCGGCTCACCAACACCGCCGAACTCGGCATGCTGTTCGATCAGAACTCGGCGGAGTACGTCATGCAGGCCGGGCTCGGATTCTACGACTGCGCGACCACGGGCAAGACCTATCCGGTGCCGAACGGGCTGGCCTCGGTGCCGGTGCTGGGGCCGACGCTGTTCATCATTCCCATGCGAGTCGGCTACGGGCAGAACTACACCCCGGTCGATCACGGGCAGCTGTGCGGATGGAAGAACTACGACCGGGTGCCCGCGTCCACCATCGACGGGATCGATCCGGTGCGCGGCAACCCGACCGACCGCGATCACGAGGTCACCGATATCCGCGAATTCGCGCACGCCATGAACCCGGGCTGGCAGCCGACCGACTTCTTCGAGGAGTTCACGCCGCTGCGCATCATCACCGATACGATCTTCGCGCTCGGCCTCGGCCGGGACGGTGAGTTGCAACAGCTGCAGAACCGCAGTGGTGGGGTGCTGAACTTCCTGCTGCACGGTGATCGCTGGCAGAGCACCCCCGCCGGGCAGCGCAATCTCACCCTGCTGGCGGGTGATTCGCCGCTGCAGAACGCGGGTTACGCGGGTCTGCTGCCCGCCAACGCCAAGCTGATCCCCGGGTATCGCCACTACGACGTGATCACCGCCGCGGAACGGCAGAACAATGGAATGCCCGAGATGGCAAGCACTCTCATCGCCGACTTCCTGACCCGGCCCTGATGGTTCGTGCGCTGATTTTCACGAGAGATTAACGGCCACCTGGGCTTTTGTTTGGAAGAGTGTTCTTTTCGGGAGAATCGAAGAGAACGGGAGTGCGATGAGCTCGGTGCACGCTTTGCCAATGGCGCGATCAGGGGCCTTGTTGAGTGTTATGCGAGCTCAGCTGCGCGAATTCATTGCACGGCAGAGTTTTACGCCGGATGAACGCACCGCGCGCGCGATCGCCTGCTCACCGCTCGGTGTGCTCGGCGGAGGGATCGCGCGGCGGTAGCGCAAGTGCGCCATGATTATTCGGTGTCCCGGTGGTTCTGACGGCGTATGATCGGCCAGGATGGGCACCAGGGCGCGGCACGACCAGAAGGCGATAACCGACTGGGACGTGTTCGCGAATGCCCTCGCGCGCGTACTCGCGGAATTACCCTCGCGCGCCACGCTCGTCATTGCCGCGACCGGAAATCGATACGTTCAGTTCCAGCAGTTCGACATCCGGCTTTCCGCCGAGCTCACCGGCAATTACTATCTCGCCGAACCGATTACGGAGCCCGCCGCCCAGCGGCTGCGCGAGCTGGGCTGGACCGCGCCGGTGCCGAAACGGGAAATAGAGAACTGGCGGCAGACCCTGCTCTGGCCCATCCCGCCGAGCCGGCTGGCCGAATTGGCGTTGTCGGCCGTCATCGGCCTGCACGACGCCCTCGGTATCGCCTCGCCCACCGAACTTCGCGCCTCCGGCTGGACCGAGGCCAATAGCGATCTCGATCTCAGCGCGCTCGGGCCGATCGCTCGCCGGGGTCTCGGCTAGCCGTTCATCGGGTGCGTTCGTCCGTTGAGATTCGATCGGTTCGTGCGCGGGATGCATTCGTCCGCGGGACTGATCAGCCTGTCCGCCAGGTACGTTCGCGCGCTGGTTCCCGCACGGCCCGTTCACCGGGTTGATCATTCGTATCGGCTATCGACGCTGATGGAGCATGTTCCGGTCCCCGGTCGTAGGACGATTGCGTCGATCGTTCGCAGATGCGCACACTGTGCGCTACTGTGATCCGCGTGCGGTTTCCGTCGCCTCCGGGCGCGACCGCGAGCCGGAACGGAGGTGCGGTGGATCGTCGAGCGGAGCTACCGCAGCAGGAGGGCATCATCTCCGCATCGCATCCCGGCCTGTCGGTGTGGACCCGCCCGCAGCGCCGGCCGCGACCGGCGCTGAACCGGGAATTGATTGTGTCCGAGGCGGTTACGCTGCTCGACGCCGAAGGTATGGCGGCGCTGAGTATGCGCACCCTCGGTGCCCGCCTGAACGCGGGCGCGACCTCGATCTACCGGCACGTGGCCACCCGGGATCAGCTCATCGAACTCGCGGTCGACGCGGTATACGGCGAGATCGCCATTCCCGAACTCGCGGTCGCCGGGCAGTGGCGGGAAGCGGTCACCACCTGCGCGGAGAGCATGCGCGAGGTGATCCTGCGGCATCCGTGGATCGCGGAGGCGCTGCCCGGGGTCGGACTCGCCTATCTGGGGCCGAATGTGCTGCGGCTCAACGAATTCCTGCTCCGGGTGTTCGACGCCGCCGAATTCCCGCGCAATGAAACCGATACCGCCATCAGCACCGTCATGGGCTATGTGGTCGGCATCTGCCTGAGCGAGGCGGCCTGGCTCACCACGGTCGCGCGCAGCGGTGCGGACGAACAGCAACTCGTCGACCAATTGCTGCCCACCCTGGAGCGCATCACCTCCGCGCACCGGCGCATCGGGGAATCCATTGTGGCGCGGGCGGAATCGGGTATCGGCGCGGTGCGCGAGACCAAATTCCGGTATGGACTCGAGCGCATCCTCGACGGGCTCGCGACCCGGCTGCCGGGGTGGGCGGGATGACCGGCGTGGAGTTCGGCCGCATCGATCCGCTCGAGTTGGAAGCCTTCGTGGTCCTCGCCGAGGAACTGCATTTCGGCCGCACCGCCGAGCGGATGGGACTGTCCCAGCCCCGGGTGAGCCAATTGCTGCGCTCGCTCGAACGCCGGGTGGGACGGCGACTGGTGGAACGCACCAGCCGTCGCGTCGAGTTGAATCCCTTGGGGGAGAGGCTGCTTCGCGATGTCCGGCCCGCCTTCGACGATCTGCGCCGCGCCGTGGTCGGCACCCGTGCGGCCGCGGACGGCCTGCGCATCGGATTCCTGGGTCCGTACTTCAGCACGCTGGACGGTCCGCTGCTGCGACTGCGGGAGCGTTACCCCGACTGCGAGGTGACGCTCACCCAGCTGTCCTGGAGTGATGTCTACGGACCGCTGCGCCGCGGTGAGGTCGATATCCAGACCTGTCTGCTGCCGGTGGAACAGCCCGACCTCACCGTCGGACCCGAAATCGGGGTCTTCCCACGACGATTGGCCATCGCCCGCAAACATCCGCTCGCCGCCGCGCCCTCGCTGGATATCGAGCATCTCGCCGAACTCACCATCATCGGGCCGCCCTCGGTGCCGCCGGAACTGGCGCGCAGCTTCTGGCCGCCGGAGGTCACCCCGTCGGGCAGGCCCATCCGGCGCGGCATCACCGCCATCACCGAACCCGAAATGCTCGGTGCGGTGGCGCACGGCGCGGGCGTCTTCGTGACCACCGCCGCCATGGCCCTGCATTTCGTCCACCCCGATGTGGTGTTCGTACCGTTCACCGGCATGTCCGATGTGCACGTGGTGCTGCTGTGGCGCAATGACACCGACAATCCGCGGGTCCGGGAGCTGGCGAGCCTGGCGCGGTAGCAAGTTCCTTCTTGACAGTCTCTGTCATGAAACAAGATACTGTCACGGCGTGGTAGATCGCGGTGGTCGATCCCGCAGCCGCGCACGACTTGGAGGAACGCCGATGTCACTACGTGAACGGCAACGCAGGCAGATTCGAGCCGAGATACAGCGCGCGGCCTTCGAACTGTTCGCGCACAAGGGATTCGACGAGGTCACCACCGAGCAGATCGCGGCGGCGGCGGGCATCTCGCCCAGCACCTACTTCCGGCATGTGCGCAGCAAAGAGGATCTGCTGCTCGAACCGGTGCGCGAGGGCGGTGCGGGCATCACCACGCTGCTCGAGGAGCGCGATGCGGCCGAACCGGCCGATATCGCACTGGCACAGTCGATTCTGACGCGATCCAATACCCTCGCCGCGGCCGAACTCGAACAGTGGCGATCCGCCTTCGCCACCGCACCGCATCTGCTCGACCGGGTGGCTCTCATCACCCCCGAACACCGTGCCCGGCTGATAGAGCTGGTGGCACAACGCATGTCGCGTGATCCGCGGGCCGACAGCACGCCCGGACTGCTGGTGCACCTCATGCTCGCCGCCGCCGAATTCGGATACCTGCAATGGCTGCGCAGCACCGATCATCCGGGAGCCTCGCTGCCGGTATGCGTCGAAGGCGCACTGAACGCCGTCATCGGCGAACAGTGGCGTACCGCGCACTGAGCGCGGACCTCTTCACCGTCACACTCACACCTGGGGTACAAACATGTCCGATGAAGCATTCGACCTGGTCGTGGTCGGTTCCGGCGCGGCCGGAATGGCCGCCGCGCTCACCGCCGCCCACCATGGGCTATCCGCGATAATCCTGGAGAAGGCCGCACACTGGGGCGGCTCCACCGCCCGCTCCGGCGGGGGAGTGTGGATACCGGGGAACTCCGTACTCCGGCGACAGGCTCCGGCGGACGATATCGAATCCGCTCGCACCTATCTGAAATCGATCACCGGGGAATACGGTGACGCCGAACGCATCGACACCTACATCGATCGCGGACCGGAGGCCCTGGACTTCCTCACCGAGCATTCCGCGCTCGAATTGCAGTGGGTGCCAGGGTATTCCGACTATTACCCGGAGGCCCCCGGCGGGCGCGCACACGGTCGCTCGGTCGAGCCGAAGCCGTACGACGCCAAGGGTGTGGGTGCCGACCTGGCCACCCTGGAACCCGATTACGCTGCCGCGGCGAAGAATTTCGTCGCCACCCAGGCAGACTTCCGGCAATTCCACCTCGGGCTGCGCAATCCGCGCGCGCCCTTCCGGGTGCTTCGCATCGGTGCGCGCTGGGCGAAGGGGCAACTGCTGCGGCAGCATCTGCTGGCACGCGGACAGGCGCTCAGCGCCATGCTGCGCGAGGGTCTGAACGCGGTGAATGTTCCACTGCGACTGAATACTCCGGTGCTCGAACTCCGGGTCGAGGATGATCGCGTCAGCGGTGTGGTGGTGCTGCGCGACGGCGTCGAACAGGTCATCACCGCCCGGGGGGGCGTGGTGATCGCCGCGGGCGGGTTCGACCACAACGAATCCATGCGCAAGCAGTATCAGCGCGACCCCATCGGCACCGAATGGACGGTCGGCGCGCAGGGGAACACCGGTGACGGCATCCGGGCGGGCCAATCCCTCGGTGCGGCAGTGCGATTCATGGATGACTCGTGGTGGGGGCCGTCCATTCGGCTGCCGCGTCAGCCCTGGTTCTGCCTGGCCGAACGCAATCTCCCCGGCAGTCTCATCGTCAACGATCGCGCCGAACGGTTCATGAACGAATCGCTGCCCTATGTGGAAGCGACCCACCGCATGTACGGCGGTGAGAACGGGCTCGGTCCCGGGCCGGGTGAAAACCTGCCCGCCTGGCTGATTTTCGATCAGCGCTACCGGAACCGGTATCTATTCGCCGGGCTGCCGCCGCGTCAGCCGCTGCCGGGCCGATGGTTCAAATCCGGAGCGCTCACCCGCGCCGATACGCTGGCGGAATTGGCAGACAAGCTGGGTATTTCGGCGGATGCGCTGCAATCGACGGTGGCCCGCTTCAACACCTTCGCCCACACCGGCCGTGACGAGGATTTCGGCCGGGGTGAGAGCGCCTACGATCGCTACTACGGTGATCCGCGCAACCGGCCCAATCCGAATCTCGGTGCGCTGCAACAGGGTCCGTTCTATGCCGCGAAACTCGTTCCCGGCGACCTCGGCACCAAGGGCGGCCTCGTCACCGATACCGCCGCCCGCGTACTGCGGGACGACGGTTCGGTGATCGAAGGGCTCTACGCCGCGGGCAATGCCAGTGCGCCGGTCATGGCGCACACCTACGCCGGGCCCGGCGCGACCATCGGTCCCGCCCTGGTGTTCGGCTACCTGGCCGCCCTCGACGCCGCTCGCGTCAGCTGACCAGGTTCTTGCGCAGTTTCAGGATGGTCCCGGCATCGAGTCCGAGGCCCTGCGTGAGGAACTTGCCGAAATCGCCGAACTGGGAATCCACCTGGGATACCGCGATATTCAGGTAGTCCTCACGCACCTCCTGCAGGGGGATCAGCAGATCCGGGTTCTGCATGATGCCACCCTGCTTCAGCTGCGCCCGCAGTGCGGCATCGGCCGCGGCCCGGTACTGATTCGACAGCAGGTAGTCCTGCCGGGCCGTGCCCTCGGGCACTCCGATGGCGCGCAGCGTCACATAGGACAGCCAGCCCGTGCGGTCCTTACCGGCGGTGCAGTGGAACAGGGTGGCATTGCCGGTGTTCGCCAGGTCCCGGACACTCTGCCCGAACTTGGACAGGGAATCCGGTGTGAAGAAGCTCCGGTAGACATCGCCCATGATCTGTTCGGCCTTGCCGCCGCCGAGCAATGCCTCCTGCTGCACCGGATCCTTGGAGCCGATCGCCTGGTACATCTTCGTGAACATCCCGGTGTCGTCAATGGGGCGCGCCACCAGTGGAACTCCCGAAGGCAGGCGGTCCGCGCCGAGGGCCTGCACCTCCGCCGGGGTCCGCAGATCGATCACGGTTTGCAGGTGCAGCGACCCCAGCTTCTGCACATCGGCATCGGTCAGTTTGCCCAGCGCGTCCGATCGAATAACCTTCCCGCTCTTGACCTTCGCGCCGTCATAGGTCCGATATCCGCCCAGATCCCGAACATTCACCGCCCCCTGCAACTCGATCTTGGCGGGGCCACCGGCACCGGCGGCATCCGGCGCGGCATCGGCCGCCCCGACCGAACCCGCGCTGAGCATCGCCACCGCGAGCGGAACAATCGCAACCGAGAAAGCGGACCGTCGACTTCGAGCAATATCAAAGAATTTCATCTGCGCGACGCTAAACGCGGCTTACCAGCGCCCATCCGAATCGGTGAACCGCACCCGCACAACAGGACCCGAGGCCCTCTCACCGAGACTGGCTCTACCGCAGCGGAATCGCATCGCCTAGAACGCGCGGGAGCGCAAATCTATTCTAGCGAAACATATTTCGACTAGTCACACAATTCGTATTCCGGTCAGTAACATGCCGACTCGGATTCGGCTCGAATCGGGCTCAGCCGATGGCGGTCTCATGCACGCTGCGCCACCGCAACCCATTGCGCCCCGCCGCATCGGCCACCAGCACGGCGGTCGTCCACCGCGCGGCTTCCGCGCCCGCCGACCGGTGAATCTCCTTGAACCGCACGACAACACCGTCCCCCGCGCGATGCAGCACCTCGATATCGGTGATCTCGATCGCCACCCCCGGCGCGGCATTCCCCGCGCCTCTCAACCCCGCACTGAGCTCTTCGTACCGAGCGATCTGCCCCTCGAGCGTCACCATCGAGAATTCGCCGTCCAACTGTCCGACGAACCGCTCCAGCGCCCCCGTGGCCCCCGCCGTCCCGAGCCACTCCGCCAGATCGGCATGCAACACCCGAACCTCATCGACAACGCTGTCATCACCCATACAGCCCAATCTACCGACCACCGAAACCTCGACGGCCGCCGAACCTCAGCTCCCGAACCGATCCTGCAACCCCTGCAGCGTCGCCTCGATCCCCGCGATATTCCCCCGCACGAAACCCGTTGCCTCGTAATACTTCACCCGATTCTTGATCGGCGTCCCCCGATAGTCGAACGTCTCGGTCACCAGCGTCCGCGTAGGCGACAGCGCCCGAAACTCCCACCGCCACAAATGCCCGAACGGATGCCGCCACTCGACAACCTCATCCGGCGTATACGCGGTCACAACGCATGTCATCCGATAAGGCACCCCATACATCCGCATCTTCGTAGAAAACCGAGCCCCCACCCCCATCCGCTCCGGCACCCGAACGTTCTCCCGCACCGTCCCCGACCCATCCACCTCGCAATGCCGCCGAGGATCCCCCACCATCGCAAACAACTCCCCAGCCGGCGCCCCCACCTCCACCGCCCGACTCACCTGAAACGGCCCCCCATCAACAACCAAAACCACCATAACCACACCTTCCATATCCCGAACTAGAACAGATTCTAGCTACGAGACTCCCTCCCCACCGGGCGTATCCCACTCCACCCCAACAACTCCAGCCACCCACCGATCAGGCTGTTCCGCAGTCTCCCACCTCAACCGCAGCCCACACCGGAAGACCTCCTCGATCACCCGTCGCAACTCGTCCTGAGCCTCCGATCGGTCAGCGCCCGGAGCGGGAGTCACCAACGCCCCGTCCAAAATGCCGCCACGATCGAAGAACGCGGCCCATCGCCACCGATCGGGCGTTCGGTACAGCACGAGTCCGGTCGGTGTTCCCAACTGCTCCCGCAGCGATCGGGGTTTACGTGCCATGGTTCATTTTCTATCGGAGAAACGGGCGGAGCCCCATTCGCTGAGGCGAATGGGGCTCCGTGAATTCTGGTGCTACAGGGACGATTTAGACGTCGAAGTAGAGTTCGAACTCGTAGGGGTGCGGGCGCAGGTTGACCGGGGCGATTTCCTGGGTGCGCTTGATGTCGATCCAGGTCTCGATCAGGTCCTCGGTGAACACGCCGCCCTCGGTGAGGTACTCGTGGTCTTCCTCGAGGCGGTCGATGACCGACGCGAGGGAGGTGGGGGCCTGCGGGATGTTCTTGGCCTCCTCGGGCGGGAGCTCGTAGAGGTCCTTGTCCACGGGGGCGAGCGGCTCGATCTTGCGCTTGATGCCGTCGATGCCGGCCATCAGCATGGCGGCGAACGCCAGGTACGGGTTACCCGAGGAGTCCGGCGCGCGGAACTCGATGCGCTTGGCCTTCGGGTTCGAACCGGTGATCGGGATACGCACGGCAGCCGAGCGGTTGCGCTGCGAGTACACCAGGTTGATGGGGGCCTCGTAGCCCGGCACCAGACGGTGGTACGAGTTGATCGTCGGGTTGGTGAACGCCAGCAGCGACGGGGCGTGGTGCAGGATGCCGCCGATGTAGTGACGCGCCAGATCCGACAGACCCGCGTAACCGGCCTCGTCGTGGAACAGCGGCTTGCCGTCCTTCCACAGCGACATGTGGGCGTGCATGCCCGAGCCGTTGTCACCGAAGAGGGGCTTCGGCATGAAGGTGGCGGTCTTGCCTTCCTGCCACACGGTGTTCTTCACGATGTACTTGAACAGCTGCAGGTCGTCAGCGGCGCCCAGCAGCGAGTTGAAGCGGTAGTTGATCTCGGCCTGACCGGCGGTGCCGACCTCGTGGTGGCCGCGCTCCAGCTCGAAGCCCGCGTTCTGCAGGTTGGTCGAGATCTTGTCGCGCAGATCCACGTAGTGGTCGTACGGCGCGACCGGGAAGTAACCACCCTTGTTGCGAACCTTGTAGCCACGGTTCGGGGTGCCGTCCGAGTTGTACTCGGCGCCGGTGTTCCAGGAACCCGAGATCGAATCGATCTCGTAGAACGAACCGTTCATGGCCGAGTCGTAGCGGATCGAGTCGAAGATGTAGAACTCGGCCTCGGCACCGATGTAGCAGGTGTCGGCGATACCGGTCGAGCGCAGGAACTCTTCGGCCTTGCGCGCGATGTTGCGCGGGTCGCGGGAGTACGCCTCACGGGTGAACGGGTCGTGCACGAAGAAGTTCAGGTTCAGCGTCTTCGCGGCACGGAACGGATCGATCCGAGCGGTGCTGAAATCGGGCAGCAGCAGCATGTCCGACTCGTCGATCGACTGGAAGCCGCGGACGGACGAACCGTCGAACGCGAGGCCCTCTTCAGCCAGATCGGCCGTGAAAGCCTTCGCCGGGATCGAGAAGTGCTGCTGCACTCCGGGGAGGTCGGTGAACCGTACGTCGACGTATTCGACCTCCTCCTCCTTGAGGAACTTGATGACCTCGTCGGCCGTGCTGAACGCCACTTAGTACTCCTTACGGATCGGTTCCCAGCCAGTTCAACTGCATGGGTTCGTCGCGACCAGACGCTATGGACGCCGTGTTTCCCCGCAATCAAGGCTGTGTTTCGCCAGTGTTACACGTACAGCTGGCCGGGGGTTCGGCGGTGTCCCCGAGGGTCCGGAGCGCACGCGTCGGTCGCCGAGTGGCGTTCGACCAGCACCGATATCCTGCCATCGACCTCGGTCGCAACACCGATAAGACTCCGAAAAGATAGGGGTCTTGCCGTGTCGGGCGCGCTGGCCGTGAGAATCCTCACCGCTCGCGGCAGCCGTCCGGTTAACCCGCATGCCGTCCGGTCGTCGGCATGTGCGAGGTAGCTTCGCACCGATTCGGCGTCCGCGCATCTCGTGCGAGGCAGGGGTGCGGATGCCGGGGGAGCGGCGGCGAATAAGGTGGACCCATGGCACGCATCACCGGCTCCTGGCTCTCCGGCCCGAACGCCGATTCCGGAGACAGCCCGTCCGGTGACTACCAGGGCAAGGAACTGGGGCTGCCGAAAACCGGTGTGGGAGCGCTCGCTCCGATGACGCGGCGCATTCCGGCGCTGATCCTGGACTGGTTCATCTCGCTCGGTTTGACCGCGATTCTGGTCCGCCCCAATGCCGATGCGCTCATCGCGAAATTCGTCAGCGCGAATCCGGGCAAGACGCCGCCCTCGCATTTCGAGGTGATCATCAATTCGCTCGCCACGCCCAATCTCGGGGTGTGGTTCGTGCTGGGGATTGCCACGGTGACGCTGTTCGGGTTCACCCCGGGCCAGTATTTCCTGCGCATCCGGGTCAGCCGCATTGATATCGACGGACCGGTCGGATTCGTTCGAGCACTCGCCCGGCAAGCGATCCTGGTATTCGTGGTGCCCGCCCTCTTCACCGACGGCGACGGCCGCGGCATGCACGACCGCGCCACCGGAACCGCCCTCGTCTATAGCCGCTGAACAGCGCGTCCATTCGATTCGGCGGGATCCGAATCCTCATGAATAACTCATACATCCAGGTACATCATGGCTTTGCCATGTAAATGTCCGTGCGGCCGTAGCCCATTGTTCACCCCGTGTTGCCTTCGATCGGTAGGGTCGCAGGCGGTCCGCCGGGGCGCGCTCGATGAGCTTGCGAATCGGCGGATAGCTGTTGATGTGCTGATGGAGGATCGATGGGTACGGGCTACCGGGCTGCCGCGCGGAGTTTCAGCCGGCGGTCGCTGCTCGCGACCACCGGTCTGCTGGGCTTGGCGGCCACCGGTGCCGCGGTGAGCGCGGGCGTCAACGCCGCGCCCGACGGCGACAGTCTGCAGAATGCCCTGCCGCACGGTCCGCAAACCATTTTCGGCATCGAACCCATCGTCCGCACCGATCGCGTGTACTCGGCCGCGCGCGGGCGTCAGGTGGATGTCATCACCATTGTGCCGCCGGGTGTGCCCACCGAGGGCCTGCCCATGTCGCTGCTGCTGCACGGTCTGCACGGGACCGCCCGCACGGCCGCCATCGGCGATATCGGCGGGGTGCTCGCCGCGGCCGTGGCCGCCCGCCTGGTGCCCGCCTTCGGATTCATGGCCATCGACGGTGGCGACAACTATTGGCACCAGCACTTTTCCGGTGACGACCCGATGACCATGCTGCTCGACGAGGCACCCGGCTGGCTCGGTGCGCGCGGGCTCAATACCGAACCCTTCGCCTGCACGGGCACCTCGATGGGCGGCTTCGGCGCGCTCGTCTACGGCCGCCGCCGCGCCGAACGCGGCCGTCCCACCAACGCCATCGCCGCCATCTCGCCGGGCCTGATCACCTCCTGGAACGAGATGAGCAAGCGCAACGCGTTCGCCACCGCCGAGGAATGGTCCGCCCTGGACCCGCTGCAGAACATCGCCAAGCTCGGCCCGTCGCCCACCGGCGTCTGGGTGGGCGACCGCGACCGCTTCATCGACGGCTGCCGCCAGTTCATGGGCCGGGCGCGGCTGGAGGTCGCGCTGGTGACGCCGGGCGCGCACAACGACGAATACTGGAGCACCATCACCCCCGACGTCGTGCGCTTCCTGGGCTCGCACGTCCGCTGAAATGGGTGATCCCGCGCCCGAAAGGCCGGGTTCCCGGTCGGGTGGGGCGTAGTCTTTTCAGATGCCGCGAGGCAGACGCGGCCATGTACCCCGTACCGCCGGAGGGATCACATGAATGTCTTTTCGCCAGGCTTCCAGGGCCGCCCCCGGCCCAAGACCGACCGGCTGCCGCCCGGCCAATACCTGACCGAGGATTTCCCGGTGCTGTCCGCGGGCCCCACCCCGCGCGTCGACCTGAACCGCTGGCAATTCACCGTCACCAACGAGACCGGCCGCCAATACGCCTGGAGCTGGCCGCAATTCATGTCACTGCCGCAGAGCAAACCGCACGTCGACATCCATTGCGTGACACGGTGGTCCAAGCTCGACACCACCTGGCAGGGCGTCTCGATCGACACGCTGCTCGAAAACGTCGAAACCCAAGCGGAATTCGCGGCGATCACCAGCTACGGCGGCTACACCACCAACCTCCCGCTGGAGGATCTGCTGGACGGTAAGGCCTGGATCGTGCACAGTTTCGGCGGCCAGGACCTCGATCCGGAGCACGGCGGCCCAGCGCGCCTGCTGGTCCCGCACCTGTACTTCTGGAAATCCGCCAAATGGGTGAAGTCGATCCGCCTGCTCGACTACGACGAGCCCGGCTTCTGGGAGACCGCGGGCTATCACAGCTACGGCGACCCGTGGCGCGAACAGCGCTATCAGGGCGACTGACGGCCGGCGGCTGAAATGCGCTGGCAGCCCGCGGAACTCACCGCCGCCCACTTCGAAACCCCATCGGCCCGCACCCTCACCCTGCGCGTTCCCGGCTGGCCAGGTCACCTTCCAGGCCAGCATGTCGACGTCCGGCTGACGGCACCCGACGGCTATCACGCCGAACGCACCTATTCCCTCGCCGCCCCGGCCGACGGCGATGACATCGAACTCACGATTCAGCGCGTCCCCGACGGCGAAGTCTCCACCTACCTCGTCGACGATTTCCCCCTCGGCGCGCAGATCGAGACGCGGGGCCCGGTCGGCGGCTGGTTCACCTGGAATCCGGACACCGGCGGCCCGGCCACCCTCATCGCGGGCGGCTCGGGCGTCGTCCCCCTTGCGGCAATCCTCCGAGCCCGCCGAAAAGCGACCTCGCCCAACCCTTTCCGGCTCATCTATGCCCTGCGCCCGCCCGAAGACGTCTACTACCGCGACGAACTGTTCGGCCGCGAGCCAACCGGGCTGGACCGCAGCCGAACCTCGTTGCCCAGCGCTTCCGGCCAGCTCGAATCAGACACGCTCACTACGGGTTTCGCGCTACCGGATGACGATATCGATGTGTTCCTCGCCTACAGCCGAAGCGCCCCGCCGGGCGACACCCGTGCTCCCGGCAGGCTGACGGCGGAAGAGATCGCGAAGCACTCCCTGCCGCCCGCCGCCGATGTCACCTGTTACGTCTGCGGACCGACCCCCTTCGTCGAATTCGCCGCCGCCGCACTGGTTTCCGCCGGGCACGATCCGGCTCTGATCAGAACCGAACGCTTCGGACCGACGGGAAGGTAGCCATGTCGCCCCAGTACACCTCCCCGAACGGTTATCTCGACGGCAATGTCCTGGCCGGGCTGCTCTCGGAGATCTTCGCGGCCGACCTCACCTCCTGCGGATGTCGTTGCGGCGCATGCGGAGTGGTGGAACCGGTGGCCCGGGCCCTGGTCTACTTCTGCTGCCCCGGCACCGTGGCCCGCTGCTCGCACTGCTCGGCGGTGGTCCTGCGCATCACCACCACGCCGTCAGGCCGCTGGCTCGATCTGGGAGAGGGCGCGGCCCTCTGCCTCCCGATTCCCGAGGAATAGTCGGCCGCTCGGTCAGGGGGTAATGGCGGCGCTGAGCTCTCGCGGGATGCCATTACCCCCTGATTTTGGTCAGGACAGGCTGCGGCCCAGGAAATCGCGGATGAGCGAGGCGATTTCGGGGCCGTGGGATTCGAGGGCGAAGTGCCCGGCGTCCAGGAGGTGGAGTTCGGCGTCGGGGAGATCGCGCAGGTAGGCGCGAGCGCCGTCGGCTCCGAAGATCTCGTCATTCGCACCCCAGGTGATGAGGGTGGGCGGCTGGTATTCGGCGAAGTACTTCTGGAAGGCCGGATAGCTGTCCAGGTTGACCTTGTAGTCGACGAAGAGCTGGAGCTGAATCTCCTTGTTGCCCGGGCGATCCAGATACGCCTGATCCAGCGTCCAGGTATCCGGGCTGATCAGTGACAGCCGGTCGGCCGGAACACCGTGCGTGTACTGCCATTTCGTGGCGTCGCCCGTGAGCAGTTCCCGCGCCGCCGCTTCATTCGCGACCCGATCCTCGGCGTGCGCGAACAGCAGCTCCCAGAACGGGGTGAACCCTTCGAGATACGCGTTGCCGCTCTGCGCGATCAGCGCGGTGACCCGTTCCGGATTGCGGGATGCGATGCGCAATCCGATCGGCGCGCCGTAATCCTGGATGTACAGCGCGAACCGCTCGATGCCGAGGGTGTCGAGCAGTTCCAGGGTGATCGCGGTGAGTTTCTCGAAGCTGTACTCGAATTCGTCCACGCGCGGCATCGACGACTGCCCGAACCCGATGTGATCCGGCGCGATCAAGTGGTAGCGGTCGCTCAGGTCGTGCAGCAGTGGCCGGAACATGGCGGAGCTGGTGGGAAACCCGTGCAGCAGTACCAGTGTCGGGTTCGCCGGATCGCCCGCTTCCCGATAGAAGACCTGCTGGCCCTGGATCTCGCGGGTGTGGTGTCGCACGGTGGTCATCGCTGTGTCCTAACGCTCGCGCCGATCCGTATAACCGGCTATCGATAGTTAGAAGGTTAGTGGTTCACGGATCATTCCCGCGCGACCGAACTTTTTCGCCGACGGACTCTTCGCCGGAAAATGAGCGAGGCCCCACATCCGGAAGGATGTGGGGCCTCGCTAGTTCGATGACGTCAGCGGCGGCGAATACTGCGCTGCACGCCGCGCATCTTCGCGCCCGCGGGCAGCGGACCCTTCGGCAGCGCCGGTCCGCCGCGCGTCGCGAGCGCAGACAGCCGGCCCTCGATGAGGTCCATCCGCTTGGCGTCGATATTGCGCGGCAGTTTGGTGAGATACCGCTGCAACTCCTTGAGCGGCACCTGATCACCCTCGTTGCCGATGACCACGTCGTAGATCGGCGTATCGCCGACCAGTCGCGATACCTTCTTCTTTTCCTGCGCGAGCAGCGACTTCACCCGCTGCGGCGAGCCCTCGGCGACCAGCACCACGCCCGGCAGTCCGACCACGCGATGCACCGCGTCGAGCTGGGTGGTGGCCGCGACGCCCGGCGTCACCCGCCACTTGCCCTGCAGGTTGTCGAGTACCCATGCCGCCGCTCCGGCCTGTCCCTCGGCCTTGGCGTACACGTTCTTCTGTACGCGGCGGCCGAAGAGGATGAACGCGGCCAGCGCGCCCAGCAGCAATCCGATCGGCAGCAGGAACCACTGCAACCCGAAGATCAACCCGACCACCAGGAACAGCACCGTCACACCGACGAACGCGCCGATCATCAGCGGCAGCAGCAGCTTGTCTTCCTTGCGCTGCATCTGGAACGCCTGCCACAGCTGCTGGCGGCGTTCCTTCGACGCCTGCTTGCGCGCCGCCTTAGCCGCGGCCTTCGCTTCCTTCGACGGGTTATTGCCGCCCTTACCTGCTGCCATGCGTCCAGGATAGTGGCCCGGTACCGCCCGGTTCGCGACGGGACCATTCGGACGCGGCCATGTGACCTGAGTCTCAGTGTTCGCCGCGCCGGAGGCGCTGCCATCCCGGGCGAGTGCTCACCCGCTCACCGGACCGCGTGGTCGGCTTCCGCGACGCGCCGGACGAGCGGTAACGGCCCCGGACGATTCTCGGATTCCACACGGCGAGAGTCCAATTCGAGCCGAGAGGGCAGTCCGATCACAGTGCATGCCAATGCCGAATTCGGTTCGTTCACGCTGGTCGACGTCGAAACCTCCGGGTTGTCCGCGTCCGAGGATCGGGTGCTGTCGGTGGCGGTGCTGACGCTCGCCGACGACGGTCGCGTACAGCACGAATTCCACACCCTGGTGAACCCCGGCTGTGATCCCGGCCCGGTGGAGATCCACGGGTTGACCCGGGAAAAGCTGCACGGCGCACCGACATTCGAGGCAATCCGGCCGCGGCTCGCGGAATTGCTCACCGGCCGCGTTCTGGTCGCGCACAATGCCTCGTTCGACTACGGCTTCCTGCATGAGGAATTCACCCGCGCCGGTGCGATATTGCCGGTCGAACGGCAGCTGTGCACGCTCGCCTTCGCGCGCCGACTGGCACCGCCCACCGCGAACTTCAAACTGGGCACGCTCGCCGCGCACTACGGCGTGCGGCAGACGCGCGCGCACGACGCACTCGATGACACACGGGTACTGGCGGGCGTCCTGCACGGTTTGATGTCCGACGCCCGGCGGTTCGGCGTCTCGCCCCCGCTCATGCCGCCGCAACGCGACCAGCGGCGCTCCTCCCGGCGCTGGCCGACGACTCGCTCCGGCCCGAAGATGCTGTGCTCCTTCGCCTATCCCGGGCGGTTCCAGGAACACGGCCGCCTGGTGCAGGGCATGAAAATCGCGATCACCGGTGAAACCCATATGGAGCGTTCGGCTTTGGCGGCTCGCGCCGAGGCCGCCGGTCTGGATGTCACGACCTCGCTCAGCCGTCGCACCAGCGTGCTGGTGACGAACGAGTCGCGATCGCAGAGCCGCAAGGTGCGCGACGCCGTCGAATTCGGCACCGCCCTGCTCACCGAATCGGCGTTCCTGGCGCTGCTCACCGATATCGCACCCGGCACCGCCAAGGGCGCGACCGGTACCGCGAGCGCGACCAGCACGGTCGAGGGCATATCGAGCACGGCCACAGGCGCATCCGGCACAGCCAAGGGCGCGATCGGCACCGCTGAGCGTGGGACCGGTACCGCCAGGGGTGCGTCGGGCGTGGCCGAGGGTGCGTCCGCCACAGTCGAGGGCAGGTCGGGTTCCGTCGAGGGCGCATCCACCGGTTCCGCGAAATCGGCGGCTCGGCAACGCCCTTCGGGACCACTATCGGGCCGCCGGTTTCTCGTGCTCGGCGGCACCCACGATCAACGCGCCGCCGCCACGGCCGATCTCATCGCACGCGGAGCCTCCGTCGCGGTGAATCTCTCGGCGAGCGTCACCGATGTGCTGGCCCTGTCCGACGCCGCGTCCGACCGCCGATACAGTAGGGCGGCGGGCGTCGGCCTGCCGATCCACGGCCCCGAATCGCTGACCGCCGGGGAATTCACAGCCGCCCACCAGGAATCCGCAGTGCACCCGAATCAACCCCGGCCGGACGCCGAACCCGGCCTGCCCGCCCCATCCGAACCGATCGTGCCCGAACCGATCACGGTCGAAGCGCTGTCCTTGGCCCGGGGCCAGGTGATGGACCTTCCGGTCGACGAATGCGGTGGCGAATGGACCCTGCGCGCCTCGTGGAAACAGAACGGCGGCTGGGAGGTGGATCTGGTCGCCTTCCTGCTCACCGATGACGAAATGGTCACCGGTGACCCGGATTTCGTGTTCTAAAACCAGCGATCCGCCGAGGGGGTGGAGCTGGCGGTGGAAGGGCCCAGCGAGCAATCGCTGACCATCTCGCTCGATCATCTGCCCGAATACTGCCGCCGCATCGCGATCGCCGCCGCCATCGACGGTCCGGGCATCACGTTCGGCGATGTGGGAGCCATCGAGATCGAAGCCGCGCCCGGTGGCGACCAGGCCGTGATCGCCCGTGCCACCCTCGATGCCGCCACCGAGGAGCGAACGCTGCTGCTCGCGGAGGTGTATCAGCGCGGTGAGACCTGGCGACTGCGGGCCCTGGGACAGGGCTATGCCACCGATCTCGCGGCGTTGGCGACGCGCTACGGCATCAGCGTCGCCTAGCCCGCCGATTTGGTCTTGTCGCGAATGGTGTCGGCCAGTTGGGCCGGCATCGGTTCGTGGCGGGTGTAGCTGCGCGTGAAGGAGGCCGCGCCGTGTGCCAGGGAGCGCAGGTCGACCGCGTACCGGGAGAGTTCGAGTTCGGGGACTTCGGCTCGGATCTCGGTGCGGCCCAATGTGACCGGTTCGGTGCCCAGGACTCGGCCGCGGCGACCGGATAGGTCGACGAGGATGGGGCCGACGTATTCGTCGGCGACTATCACCCGGACTTCGGCGATGGGTTCGAGCAGGTTCATCTTGGCGGCGCTCGCCGCTTCGCGCAGGGCCAGGCCGCCCGCCATCTGGAAGGCCGCATCGGAGGAGTCGACCGAGTGGGCTTTGCCGTCATAAAGCGTGATCCGCACATCTATCAGCGGATACCCGGCAGCGACACCCCGCGCCGCTTGCGCGCGAACGCCCTTCTCCACCGAGGGGATGAATTGGCGCGGCACCACGCCGCCCACCACCTTGTCGACGAATTCGATACCCGAGCCGCCGGGCAGGGGAGCGACCTCTATCTCGCAGATGGCGTACTGCCCGTGCCCACCCGACTGTTTGACATGCCTGCCTTTACCGGAAGCGGTGCTGGCGAACGTTTCCCGCAGCGCCACCCGATGCTCGATCACATCGACATTGACCCCGAATCGCGAGCGCAACCGCTCCAGCGCCACATCGCGATGTGCTTCACCCAGACACCACAGCACCAGCTGATGGGTGTGCGGATTCTGTTCCAGCCGCACCGTCGGATCCTCGGCCACCAGCCGGGACAGCCCGATCGAGAGCTTGTCCTCATCGGCCTTGCTGTGCGCGTTCACCGCGACCGGCAATAGCGGATCCGGCATCGACCACGGTTCGATGAGCAGCGGAGAATCCTTGGCGGACAGGGTATCCCCGGTCTCGGCATGCGAGAGTTTGGTGACGCATACGATGTCACCGGCAATGCCCTGGCCCAGCGGCCGCTGCTGTTTCCCGAAGGGAATCGAGACCGCGCCGATGCGCTCATCGGAGTCGTGATCGACCGCTTCCGCCCCGATCCGATGACCCCAGACGTGCACGGTGTCATCGGCACGCAGTGTCCCGGAGAACACCCGCACCAATGACATTCGCCCCACATAGGGATCCGAGGCGGTGCGAATCACCTCGGCGGCCAGTGGCGCTTTGGGATCGCACACCAGCGGCGTGGCTTTGCCGCCGCACAGCGCCGATACGGGATGTTCTGCGGGAGTGGGGAATCCGCGGGTGATGAGATCCAGGATCTCCACCGTCCCGAGCCCCTGTTTCGCGCCCTCCGGCGGCGGCGCGGCGATCAGCACCGGATGGAAACTGCCTCGTGCGACGGCCTTTTCGAGATCCGGCACCAGCGTCGCGAGGTCGATCTCCTCGCCGCCGATGTAGCGCTCCATGAGCGTCTCGTCCTCGGATTCGGCGATGATGCCCTCGATGAGCCGATTGCGCGCCTGCTCCAGCTGCTCCAGTTGCTCATCGGAGGCGGGTGTTTCGGTGTGCGCGCCCGCGGAGTAGTCGTAGACATGCTGGGTCAGCAGATCGATCAACCCGGTGACCGGCCGATGCCCGTCCGCGCCCTTGGCCCCGTACACCGGAAGATGCAGCGGCAGTATGGATTCCGCCCGTCCACCGCCGAGGATCTGCCCGCACGTCTCGGTCATCTCCTCGAAATCGGCTCGCGCGGTGTCCAAATGGGTGAGCACAATGGCGCGCGGCATGCCGACGCTCGCGCATTCCTCCCACAGCGCCAGCGTCGTCCCGCTCACGCCCTCCACGCCGGCGGCGGCCGAGAGCACGAAAAGGGCCGCGTCCGCTGCTCGCAGACCGGCCCTGAGCTCCCCGACGAAATCCTGGTATCCGGGGGTGTCGAGTAGGTTGACCTTCGTCCCGTCCCAGCCCATCGGCACCACCGACAATTGCACCGAGCGATGTTGTCGCTGCTCGATATCGTCGTAATCCGAGACGCAGGTGCCGTCCTCCACCCGTCCGGCTCGGGGCACCGCGCCCGTGGCGACCGCGAGGGCCTCCACCAGCGTCGTTTTGCCCGATCCGCTGTGGCCGACCAGCACCACATTGCGGATATCGTCGGGCCGTTCGGCCGTGACTGCCTTGCCATTCGCGCCTGCCGACGCGGTTCGCTCGACCATAAGGCTCGCTCCGGGGTCGATTGCTGCGGTACTCCGAGCTTCCCACCGCAGCCCGCTCCCGTCCACGATTCCGGCGAGATGGCGTCGGCACGCCACATCCGGGTGCGCGCGTCCGCACAACAAAACCGGCCGGAATTCGAGGTGAATTCCAGCCGGTGTGCGAGAAGGAGTGAATCCGCGCCGATGATCTCGGGTGGCGCGGCGGTCCCGTCAGGAACCGAAGCGTGCGAGCACGCTGGTGGCCTCCTGGGAAGCCGCGCCGCCCTGCGCCAAATGCGCCATCTCCGGGGCGATTTCGCGCCCGTGATGCTCCATCGCCTGCGCGTACAACCGGCCCGCGCGGTACGAGGAACGCACCAGCGGACCCGCCATGACACCGGCGAAACCGATCTCATTGGCCATATCCGAGTGCTGCACGAACTCTTCCGGCTTCACCCAGCGATCGACGGGATGGTGCCGCGGCGACGGCCGCAGGTACTGCGTGATGGTCAGAATGTCGCATCCGGCCTCGTGCAGATCGCGCATGGCCTGGGTGACTTCCTCGGGGGTCTCGCCCATACCGAGGATCAGATTCGACTTGGTGACGAGCCCGGCCTCGCGCGCGGCGGTGAGCACCGCGAGCGACCGCCCGTACCGGAACGCCGGGCGAATCCGCTTGAAGATGCGCGGCACCGTCTCCAGATTGTGCGCGAGCACCTCGGGACGAGTGGAGAACACCTCTTCGAGCTGTTCGGGCACGGCGTTGAAATCCGGGATCAGCAGTTCGACGCCGGTGTGCGGGTTCAGCCGCTTGATCGCGCGCACGGTCTCCGCGTACAGCCAGGCGCCGCCGTCCTCCAGATCATCGCGGGCGACACCCGTGATGGTCGAGTACCGCAGTCCCATGGCCTGCACCGATTCGGCCACGCGCCGGGGCTCGTCGCGATCGAGTGCGGCGGGTTTGCCGGTGTCGATCTGGCAGAAGTCGCAGCGCCGCGTGCACTGTTCACCGCCGATGAGGAAGGTGGCCTCGCGGTCCTCCCAGCATTCGAAGATGTTGGGGCAGCCCGCTTCCTCGCAAACCGTGTGCAGCCCTTCGCGTTTCACCAGGCCCTTGAGCTCGGTGTACTCCGGGCCCATGGTCGCCTTGGTGCGAATCCACTTGGGTTTGCGCTCGATCGGGGTCTCGGCGTTACGCGCCTCGATGCGCAGCAGTTTGCGTCCGGCGGGTGCGGAGGCGGCGGTCGAGCCCGGCCGGGGTGCGGCGGGATCGGGGGTGTTCGATGTCGGGGTATCGACGGAGGTCACTCAACTCACCCTACGCTCGTGATCATTCGGCTTTGACGGCCACCGGTGGGGTGACGGCGGCGGTCCTGGGCAGATGGTGTTCGGTAATGGGCAGATCGCCGTCGAGGGCGCGCGCGATGGCCTCGGCGACCAGCGGGCTCACCTCGGCGACGGTGATCTCGCGGCCGAGCTCGCGGGTCAGCGTGGTGACCCCGGCATCGCGGATACCGCACGGCACGATCGCGTTGAAACCGTCGAGCGAGGAATTGCAGTTCAGTGAGACCCCGTGCAGGGTCACCCCGCGCTGCACCCGCACACCGATGGCCGCGACCTTGCGCTCGGGCAGGAATTCCGAGGCGGGCAGCCACACACCCGAACGCCCTTCCACCCGACCGGTTTCCAGCCCGAGTTGCGCGCACACATGGATGAGGGCTTCCTCCAACCGGCGCACGTACTTGACCACGTCGACCGGTTCGGCAAGCCGGATGATCGGATAGCCGACCAATTGCCCCGGCCCGTGCCAGGTGATTTTCCCGCCTCGATCGACCTCCACCACCGGGCTGCCGTCCATGGGCAGATCCTGGGCCTCGGTGCGCCGTCCGGCGGTGAAGACGAAGGGATGCTCGAGCAGCAGCAGCCGATCCTGGCCGATGCCGTCGGCGCGCTCGGCGGCAATGCCGCGCTGCAACTCCCACGCCCGCGTGTACTCGATCAGACCCAGTTCCTGGACCAGCAGGGGTGTGCTGTCGAACCGGGCCGATGCCCCACGGTGTGCCGGGGCGGTGACCGTCTTGCTGTCGCTCACCTCTGCGACGCTACGCCATCGTCGAGGATGATCTGCATCAGCGTCAGGTCCATCCAGCGGCCGAACTTCTGCCCGACCTGAGGCATCTGCCCGACGATCGCGAAGCCGAACTTCTCGTGCAGGGTGATGGAGACCTGGTTGGAGGTTTCGATGGCGGCGATCATGACGTGCACGTCCCCGCGCCGCGCCCGCTCCAGCAGTTCGGTCATGAGCGTTTTCGCCACTCCCCGCCGGTGGAAACGATCGGCGACGTACACCGAATTCTCCACGGAGAAGCGGTAACCCGACTTGGGCCGGAACTGGCCGTAGCTGGCGTACCCGGCGACCGCGCCGTCGATCTCGGCGACCAGGATCGGGCATCCGGCGGCGGTCCGCGCATCGAACCAGGCTTGCCGTTCGGCGAGGTCGGCCGGTTCGGTATCCCAGATGGCGGTGGTCTCGGCGATGGCGTTGTTGTGGATCGCCAGGATCTCCGGCAGATCGCTTTCCCGCGCATCGCGCACCAGCAGTTCGGTGGCTACCGGCTGAGAGGTCTCATTGCTCACCCGCAACACGCTATCCGCGCACCCCGTGTGATCTGTATCGCGCCCGTCACAGCGGCGTGAATCAGGAGCGGTGACCGACCGTGGCGGCCAGCGCCGCGCCGATGGTGTGATGCTGGAAGGGGTAGCCCGCTTCTTCGAGCGCGGTGGGAATCGCCCTGGGGCCGTGCAGGATTCCCTCTTCGGCGAATTCGCCGACCGCCGCGCGCAGCGCGAACGCGGGCACGAACAGCGGGGTCGGCCGATGCAGGGCGCGGCCCATCGCGCGGGTGAATTCGGCGTTCGTCACCGGTGCCGGGCCGACCATATTGACCGGGCCGCTCAGGGACTCATTGGTGAGCGCGAAGATTATCGCGCCGATCTCGTCATCGAGCGAGATCCACGGAACGTATTGCCGCCCACTGCCCAATCGGCCGCCGAGGCCCAAAAAGTAAAGGGGATAGAGCATTGCGAGCATGCCGCCCTGCTTGGCGAGCACGACCGCGCTGCGCAACAGAATCGTGCGCACACCCGCTTCGGCGGCGGGGCGGGTCGCGGCTTCCCAGTCCTGACACAGTCCGGCCAGGAATCCGGTTCCGGCGGGCGAACTCTCGGTCATGACGCGATCGCCGCTGCCACCGCCGTAGTAGTGCACGCCGCTCGCGTTCACGAGCGTCGGCACCCCCGCGGTTGCTGCCGCGGAAGCCAATACATCGGTCGGAACGACGCGGCTGTCGCGCAATTCCTGTTTGTAACTGCCGTTCCAGCGCCGTCGCCCGATACCGGCGCCGCAGAGATTCACCACGGCGTCGGCATCACGCAGCGCACGATCGTCGAGGTCGGCTCGCGTTGGATCCCACTGGAATTCATCGCGAGCGTGGGCGGGACGGCGCACCAGGCGAACCACCTGGTGTCCGTCGCGGCGCAGGGCCGCGACGAGCGCCGTCCCGATCAATCCGGAGGAACCGGCGACCACGACTTTCATACCAACCCTTACAGGCCGAGGTCGCCCTCGAAGGCCGCCTCTTCCAGCCGGTGCCGGATGGTGGTGAGGAAGCGGCCCGCGTCGGCGCCGTCGATGAGCCGGTGATCGTAGGTCAGCGGCAGGTAGGCCATCGAGCGGATGCCGATGAATTCGCTGCCGCTATCGCTGATCACCATGGGGCGCTTGACGATCGCGCCCGTGCCCAGCATCGCCGCCTGCGGCGGAACCAGGATCGGGGTGTCGAACAGCGCGCCCTGCGAACCGATATTCGTGACGGTGAAGGTACCGCCCGACAGCTCGTCCGGCTTGAGGCCGCCGTTGCGCGCCCGGTTGGCGATATCGGCGATGGCGCGCGCCAGGCCCGCCAGCGACAGGTCGTTGGCGTTGTGGATGACCGGCGAGAGCAGACCCTGCTCGGTGTCCACGGCGATGCCCAGGTTGACCACCGAGTGGTAGGTGATCTCGTTGGTCTCCTCGTTGTAGGAGGCGTTGACGTTCGGGTGCACCCCGAGCGCCTCGATCGCCGCCTTCGCGAAGAACGGCAGGAACGTGATGTTCACGCCCTCGCGCGCCTTGAACGCTTCCTTGGCCTTGGTGCGCAGTGCGACGACCTTGGTGAGGTCGACCTCGTGCACCTGGGTGAGCTGCGCCGTGGTTTGCAGCGACTCACGAGTCTTGGCCGCGGTGATCTTGCGGATCCGGCTGGCCTTCTGGACCGTGCCGGGCAGGTGCGCCAGGTCCGACTTCGGGGCAGCGGCGGCGGGCGCGGCGGCCGGAGCAGCCGCGGCCGGTGCGGCAGCGGCGGGAGCCGGAGCCTTCTTGGCCTCCGCGGCGGCGAGCACATCCTGCTTGCGGATGCGGCCGCCGACACCGGAACCGGTGAGGGTGGCGAGGTCGACGCCGTTCTCGGTGGCGAGCTTACGGACCAGCGGGGTCACGTAGGGGCCGCCGCCATTGGTGGAGGGCTCGTCCGCCGGGGTCGCCGCGGCCGGAACCGGGGCGGGCTTCGGGGCCGGAGCCGCCGGAGCCGGGGCGGGCGCGGGAGCCGGTGCGGCGGCCGCGGGAGCCGGGGCAGCAGCGGCGGGCTTCGGTTCCGGAGCGGGTGCCGCCGGGGCGGGCGCGGGAGCGGCAGCCGGTGCGCCACTTCCGATTACGCCGAGCTGACCGCCGACATTGACGACATCGTCTTCCTGCGCGGTGATCTCCAGCAGCGTGCCGGCGACGGGCGAAGGGATCTCGGTGTCGACCTTATCGGTGGAGACCTCGAGCAAAGGCTCATCGACCGCGACCGAATCGCCGACCTGCTTGAGCCAGCGGGTGACGGTGCCCTCGGTCACGGACTCGCCGAGTTCGGGCATCTTCACCGGCGTGCCGGAAGCGGCTTCGGCGGCGGGTGCGGGGGCTGCGGCAGCGGGCGCCGGTGCGGCGGCCTCTGGCTGCGGGGCGGGTTCGGGCTCAGGTGCAGGTGCTTCGGCCGGAGCCGGGGCGGCAGCGGGGGCCGGAGCCTCGCCCGCGTCACCGATCACGCCGAGTTCGCCACCGACCTCGACCACATCGTCTTCCTGCGCCACGATCTTGACCAGTACGCCGGCGGTGGGAGACGGGATCTCGGTGTCGACCTTGTCGGTCGATACCTCGAGCAACGGCTCGTCGACCTCGACCGTGTCCCCTTCCTGCTTCAGCCACCTGGTCACAGTGCCCTCGGTGACGCTCTCACCAAGAGCTGGCATCTGGACGGAGAAGGCCATGTCCGTTGACTCCTCTGACTGCTCGTCGGGTTAAACAGTTTGTCCCCGGCGGACTTTCATCGCGGGTCGCGATGTGGGTCCAACCGCCACCGATCATTCTGTGGCATCCGGAGATCCATGTTGGTTCTTGTTCCAGCTGCCATCCTTGCACTCCGCCGCGTGCAACGTGTCACAGGGCGGCCCTTCCCCGAACCTCGCGGCGTCACAAACCCGATGGTGAGGCCCTCGAACGCCATTCCAACAGCGGTAATAGCCGCCCGCTCCTGAACGCCACCCAAGAAGTCCCTGAGCAGCGCCTTCGAACCCCCGCCACCCCCTGTCCACCCATTCCCACCGCTGGCAATATCGAATTACCGGCGGCGCCCCACCCGTCCGGGAAGGAGGCACCCCATGAGTTTCCTGGATTTCCTATCCCGAAGCTCCTCGAAGACCACAACCCCGTCCGACCTGACCCACCTCATCACCTGGACCAGGTCACACCACGGCGTAGAAGCCTTCATAGAACCCCGCACCACGGTCACCGACGTAACCGCCGTCCTGGTAGCCCACGACGGCGAATGGACCCGCCGAGTAGTAGGCGAACGAGGCGCCCACCGCCTCTCCACCACCCTGAACATCCCCGTCTACGACGTCCGCAAAACCGGCTACCCCCAACGCATGCGAGACCACGACGCCCGCCGCCGCATAGAACAACAACGCGCCCGGCTCAGCGATTGATGATCGAAATATTCGACGGAGTGAGCGCTGTCGCGCCCAGAACTTCCTCGACGACATTCCGCGCAGGTGTCGCCTGATCCGCCAGCAGCGCGGTCGCGGATTCGCCCGCCCAACCCGGCCAGACGAGTGCGATTTCGGTTCCCGACCTCATTCGGAGCAGCAGCCAGTAGCGATCGTCCCCCGCCGGTTTCTTGAGCATTCGGCGCAGTGGACCTTGAATGGCGGGCCACGCGAGATCGACCCGAGCTACGGGGGCGAATCCGGAGAAACGCGTCCACTCGGATAGCGGCAGTTCGCGAAATGCCGGCTCGGTCCATGGACGCCTCCCGTCGAGCTCTGTGACGACTCTGCCGAGAAAGTCCCGCAGCTCGGATTCCGAGTGCTTGATCCGAACAACGGTGTCCAGCTCCTCATTCGACTCAAGGGCTGCTACCAAAGCCCCGTACTTCTCGTCGAGAGTGAGGGCCCCCAGTGGTCCGGTGAGCAATGCAGTCGATACTCGACTCACTTCCTCGGGTCCGAGGGTATCGGAGAATTGCACACCGTAGAGGACGGCGTTCACGACGCCGCGCCACTGCTGGGTCATTGTTCTTTGGCCTCCACGTCATCTCGGCGTCGTGATGATCTGCGCTGGATCGATCGTCAAACCCTGTCGTCGCATCTCTTCGATTACTTGCTTCGTGAAATCGGGTCCGGGCCGGTAGTGACCGCTGGCATCGGTGATCAATCGGAGTTCTCCGTTTGCCACCTGAAGCTCACCGGCTCCGGCAACAGGCGCTCCCGCAAGGAAACTGGAATGGTGGAACTCGCCTGGACCATGGTAGAGCGACGCGTAGATACTACCGTTCTTGTCCATCACGAAGATCGCTTTGCCTGCGCCGTTCCAGTGAGACGCCGCAAGCGTGGTGTCGAACAGATTGCCATCCGCGTCGTACATTTTTCCATCGCGAATGAACAGCTGAAACCGCTGTCGCTCTTCAGCATTCAGATAGGTCACCTGTTGGCCCGGCCATACGGAGTTCCCCGGCAGCTGTTCGCCCAGGTATCGGCGATCCATCGAGGTAGTTCTCAGTGTTCGGACCGGTACGGCGCGTCGGCTGATGGAAACCAGCTTGGGCTGTGCTTCTTCCACCCACTTTCGGATCTTTGCCAGCAGTGGTCCGATGCGCGCGGTGAGAGGCGTCAACGTTCTGGCGGTGATTGCGGTTGCGCGGGTGGCCAGTTCGCTGATTATGGTGGCCACGCGCTCGGCTTTGTAGGTGAGGCGGGCGGCGAGGGCGACGTTGCCGAATTCGGAAAGGCCGCCGGTCAGGGGGATCGCTACGGCGAAGAGGGTTTCGGCGAAGGCGGTTTCGACGGCGAATTCTTTTAGTTCTTCGAGGATTTGGTGGTGGGCTTGGTCGAGGTGCTGGGCGTAGGTGCCGCAGGCTTCGGCGAGGGATTGGCAGATGTCGGCGAGGGTGTGCAGGTCGGATTGGCGGTCGGTGCAGGTGGAGATGGCGGTGGGGATTTCGGGGGATTGCTGGTTGTTGAGGAGGGATAACGCGTCGGGGATGCGGAGGGCGAGGGTGCGGAGGTCGGCGGCGGTGGTGAGCCAGGCGGTTTGGGCTTCGCGGAGTTTGTCCTGGTGGCCGCTGGGCCAGGCCGCGCCGACGAGGTCTTTGATGAAGGACCAGCCGAAGGGTTCGGGGATGCCGTCGCCTGCGGCCGGCAGGGCTTGGGGAATTACGCAGGGGACCGGCCAGGCCGGGGGAGCGGGTGGGGGAGTCAGGTCGTTGAAATTCGCGGCGGCTTCGCCTGTTTCGTGGTTGTGCGCGCCGGTGGTTATGAGGTCGGCGGTGGTGGCGGACGCTGTGATCAGGCGTTCGGAGGTGGCGAGGGCGAGTCCTGTGGCTTCGTCGTATGCGGCGGCCCAGGATTGGCCGATGCTGTCGCTGCCTGCCATGCCCGCTCCGGCGTTGAGGACGCCGAGCAGGGCCATGTGAGTGGAGGCGGCGTCCTGCGCGATGGTGCCGAATACCTCTGCGGCGGAGCGGTACTCGGTGGCTCGGCAGAGGATGAGCGGGACCGCGGGCGCGCTCACGGCCACCTCGAGCATCGTTGCTCACGGCACGCCTCGCCATGGCCGACTCCCTGCGCGCTCACGGCCACATTCCGAGGTTGGTCTCACCGACCGCGCGATAGGAGTCCCGGGCGGTATGCAGCTTGCCGCGCAATTCGCCAAGGGCCCCGCGCATTTCAGCGACACCTGCGACCCGCGCGTCATGCGCGGCGCGATGCCCGGCGGCTGCCTCACCGGTCCAGGCCACATGCAACGCGTCGACGCGCTCTTCGATCGTCCGGACCTGCTGTTCGATCGATGTTTCCAGCGTGGCCGTAGCGTCTATGAGCCGTTGCAGCCCATCGAGATCCACTCGATAGTCACCCAAGGCTCACCGCCCCGGGCAGATCCAGACTCGCCCCCGCCGACTCGACGGCTGACGCCCACGACCGATCGTGCGCCTCGAACTCCCCGGCGGCTCGTCGTAGCAGCCCCGCATCAGCATGGAACGAGTCGATGATCCGTCGAGTGCCGCGCTCCCACTCGGCCCACGGTCCTTCATGCGACCCGGCCGCCGCCCCAACCCATTCCCCGCCGATGAACTCCCGCACCGCACGCATATGCGAATCGACGCGCTCGCTCAGCTCCCGCGCGGACCCCTCCAACGCATCGGCCGCAGCACGCAACTCGACCGGATCGACATCCACCCCAATGCCCACGCACACGAGATTAGCTGTTGCGGGCGACAAGTGGGCAATATTCTGCCCCGCATGTGAATAGCCAGATTGTAGGAATTTCAACACCACGGCAGGGCTGCCAGAAGCAGCCCTGCCGACCTTCAGTTACTCAGAGGCAATCGACTCGAGCGTAGCGATGAGCGTGCGCACCGGCACACCCGTCCCACCCTTACCCGTGTACCCGAACGCCCCACCGGTGTTGTACGCCGGCCCCGCGACATCGAGATGCGCCCACTGCACACCCTCCGGCACGAACTCCTTGAGAAACAGTGCGGCGGAAAGCATTCCACCCCACCGATGCGGAGCGACATTCGCCAGATCCGCGATCTTGGAGTTGATATCCCCGCGCAGTTCGGCGGGAAGCGGCATGGCCCAACCGTTTTCACCCACCGACTGCGAAATCCGAGCCACCCGATCCCGGAACTCATCGGTCCCCATGACACCCGGCGTCCGGGTGCCGAGCGCCACCATCTGCGCCCCCGTCAAGGTAGCGACATCGATGATGTAATCCGGATCATCCTCTCCCGCACGCACAATCGCGTCGGCGAGAATGAGCCGCCCCTCGGCATCGGTATTGATCACCTCGACGGTGGTCCCGCCGTACTGCACCAGCACATCACCCGGCCGCTGCGCGGTGGCGGACGGCATATTCTCCGCCATCGGCACCGTGGCGGTCACCGTGATCGGCAGGCTCAGCCGAGCCGCGAGCAGCGTGGTGGCGATGACCGCCGCCGCCCCGCCCATATCGGAGGTCATATTCTCCATGCTCTGCGCGGGCTTGATGGAAATGCCGCCGGTATCGAACGTGATCCCCTTGCCGATCAACGCGACCCGCTGATCCCCGCCCGCATAGGTGATGCGAATCAGCCGAGGCGGCCGCGACGACCCCTTGCCGACCCCGATGATCCCGCCGTACCCCTTGGCCGCCAGCTCGTTCTCATCGAGAATCTCCACCTGCAACCCGGCGGCGGCAGCCAATTCCGCTGCGCGATCCGCGAATTCGGCCGGGAACAGCTCGTTCGGCGGCGTATTCACGAAATCCCGTGCGGTGGCGACGGCTTCGGCGATCGCCTGCGACCGGAACAGCTCCTCTTCCCCGAATCCCGCGTCTGGCACCAGGAATTCGATCCGCCGCACCGGCTGATCATCGGCCTTGGGCGCGCTCTTGGCCGACCGGAACGCGGTGAACTGGTACGCCCCGAGATAGAACCCTTCGGCCGCCGCACCCAAATCCACCCCGGACAGCACTGTGACCGCGGTCCCGACCCCGGTCAGCGCCCGCGCCGCCGCACCCGCGGACTTGCGCACCTGTTCGGCGTCGATCTTCTCCACCGCGCCCAGCCCGACGGCGAGCACGAAATCCACATCCAGCCCACTCGGCGCCGGCACCCGGGTGATCTCCTCGGATTTGCCCTTGGCCCCGACCGCCCGCAGCGAACTCAGCAGCGCCGCACGCGTATCGGCATCCAGTACATCTTCGAACGCGTCCGCGGGCGCGAAAACCGGCCCGTCCTCCGACGACGTGAGTCCGATGACCAGAGCATCGGCCGCGCCGAGGCTCTCGGTGCGCACCAGTTCCGGCCCGAGCGAACGATCTGCAACAGCTGTCATGCGCCCCAGGCTACTGCGCGACCCCCGCGCCCACCCGCCCGGCGCGCCCCGTATTCGCTCCCGGTGAACGCGATACGCCCCGGTCGGGCCGTTATGCCCGCGGCGCGAAATAGCGGGCTTCGACACCGTCGAGCAGTAACTCGATGCCCTCGGTGAGCAATCGATCGAAGTCCGTATCGAGCCCGTCCGCGTCATCGGCGAGATAGCGCACGAGCGTCGGATGCGTCTCGGGCGTGACGAGCTGCATCGGATGCTCCGAACTCACCCCCACGGGCGTCCGTTCCGATCCGGGCAGCAGTGCCAGCCCCTGTACCAGCCCCGACAGCGACAGATAGATCGACAGCATGATGTCCCGATTCATCCCCGGCAGATCCAGCGCCGCGAATGACCGCTCCAGGGTGTCCAGCAGCGCGAGCCCGAGCGGCGGCCGAGTCTGGGCCAGCACCGGCAGCATCCACGGATGCAACTGGTAGAGCTGCCATTCCGCGACCGCCTCGGCGGTGAGCCGGGCCCGCCATCCCGGTGCGGCGGCGGGTGCGGGCCGTGCCCCGATCACGTATTCGGCCATCTCCGCCAGCAGCGCGTCTCGATCGGCGAAATGCCGATACAGTCCGGTCGTGGCCACCCCGAGCTCGGTCGCCAGCCGCCGCATGGACAGTCCGTCGATCCCGTCCCGATCCGCCAATTCGATTGCCGCCCTGACAATTCCGACATTCGTGAGGCGCTCCGGCCGAACCCTGCGCTGCGGGGGAGTCGCGATCTTGCGCCCCCGGTACGCGCGGGCCTGGCAGGACCGCGAGCAGTATTGCCGCCGCCGTCCGCGTTCCCGCTGCGGAATCTCCGCACCGCACACCACGCATTTCATCACACCACCAAGTGTGACGAATTGGTCGTAAACCCTCGTATCGACCCCTACTTTGGGAATCGGAACACCGTTCGCACCGAGGAGGAAAAGCATGCAGAACCAGCCGCGGGTCCGTCGCGCCGAACTGTCCGAGGCGACCGAGGTGGCGCGCGTCTTCGCCCGCGCCGCACTCGATGAGGCGGTCACCGCCTGGGTCCTCGAGGACAGCCCCGAGGCCGTCGAGTACTTCCGCAACGAACGCGCTCCGGAGATGATCACCAATGCCCTGAAGGAGGATCAGGTCTGGCTCGCGGGTTCGGGCTCCGATATCTGGGCGGTGTCGATCTGGCAGACGGTCACCTCCGCGGACCGCTTCGAGGCCGAAGCCGCGGAACTGCGCGCCCTCGCCGGACAGGTGCCGGGCCGCCCGTTCGAGCGCATCACCGCGGTCACCACGGCCCTGGCCGCGCGTCATCCCCGCGAGTTCCCGCACCAGTACCTCCAGGTCATCGTGACTCTCCCGGAGTTTCGGGGTAAGGGCGCGGGCGCGGCCATCATCACCGACCGCGTGAAATCGGCCACCACCCCCGCGTATCTGGAAGCCAGCACCGAGCGTTCGCAGCGCCTGTACGAGCGCTGCGGCTTCGCCCGCATCGGCGATCAGATCGTGCTCCCCGATGACGGTCCGACCTTGCGCCCCATGTGGTTTCAGAGCTGAATTCGGTTGCGTCCGGCCCGCCGATGCGAGACGGTGGGCCGAACATGAATGAGAAAGAAATGGTCCGCCTGTCCAAACGCCTGTCGAGCTGGCTCCGGCACAACCCGGATGCCATCGGCTTGCGCCCGGACGAGGCGGGGTGGGTGCGGGTTCAGGACCTGCTGCGCCAGGCCGCCGCGCACAATCGCGGTTTCACCCGCACCCAGCTCGACCTGGTGGTCGAGCAGAACAATAAGAAACGCTTCGAATTCGACGATTCCGGCACCTCGATTCGCGCCCGCCAGGGCCATTCGATCGAGGTCGACCTGGGGTACACACCCGCCGATCCGCCGGAAATCCTCTATCACGGCACCGCCGAACGCACCCTCGGCCTGATCATGGCCGAGGGTCTACTGCCCATGCGGCGGCATGCGGTGCACCTGTCCGCCGATACCGCCACCGCGGTGAATGTCGGTGGCAGACATGGCCGTCCGGCGGTGTTGCGGGTCGATACGGTCGCCATGCGGGCCGCCGGTCACGAATTCTTCGTCACAGGCAATGGCGTATGGCTGGTGGACGCGGTGCCGCCGCAATTCCTCGAATTGCTGCCCACGCCCCGGTAATCGGTCCGTCGCGAGCCGTCAATCCGCATCGACGTCCGATTGACCCGGATCCGAACCCGCCGCCCGGATGCGGCAAATACCCTGGATATGACACCGCTGTCGGGCATACCGCGCGGTGTCCACGACCATGGAGTGCCCGCCTCGGATCGCACAGGAGGTCTCCGTGGCGAAGGCGAAGTTCCAGCGCACCAAGCCGCATGTGAATGTCGGCACCATCGGCCATATCGACCATGGCAAGACGACGCTCACCGCCGCGATAACCAAAGTGCTGCACAGCAGATATCCGGATCTGAATCCGTTCACGCCCTTCGACGCCATCGACAAAGCGCCGGAGGAACGTCAGCGCGGAATCACGATTTCCATTGCGCACGTGGAGTATCAGACCGAGAACCGGCACTACGCGCATGTGGACTGCCCCGGGCACGCGGACTACGTGAAGAACATGATCACCGGCGCGGCCCAGATGGACGGCGCGATCCTGGTGGTCGCCGCGACGGACGGCCCGATGCCGCAGACCAAGGAGCACGTCATCCTTGCCCGCCAGGTCGGCGTGCCGAAAATGGTTGTGGCACTGAACAAGTGCGACATGGTCGAAGACGAGGAGATCCTCGAACTGGTCGAGCTGGAGGTCGGCGAACTACTGAGCGAATACGACTTCGACGGTGACAGCACCCCGGTGGTGCGCATCTCGGCCTATCAGGCGCTGGAGCATCCGGACGGCGAATGGGGGAGCGGCATCACCGATCTCCTTGACGCGGTGGACAATTGGATAGACACCCCGGTCCGTGAGGTGGACAAGCCGTTCCTGATGCCGATCGAGGACGTCTTCACCATCACCGGTCGCGGCACCGTGTGCACCGGGCGTATCGAACGCGGTGTGCTGAAGGTGAACTCCGATGTGGAGATCGTCGGAATCCGGCCCAGGACAACGAAAACCACGGTCACGGGCATCGAGATGTTCCGCAAACTCCTGGATGAGGGCCGTGCGGGCGAGAACGTCGGCCTGCTGCTGCGCGGTATCAAACGCGAGGACGTGGAGCGCGGACAATGTGTCATCAAGCCCGGATCGGTCACTCCGCACACCGAATTCGAGGGCCAGGCGTACATCCTGTCAAAGGAGGAGGGTGGCCGTCACACCCCCTTTTTCGACAACTACCGTCCCCAATTCTATTTCCGCACAACGGATGTCACGGGCGTGGTGACGCTGCCCAAGGATGTCGAGATGGTGCTGCCCGGTGACAATGTCGCCATGTCGGTGGTGCTGATCCAGCCCATCGCCATGGAGTTGGGCCTCAAATTCGCCATTCGAGAGGGCGGCCGGACGGTGGGTGCGGGCCAAATCACCAAGATCATCAAGTAGCCCGCACCCGCGCGTCAGTTGTAGACCGCTCCGAACGAGGGCACCGAGATCGTGCTCTTCTGATACGCGAACCCATCGGGATTGGCATCGCTGACCGGCACGGACCAGCGATGCCACACGCTGCCGTACACCGCGGCCACGATCATCCCCGGCCCCGGATCCATGACCGCGGTGCGAATCGTGGTGTCCACCGGCACATCCTGATGCTCGATCAGCAGATTGGTCCCGCTGCGACCGTTGGACAGGTTGAACCACATCACCTCGAGCTTCGCCCCGCCCTGATTCGGCGAAATGGTCCCCGGCCCGCCGAAGAACCCGAACCGGAACCCATCGGTCCCGAGCGCGATCCCGGATCCGGTCACCCCGGGCCCATCCCCGCGCCCGATATCGGACTGCGCCGGAATCTGGAACGGCTGCGCGGGAAGCGCCACCTCCCCGGCTCGCTGCCCCGACGCGATCAGCCTGCTGACAGCTTGCTCGGCAACCGGATTCCCGGCCGCGGTGGCCTGCAATCCCTGAATCGCCGCGGTCCAATCGAACGCCGGCGCGCCGCTGGCGGGCGCGCTCGCGATTCCGACAAATGCCGCAGCCGCCACGGCCGTGGCGGCAATACGACGAGTAGAACGGCTTCCACGCATAATCGGATCTCCTCGGATTGTGCTGTACCGCTTCCCTAAACCGCCCCATGAAAGCACCACCCGGGCAGTCTGCCCACGCAGACTCGCCGAGTGTTTGCCAGGTGATCCACCGCAACGGACCGTCGTCTGTCGCGAGTCCCTCTCGGCCGACCGATTAGTTCTGCTCGCCTGCCCCGTCTACTAAGCAACCGAACTAAAAGGAGCACCCGATGTCCGAGATCAAGTCCTACACCGTCGAAGCCCCCGGCGCGGTAATCGCCTATGACGTGCGGCAGCCGGAGACCGGTACGGCAGGGGATCAGCCCGCACTGCTGGTGGTCGGGTCGCCGATGGACGCTTCCGGATTCGTCAGTCTCGCAGCCCGTTTCCCCGATCGCACGGTCGTCACCTACGATCCGCGCGGCACCGGCCGCAGCACCAAGGCCGATCCGAGCACCGAGTCCACGCCCGATCAGCATGCCGATGATCTGCACCGGGTGATCGACGACCTCGGCGGCGCACCGGTCGACCTGTTCGGCAGCAGCGGCGGTGCGGTGAATTCCCTTGCGCTGGTGGCCAAGCACCCGGAGCAGGTCCGCGTCCTGGTGGCGCATGAGCCCCCGGCCGCCCAGGTGCTGCCGGAGCGTGAGCAGGCGCTCGCCGCCACGACCGCCATCTCGAAGACCTATCAGGAGAAGGGTTTCGGCCCCGCGATGGCGCAGTTCATCGCCGTGGTGGGCCTGAAGGGCGAGATTCCGGCCGATTTCGGCGATCAGCCCGTCGATCCCGCCATGTTCGGTCTCCCCACCGAGGACGACGGCACCCGCACTGACGCGCTACTCGGCCAGAACCTGATCTCCTGCACCCATTACGAGCATGATTTCGATGCCCTGCGCGCCGCGTCCACCCGCATCGTGATCGCGGTCGGAGTCGAGTCCGAGGGCGAGTTTGCGCACCGCGGCGGCCTCGGCGTGGCCGAGCTGATCGGTGTGGAGCCGACGGTCTACCCCAGCAATCACGCCGGCTTCCTGGGTGGCGAATACGGCCAGCAGGGTGATCCGGACGGCTTCGCCGCTGCCCTGCGGAAGTCGCTGTCCGAGTAGGGATTTGTCCGATCAGCTCTCGCGCGTCATCCAACACGCCATTCGATTTCGGCGTGTTGGTGCGCGAAGCTTCGATCCCGCGTGACCCGGGCCCACCAGCCTGTTTAGCTCGATGCATGCCCAGTTCGAGAGCTCGAAAGTCCAAGCGCCGAGCCAAGATAGCGGCCCGCGCCCGCCGCCGCGAACGCGCGGCGGCGTACCCGTCCTGGTTCGACCCGTCGATTCGGAATATCCTCCGTCGCCGCCGCACCGTGCTGTTCGCCAAACGCCCCAGGGAGTTGGAGCAGGCGACCGCCGCCCTGCTCGGCGAACAACTGCACCGGGTGCTCAACACCCACACCGCCGCCCCGCACTTCGACTCGTGGTTCACCGAATTGGTCACCACGGTGGTCGCCTGCGCGAGTGATCCTGCGGCGCACACCGATCCGGATCAGCAATCCACCTGGTGGTTATTGCACGGCTTGCTCGCGATAGCCCCTGTCGATTTCCTCATCGATCCGGTGCAGGATCTGCTGGACGCCACCACCGGGCACTGCGAGCCGCCGTGGTTACCGCTCACCTGCAGAGTGCAGGCCACCGGCGAGGTCTGGCGGTTGAGCGTCATTGATGGAGCCAGAACCGCATTCATCGCGGGCTATGAGTATCCCGGTGGCACGGATCGGCACGTCTACCTCTTCGACCTGAGTGCCAAGCCCGATGAGCGGCTCGAGCCGAACGCCATCGATTGGTCCGGCCAATACATCGCAGGTCCTGTCGAACTACTCCGTGCCGATGCGTTCGACACCGTCGATGCCGCCGCACGCGCGTGGCGAGACTCGGTCGGCCCGGCTGCCGCGAATTCACGCCCGGCACCGATCACCGATCCCGCCGACCTGGCGTTTCTGCCCTGCTGCTGTGACCCGACAGCGGTGCTCGGCACGGAATCCCGCAACCGCCTGGACAATTGGTTCCGTGCTGCCCGCCGCATCGAAGAGCTCATCATCACGCTGCGACGGCGCGGCACACCGCTACCACCGCTGCCGGGCCTCTACCCGGAACTCATCGGGACATGAACCAGCACCAGCGCACGGCTTCTCGTGTCGCGCCCCCTCGGCGCACCTCGAGTAACTAGTGTGATGCCCGACCGCCACGGCGGTCGATGTGATGAAGGGTGCTGGTTTGGTGGAGTTGCGTGGTGATGTGGTTCCGGATGATGCTGCGCGATCGCAGCCGATCGCGGCCGAGGGTTTCGGCTGGGACTGGCTCAAGTCCCCGAACCGCTCCCTGCACTTCGACCGCCCGCAGCGCATTTGGGAGACCAAAGCCGTTCCCGGCCAGGCCCGTCCGTACGTGGTCGCCACGTTCAACCTCAAAGGCGGGGTAGGCAAGACCACCACCACAGCGGCCCTGGCCGAGATCCTGTCCGCCGAGTTCGGCAAGCGCGTACTGCTCATCGACCTGGACCCGCAGCGCAACCTGACCACCATGATGGTCGGCGAAAAGCGCTCCGCCGAACTGGATTCCGGTGACCACACCCTCGCCGCCGTCTTCGCCGACGCCCTGGCCGGCCGCCGCCCGCGCGATGCTACCGAGCTGGTCCAGCACGGGGTATCGCCGATGCAGGCCGTCACCTCGGTGGACCTGCTCGCATCCTCCCCGAAGCTGATTGCCCTGCAAGACGATATGGCCCGTCTAACCACGTTGGACCCGACCACCGTGCTGGCCGCCGCCCTGACCGGCGTGCTCTCCGGCTATGACTTCGTCCTGATCGACTGCCCGCCCAATCTGGGCCCGATCACTCAGAACGGCCTGCGCATCGCCGACGGCTATCTCATCCCCACCATCCCCGACGTTATGTCGACCTACAGCATCCCGCCGCTGCAATCGCACCTGCGCCATCTCTCCACCGCATGGTCCGCGCCGATCACCGAGTTGGGTGTGGTGATCACCAAATACCGCCGCTCCTCCACGGTTCATCAGCGCATCCTGGAGACCCTGCGTGAGAACCCAACCCTCCCGCGCCTTTTCCCCACCCGCATCCCCGAGTCGAATCAGATCGCCGCGGCCGCCGAGTTCACCGACTTCGGCACACTTCGCCAGAAGTACGGTCAGGGTGGCCAGTTCCTGGCACTGCGCGAGCTGACGGCGGACTTCATGGCCACCACCAGAATCAAGCTCGCCTGGGGTCGCTGACCAGGGATCCACCGCGGTTGCGCAGCCTGGTATTCCTATCCGGTGTCGCAAGAACAGGATCCACGCTTCGCGGAGCTGAGCAGCCATCCCGTCTATCCGGAGATCCGCGGCGTAGTCGCCTCGTACATCCACGCGTCGATCGCGAATCCGGCCGCCACACAACCCGAGCAGTGGAACGTCTCCGCGCTCCCGACGACCGAGAAGGCCAAGGGCCGGCGTCGCCTGCTCACCTTGAACTGCGGGGGACTGGAGACCCTCTATGTCACCGAGCTCCAACAGGAGGGTGGCATCGCCGTCGAGATCACCATCAATATCGATGCCCCCGACGGCTGGTCCGATGAGCGACTGGCCCTGGAGGCTGCAGGCGTGTGGACCCGCTGTCCCGACTACCGCACCGCCCGGGTCTGGTCCTGGAACCTCGACCTCGCCGCGCTCCTGGAAGACGACATCGATTTCGACGCCCTCCTTCAGGACCAGGACTTCGACTATCTGGCCGCGCAGTTGACCGGAACCCTGATGCGCCGCCAATCCCCCTACACCCGCTATCACTGCGCGGCGCTGGCGAACGATCTTCTCGCCGAAGTGGAGGAGATCCGCCGGGAGGAAGCGGACGAGCAGACCCCGGCATCGTGATCGTCCGGAAAACCCGCAGGTCAGGAGGCGATTTGACTTTGATCGTAGCGATACGTAACTTTATTCGAGTCAGAGCGACACGGACACCGACCCGGAGCCCCAAGGGCCTGGGAAACGAGGTTGTACGAGGAGCGCCTGACTATCACACTAGCTCGACCTGACCAGCGGATTTGGTTCTGCTGCGGCGGGTGGGCTAAGCTGTAAAAGTTGCCTCAACGAAATCCCTGCTCTACCGAGTGGTGAGATCTTGTGTGCGTGTGTTCTTTGAGAACTCAATAGTGTGTCGATGAATGTCAGTGCCAATAATTTATTGGTTCCGGCCTTCCACACCCCCGTGTGAGGAGGTTCGGACATTTAGTCAGCAAATACTTTTGCTGGCGTTTGATTTTGCCAAGGTTTTCGGACTCTGGTTAATTCTTCCAATTAGCTCTTCGGAGCGAGTTGAGAGTCTTCAACGGAGAGTTTGATCCTGGCTCAGGACGAACGCTGGCGGCGTGCTTAACACATGCAAGTCGAGCGGTAAGGCCCTTCGGGGT
>NZ_JBHJXS010000012.1:328242-400814 GCF_042269265.1 Nocardia sp. NPDC056000 | reverse complement strand
CAAGAACGCCCGCGGTCGATATCGACCGCGGGCGTTCTGCGTCGCGGCGGCGTCAGACGCCGGCGGTTTCCTTGTTCAGGGCGACGGTGTTCGCGTTGGCCGAGCCCTTCTTGGACTCGCGGCCGACCAGGTAGCGGCCCAGGGCCACACCGATCATGGCCGGAATGAAGATGATCAGGATGATGAACGACGCGCCCGAGGAGATCTCGAAGAGCAGGCCGTTGTCACCGAGGTCGAACTTGGGCAGGAAGTCCAGGAGCCAGGCGACCAGACCGGCGCCGAGGCCACCGGCGAGCGCGGCCTTGAGCCAGCGCATGGTCAGATCAGCGCCGCGATCGGGATCGGGATTGGCGCGACGGTCGTGCCGGCCGTCCACCACGCCCCAGGCGACCACGATCGCGACCAGCACGATCAGGCACAAGATCCGCATCCAGGAGCCATTGGTCGGCCAGTTCACCATCGCGAAACCGAGCAAGGTCCGCAGCACAACGGTCAGCGCTCCCAGACCCACGGCGCGCAACACCCACGCATTCATGATGATCACCTTAACCTGCGAATTGGCCCGGCCTAACTGAAACCGGTTCTAGAACTGTATCCGTTTCCCGATCCGGCACCACGCACGGTACCCGGCGACCCGGCTCGCGATCCGAGCACGCTGCTAGAAATGCAGGGTGAGCATCGAAGCCGTCGCCCTGCTGCAGGATCCGATTCGCAGGCGGCTGTACGACTACATCGCCGCCGCGAACCACGATGTGAGCAGGGATGAGGCCGCCGAGGCCGCCGAGATCAAACGGCCGCTGGCCGCGTTCCACCTGGACAAGATGGCCGAGGCCGGACTCCTGGACGCGGTTTTCCGGCGACCAGAGGGCAAGACCGGGCCCGGTTCGGGCAGGCCCGCCAAGTTCTATCGGCGCGCCGAGGCCGAATTCGCGGTCAGCCTGCCCGCCCGCGACTATCGCACCCTGGCAACGGTTCTCGCCGAGGTCACCGAACACGCCGGGTTCGAGGAGGCGATCGCCAAGGCCGCCGCGCAGCACGGACCCGCCATGGCGGACCGTGATCCGCTCGAGGTCCTGCGCGAACGCGGCTATGAGCCATACCTGGACGGCGAGGTGATTCGCCTGCGCAACTGCCCTTTCCATCAGCTCGCGGTCGACTTCCCGCCCCTGGTCTGCGGTTTGAACTTCGCACTGCTGGAAGGCGTTGCCGCCGAGGCGGGCTGGACCGCGCGGATGGATCCGGCCCCGGGCCGATGCTGCGTAAGCCTTTCTAAAACAAACACAGATTAGTTATAGTTCGGTCATGCATCTCGCGCTCTTCAATATCGGCCGCATGATCGCCCCCGAGGGCGACCCGCGGGTCGCCGAGTTCTACGCCGGACTCGATCGCATCAACGCCCTCGCCGACGACTCCCCCGGTTTCGTCTGGCGACTGGTCGACTCCGATTCGAACAACGCGACCTCCGTGCGCCCCTACGAGGCCGACCCGGACATGCTGGTGAACCTCAGCGTCTGGGAATCACGCGAGGCGATGTTCAACTACGTCTACCGCAGCGAGCACATGGAATTCCTGCGCCGCCGCCGCGAATGGTTCCTCCCCGGCAAGGAGGCCATCGTCGTGCTGTGGTGGGTGCCGATCGGATACACGCCGACGCTGGCCGAGTCGATGGAGCGCCTGGATCACCTACGCGCGCACGGTCCGACACCGCACGCCTTCACCTTCCGGAACGCCTTCGAACCGCAGCCGGATGATGCGGTCAATCCTGTAGTGCCGCAGCCATTTCGGCGCGCGGAGCGGGCTGACCGGTGAATTGTTCGACCTGGCCGTAGGCCTGGTTCAGGAGCATTTCGAGGCCGCTGACCACGGTATGGCCCGCGCGGGTCACCGCCGCGGCGAGTGGGGTGGGCCAGGGGTTGTAGATGGCGTCCAGGACCACGGGGGCGTGGGCCACCGCTTCGGCGATGGGTTCGGCTCCGGCCGCGGGTACGGTGCTGACCACGGCGTCGATATCGGAGCAGACGAAGCCGATACCGTCCGGATCGAAGCCGATGACCTCAGCGGAAAGGCCAAGGCGTTCGGCCAGTTCCAGGGTGTCGGCGGCGCGGCGCGGGCTGCGGGCGACGATCGTCACCGTATGCGCGCCGAGTTCGGCCAGGGCCAGCAGGGCGGGGCGAGCGGTGCCGCCCGCGCCGATGACCATGGCCTTCTCGAGCTCTTTCACGCCCGCGCCCTCGAGTGCGCCGCGCACGCCGTCCACATCGGTGCAGTCGGCGCGCCAGCCATTGTCGATGCGCAGCAGCGTATTCGCCGAGCCGACCAATTCGGCGCGGTCGGTGCGCTCGGTCGCGTAGTCGAGCGCGGCGACCTTGCCCGGCATGGTCACCGACAGGCCGACCCATTCCGGGCCCAACCCGTCGACGAGACCCGGCAGTTGTTCGGCATCGCATTCGATGCGCTCATAGGTCCAGTCCAGGCCCAGCGCGCGATAGGCAGCCAGGTGCAGTTGCGGCGAGCGCGAATGCGAGATGGGGCTGCCGAGTACGGCAGCCTTGCGGCGCTCACCGTCCACTGTCGAGAATTCCACTCTGCCTGGCCTTTTCGATATTGCGCAGATGTTCGCTGTAGCTGTCGGTGAACAGGGTGGTGCCCTGTTTGTCGACGGTGACGAAGTACAGCCAGTTCCCCGGTTCGGGTTTCTCCATGGCGCGCATGGCATCCACCGACGGTGCGGAGATGGGCGTCGCGGGCAGGCCCGCCATCGCGTACGTATTCCACGGGGTCTTCTTATTGCGGTCGGCGTCCGTGGTGGCGACCTCGGTGGCCGGGAGCGCGTAGTTGACCGTGGAGTCGAACTCCAGTTTCTGATCCGCCTTGAGCCGGTTCACGATCACCCGCGCCACCTTGGACATATCCTGCGGCAGCGCTTCGCGCTCCACCAGCGATGCGCCGATCAGCGTGTCATAGGGCGAAAGACCGTTGGCGGCACCGGAATTCATGATCCCGGTGGACTCGTAGGTCGCCGCGCTCGTGGTCACCAACTGCTTGAGGATCTGCTCGGGCGAACCACTCGGATCGAAATCCAGGGTGCCCGCGGCGATCAGGCCCTCCAGCTGCCGACTGCGATCGGGCACCTGACGCACCCGGTCCATCGCCCACGACGGCACCCCGAGCAGGCTCGGATCGGCACTGCCGCCCGCCGCCTCGAGCTGGTCGTAGGTCACGCATTTGGCGGCCGAACCGGTGCCGACACAGCTGGCGTCGGCGATCTTGCGGTAGATGCCGTCCTTGCGCGCGCCGGTGCTCACATCGGTGGAGTCGTGCAGCTGGCGGCCCTCGGAGATGACCACATTGCCGACCCGCGAGTTCTTGCCGACCAGGGCGACAACGGCTTCCGCGGCACGACTGTGACTGGCGATGGCGTAGTAGCCGGGCTGCACCGAGCTCATATTGTCATTGCGCACCGCGGCCTCGTAGAAGGCGGCGCTGCTGGCCACCACGCCCTTGGCGAACATGGTGTCCGCGATCTGGGTGGCGGTATCGCCGGGCTTGACCTGCACCACGGCCAGCGGTCCCGGATCGCCGGCGTAATCCTCGGCGGCGGTGAACCGGTTCATGAACTTCCAGGTCGCGAATCCGGCCGCGCCGACGAACAATACGACGAATACGGTGCCGATGACGATCAGGTTCCGCCGCCGCCGCTTGCGCTCGGCGGCCTTGCGCGAGGCCGCGCGGGAGCGGCGCGGGCGCTGTCCGCCGCGGCCGCCCGAGGCACGCGAACCACCGCGCCCATTACCGCCACGCCCGTTGCCACCGCGACCGCGGTCGCCACCGCGCTCGGCGCGCTGGGGCGCCTGGCGGCGCGGCGGTTCCGGCTCCAGGATCGGCTCATCGTCCTCGTCATCCTCATAGCGCGGGATGACGGTGGTGTCGTCCTCGTAATCGTCGACTTCCGACCAGTCCAGGTCGTCACGGCGATAACGGCGTTCAGCGCTCTGCCGGTAGCGTTCCTCGGCTCGCGTCCAGCGGTCGGTCATGCAAGATCACCATCACCGCGCGGCTTCAATGCTGCACTCCGTTCGTCCAACCAACCCTGCAGGATCGACACGGCGGCCGCCTGATCGATGACGGACCGCTGCCCGCGCGCGCGAACTCCACTGTCCCGCAACGCCCGTGCAGCAGACACCGTAGTCAAACGTTCGTCGGAAAGCCGCACCGGCACCGGTGCGATCAAAGTCCGCAAACGCCCCGCGAAGGTGGCCGCCAGCTTAGCCGACGAGCCGCTCTCTCCGCGCAAGGTGCGGGGAAGGCCGACAATCACTTCCACAGCCTCGTATTCGCGCACAATTTCGGCAATTCGGGCAAGGTCGGGTGCGAGGGTGCCGGGCGCGATCTTCTTCGCCTTGGGCACGGTCTCGACCGGGGTGGCCAGCAGGCCGTCCGGATCGCTGGAGGCCACGCCGATGCGGACCGTGCCCACATCGAGCGCGATCCGCCTGCCGCGACCCGGATCATCCGAGGGGCTGGGCCGGTCCACCGCGAATCCCGGTGTTCCGGTGTGAGTCCGGGCGTCGCCGTCGACGCCCGGAGAGTCCGAGGGTTCGGAAGGGGGCATCACCCGGCGAGCTCGGCCACCCGCGCCCGCAAGGCCGCGAGTCCGGCCTCGATACCAGCGGGTTCGGAGCCCGCGCCCTGCGCCATCTCCGGCTTGCCGCCACCGCGGCCATTGATGCTGGGGCCGAAGGACTGCACCAGATCGCCCGCCTTCACACCCAGATCCTGGGCGTGCTTGCTGACCGCGACGACGAACGGGACCTTGCCCTCGTCATTGCCGAGCAGCGCGACGATGGCCGGTTCCGCGCCCAGGCGGCCCTTGATATCGGCGACCAGGGTGCGCAGATCGCCCGCGCCGACGCCCTCGGGAGCGGCGGCGGCCACCAGCAGCACCTTGCCCACGCGCTGCGCCTGCGCGGCGAAAGTTCCGGCCTGTGCGAGCACGGCCTGAATCTTGGTGCGCTCCAGCTCTTTTTCGGCAACTTTGAGTCGCTCGACGAGCTGCTCCACGCGCGCGGGCACCTCATCGGAGGGCACCTTCAGCGAGGAGGCCACACCGGCGAGCAGCGCCCGCTCCTTGGCGAGGTACTTGTACGAGTCCAGGCCGACGAAGGCCTCCACGCGCCGCACACCCGAACCGACCGAGGACTCACCCAGCAGGGTGATCGGTCCGATCTGCGAGGAGTGCTTTACGTGGGTACCACCGCACAGTTCCATGGAGAACGGTCCGCCGATCTCCACGACGCGCACCTCATCGCCGTAGTTCTCGCCGAACAGGGCCATCGCGCCCATCTTCTTGGCGGACGGCAGATCGGTGACGAAGGTGTTCACGGCGAAATCGTCCGCGACGGCATTGTTGGAGATGGCCTCGATATCGGCCTTCTGCTGCTCGGAGAGCCCGCCCTGCCAGTTGAAGTCGAAGCGCAGGTAGCCCGGCTTGTTCAGCGAGCCCGCCTGAACGGCGTTGGGGCCCAGCACCTGTCGCAGCGCGGCGTGCACCATATGGGTGCCCGAGTGGCCCTGGGTCGCGCCGTGCCGCCAGGCCGGATCGACCTGCGCGAGCACGGTGTCACCCTCGGTGAGCTGACCGCCCTCGACGGTGGACTTGTGCACCCATACCGTCTTGGCGATCTTCTGCACATCGTTGACGCGCACCTTGAGCCCGTGCGAGGACACGATCGAACCGCGATCGGCGATCTGACCGCCGGACTCGGCGTACAGCGGCGAGCGATCGAGAATGATCTCCACGTCCTGGCCGACTTCGGCCACCGGCACTCGTACGCCATCTTTGATGAGCGCGAGAACCGTTGCCTCGGTGGCGAGTTCGTCGAAGCCGGTGAATTCGGTGGCGCCGCGGTCGACGAATTCCTTGTAGACGGTGAGGTCGGCGTGCGCGTGCTTGCGCGAGTAGGCGTCCTCCTTGGCGCGGGCGCGCTGCTCGGCCATGAGCGAGCGGAAGCCCTCCTCATCGACCTGGAGTCCGGCCTCGGCGGCCATCTCCAGGGTGAGGTCGATCGGGAAGCCATAGGTGTCGTGCAGTGTGAACGCCTCGGTGCCGCTGATCTTGCTGCCGCCCTGGGCCTTCACCTCGGAGGCGGCATCGTCGAACAGTTTGGAACCGGTGTTCAGGGTGCGCAGGAACGCGCTCTCCTCACCGACGGCGACGGTTTCGATGCGCTTGAAATCGGTGGCCAGCTCCGGGTACGAGGGGGCCATGAGCTCGCTGACGACCTTCATGAACTCACCCATGACCGGCTTGTCCGCACCCAGCAGACGCGCCGAGCGGACGATGCGCCGCAGCAGTCGGCGCAGCACATAGCCGCGGCCGTCATTGCCCGGGTTCACACCGTCGGCGATGAGCATGGCGCCGGTGCGGGCGTGGTCGGCGATGACGCGGAAGCGCACATCATCGGCGTGTTCGACACCGTAGTTGCGACCGGTCAGTTCCTCGGCCTTGCTGATGATCGGGCGCAGCAGATCGGTTTCGTAGACATTGTCGACGCCCTGCAGCAGGAAGGCGACACGCTCGATGCCCATGCCGGTGTCGATATTCTTCTTGGGCAGCGGGCCCAGGATCTCGAAATCGTCCTTGCCGCGGCCCTCACCGCGCTCGTTCTGCATGAACACGAGGTTCCAGATTTCGAGGTAGCGATCCTCATCGGCCTCCGGGCCGCCCTCGATACCGAATTCGGGACCGCGGTCGTAGTAGATCTCCGAGCACGGGCCGCACGGGCCCGGAATGCCCATGGACCAGTAGTTGTCGGCCATACCGCGGCGCTGGATGCGCTCGGCGGGCATACCGATGGAGAGCCAGATCTGCTCGGCCTCATCGTCGTCGAGGTAGACCGTGGCCCACAGCTTTTCGGGGTCGAAGCCGTAGCCGCCGTCCTCGACGGGCGAGGTGAGCAGCGACCAGGCGAAGGTGATGGCCTCGCGCTTGAAGTAGTCGCCGAAGCTGAAGTTGCCCGCCATCTGGAAGAAGGTGTTGTGCCGGGTGGTGATGCCGACATTCTCGATATCGCCGGTGCGTACGCACTTCTGCACGCTGGTCGCGGTCGCCCAGGGCGGGGTCTGCTGACCGAGGAAATACGGGACGAACTGGACCATGCCCGCGTTGACGAACAGCAGGTTGGGGTCGGCCAGGATCAGCGAGGCACTGGGAACCTCGGTGTGTCCGGCACGGACGAAATGCTCCAGGAAGCGTCGGCGAATCTCGTGGGTCTGCACAGATGTCAAGCCTACCGGTCCCGGTCCAGCGGGTTTTCAGCCCCCGCCCGGCGCTGGCTACCATCGCTGGGGTGAGTGTGATCCCGGACCCATCAACGCCCTATCCGCTGCCGCACACGGACCGCACCGTATTCCTGAAACCGCACATCACCTCGGCGAATATCGAAGTCGGTGACTACAGCTACTTCGACGATCCGGACGCGGCGACCGAGTTCGAGACCCGGAATGTGCTGTACGCGTTCGGGCCGGAGAAGCTGATCATCGGCAGGTACTGCGCGCTGGCCACCGGCACCCGATTCATCATGGCGGGCGCGAATCACCCCACCGCGGGCGTGTCGACCTTCCCGTTCACCATCTTCGGCGGCACCTGGGCCGAGGACACCCTGGACATCCTCACCTCGATTCCGAGCAGGGGTGACACCGTCGTCGGCAATGACGTGTGGATCGGCTACAACGCGCTGATCATGCCGGGCGTGCGGATTGGCGACGGCGCGATCATCGCGACGGGTGCGGTCGTGACGGCCGATGTGCCCGCCTACACGATCGTGGGCGGCAATCCGGCCAAGCCGGTGAAGCAGCGCTTCCCGGACGAGGAGATCGATCTGCTGTTGCGCGCCGCCTGGTGGGATTGGCCGGTCGAACTGGTCACCGAACACGTTCGCGTGATCATGGGCGGCACCCCGAAGGAGATCGAGCGGATCGCCCGGGACAACGGCCTGTTCCGGGACTGATCACCAGCTGACCGGGAGCGATGTCGGCCCGCGCACGAGCATGCCGCGCTTCCAAGGGATTTCGGTATCGGGCACGGCCAGCCGCAGTGCCGGGAAGCGCCGCAGCAGCGTATCGAACACCACCTGAAGTTCGATACGCGCCAGCTGCGCTCCCAGGCAGTGGTGGAAGCCGTGCCCGAAAGCCATGTGCGGGTTGTGTTCCCGGGTCAGATCGAGGGCATCGGCGGCGGTGAAGACCGATTCATCGCGATTGGCGGCCTGGGTATTGATGAATACCGCCTCACCGGCGCGAATTCGAGTGCCGGACAACTCGACATCCTCGGTCGCGATGCGCGGAAACCCGCCGCCGGAACCCAATTGGACGAAGCGCAGCAGTTCCTCGACGGCGGTGGGCACCAGTTCCGGTCGCGCGCACAGGTATTCCCACTGCCCCGGCTGGGTGAGCAGCACGTAGGTGAAGTTGGCGATCTGATTCGCGGTCGTCTCATGTCCGGCGATGAGAATGGTGACGCCCAGGCCCACCAGTTCGGCTTCGGTGAGCCGGTCCCCGTCATCGCGCGCGGCAACCAGCGCGCCGAGCAGATCATCGCGCGGCTGGGCGCGGCGGGCCGAGACCTGTTCGGCCAGATAGGTTTCCAGCCCGGCGCGGGCGGCGACGATCTGTTCGCGAGTGGCGGCCGTGGTGGACATGACGATGTCGGAGAAGTCCCGGAACCGGTGCTGATCGCGCGGCGGGACACCGAGCATTTCACAGATCACGGTGACCGGCAGCGGCAGCGCCAGCGCGGGGATGAGATCGGCGGGCGAGCCGCCGCGCTCCATATCGTCGAGCAGGCGGTCCACTATGTCCTGCACATGCGGGCGCAGCGCTCGCACCCGCTGCCCGGTGAACGCCTTCGCCACCAGTTTCCGCAGCCGAGTGTGCTCGGGCGGATCGGAGTTGAGCAGTGAATCCCCGCGCGCCGGTTCGGGAGTCACCCGTGGCACATCCTCACGGCCCACCACCCCTGCCCGACTGAACCGGGCGTCGGCGAGGACCATGCGCACATCGTCGAACCGCGTGACCAGCCAGCCCTCCCCGCCGTAGGGCAACCGCACCCGGGACACCGGTTCCTCGCGCCGCAATGTCTCGAACAGCGGATGAGCGTCCAGCCGAACCGGCTCCCCGAACGGATACTCACGAACTTCGGACTGAATGGTCATACCAACTTCTTTCGCCGGAGTCACGACCAGCCTACGAGCGCCCCACAACCGGAGTCAACGATCGAATTCCGTTACGGCGGAAGCACACTCAGCGCATTCGACGCTACCGCCGCAGGATTTCGGAGCCGCTCGCCGAACCGGTTCGCACCATCGCGCCATCCGGTGTCGGCGCACCGTAAACCCGCTGTTCACGGCATGAAAATGAGAACGCCCGGTCGGAACGCGAGTTCGCTGGATAACCGGACATCGAGGGCATGGAGTTCTAGGCTCGCGGTGTCGGCTCATCGGCCCATGAGCCGGTACATTTTCCCGCCCGAGAGGAGTCGGCCATGCCGCAAATGAGCTCGTACGATCCGGGAGTCCCCAACTGGGTGGATCTCGCCACCCCCGATATCGCAGCATCCTCCAATTTCTACGGTGAGTTGTTCGGCTGGCAGGCCAATTCCTCACCGGATCCGCAGTACGGCGGGTACACCATGTTCACCCTCGCGGGCACCGAGGGGAATGAGGTCGCCGCCGCCATGCCGATCATGATGGAGGGCCAGCCGCCCTCCTGGACCACCTATGTCAATGTGCTCGATGTCGACGCCACCGTGAAGGCCGTGCAGGCCGCGGGCGGACAGGTCTTCATGGAACCCATGGATGTTCCCGAACAGGGCCGCATGGCGGTCTTCGCCGATACCCGGGGCGCGGTCATCGCGGCCTGGCAGGCGTACGACTTCAAGGGCGCGGGCATCGTCAACGAGCCCGGCAGCTACTGCTGGAGTGAGCTGAACTGCCGGGATATCGACGCCGCCAAGGCTTTCTACGCCGACGTATTCGGATGGGAAAGCAGCACAGCGGAATTCGGCAGCACCACCTACACCGAATTCAAGGTCGGCGGTAATTCCATCGCGGGCATGATGCAGATGGATGAGAACTGGCCCGCCGATGTGCCCTCGCACTGGATGGTCTACTTCGCCGTCGCCGATACCGATGCCATCGTCGCCAAGACCACCGCACTCGGCGGTTCGGTCGCGGTGCCACCGACCGATATCCCGATCGGGCGCTTCTCGGTATTGAGCGATCCGCAGGGTGCGCACTTCGCGGTCATCGCACTCACCGGCACGATGTAGCCGACTCCTACTTTCCCCGGACTATGCGGCGGAGTTTGGTGACTCGGGGGCCGACTTCGCGTTCATAGCCGTGATCGGTGGGGTGGTAGTAATCCGTCCCGACCAATTCGTCGGGCGGATACTGCTGCCCCAGCACACCATCGGGGTGATCGTGCGGGTATTTGTACCCCTGCGCGTTGCCCAGCGCCGCCGCACCGGCGTAGTGGCCATCGCGCAGGTGCGGCGGCACCGCGCCCGCTTTGCCCGCGCGCACATCGGCCATGGCCGCGCCGATACCCTTCACCACCGCACCGGATTTGGGTGCGGTCGCGATATGGATGGTGGCCTGGGTCAGCGCCAGTTGCGCCTCCGGCATACCGACCAGCTGCACCACCTGCGCGGCGGCGACCGCGGTTTGCAGTGCGGTCGGATCGGCCATGCCGACTTCCTCACTGGCCTGAATCATCAAGCGGCGGGCGATGAATCGCGGATCCTCACCCGCGCTGATCATGCGCGCCAGATAGTGCAGCGCCGCGTCCACATCGGATCCGCGCAGCGATTTGATGAACGCGCTGATGACGTCGTAATGCTGATCGCCCGCGCGGTCGTAGCGCACGGCGGCCTTGTCGACGCTGGCCTCCACCAGTTCCACGCCGACATTCCCGTCCAGGGACGATTCGGCCGAGGCTTCGAGTGCGGTGAGCGAGCGCCGGGCGTCGCCACCCGCGATGCGCACGATGTGTTCGATCGCCTCGTCGCTGACGGTGTACTCCCCCGCCAGCCCGCGCGGGTCCTCGATGGCACGGGTCAGCACCTGGCGAATATCGGCCTCCGACAGGGAGGTCAGCTGTAGTACCAGTGATCGCGACAGCAGCGGTGACACGACGGAGAACGACGGATTCTCGGTGGTCGCGGCGACCAGTAGCACGATGCGGTTTTCCACCGCCGCCAGCAGCGCGTCCTGCTGGGTCTTGGAAAACCGGTGCACCTCATCGATGAACAGCACGGTTTGCTCACCCACGGTGAGCCGCCGCCGCGCCAATTCGATGACCCCGCGCACCTCTTTCACTCCGGCGGACAGGGCCGAGAGCGCTTCGAACCGCCGCCCGGTCGATTGCGAAATCAGCGAGGCGAGCGTCGTCTTCCCGGTGCCGGGCGGTCCGTACAGCAGCACCGATGCCGCCCCGGACCCTTCGATCAATCTGCGCAGCGGTGATCCCGGGCCCAGCAGATGCTGCTGCCCGACCACCTCATCCAGATTCCGCGGCCGCATGCGCACGGCCAGTGGCGCGAACCCCTCACCCATCGGTGCCACACTCGGCACGAACCCCTCGTCCACGTCCTCCGTCCCCGGCGCGTCGAACAACCCGTCACTCACCCCGCGACCGTACCGTCCGCCCACGACAGGATTCGCCGCACCGCCGTCTCCGGGCGTGCCAAGCGCCGGTCGAGGACCTATTCGTCATCGCGGGCCGTCGACCCCGCATGAGCTTCGAGCGCTCGGGCCGCCGCCGCGAACAGCGGGAGCGGATCGGCTCCGGGTCGTCTCGTCCGCTCACGCTCCAGGTCATTCGGTGCGATGGCGCAGGCCGGTTCATCGAGCCGGGTATGCCACCGCAGCCGTGATTCGCGAAAGTCGCAGTAGGTCAGGATCAGCTGATGCCTCGGACACGCCGGAACCACCTCGGCGATATCGGCGAGCATGGCGCAGGCATTGAACATTCTGCGCACCTTCGCGACATCGACCGCACGGTCCCGGTCGACTCCCCCGCAGCCGACCTGAGCGAACAAGGCCAGCGAGCCGAGCGTGAGTTGATAGGTGGTGATCGCGTACGACGGGTCGGTGTCAGCACCGGCCCGGGATACCGCGACATAGTCCGCGACGCGTTCCCGCTCGGCTTCGAACCGATAGTCGCCGAACATGTACATGCGCAGGGGGTCGATATCGCGGGTCGCGTACGTCCACTCCGCGACCTTGCGCAGCGGCGATCGGAATCGGGCCGGGATCGGTGGTTCGCCGAGATGGTTGGTGTCGAAGAGCTCACACATTTCGCGGTAGTCACGCATGATTCAAGATCGCTGTGCGGTGTGTGAACGTTCACACGGCGTTGTTACGAACTGTTCATCCGTCCAGATTTGCCTAGCGGGTGCTGTATCGGATCTGATCGACGCGTGCGCCTCACCGAGATCATCGCAACGCCCTTCGATCGTCGTTCCGCGTTGAAGGGTGGTGGGGCCGCGGTCGCGGTATCGCTACTCGGGGCGGGGACGGCGCGTGCGGAGTCGGATGTGTTCCGGCACGGGGTCGCTTCCGGGGATCCATTACCGGGCGGCGTCCTCATCTGGACGCGCGTCACGCCCTCGGAGGACGCGACCCCCGGATCGGGTGCGGGCGCACCCACTTCGGTGCGCTGGGAGGTTGCCAGCGATGCCGGATTCGGATCGATCGCGGCATCCGGAAACCATACGGCGAGTGCGGAATCCGACCATACGATCAAGGTCGATGTGACCGGACTGGCTCCGGCGCGCGAATACTTCTATCGATTCACGGCTCTCGGCCAGACCTCACCGGTCGGTCGCACCCGCACCGCGCCCGAAGCCGCGGCCGCTCCGGACCGCCTGCGCCTCGGCGTGGTGTCCTGCGCCAATTGGGAGGCAGGCTATTTCGGGGCATACCGGCATCTCGCGGCGCGCGAGGATCTCGATGCCATCGTGCATCTCGGGGATTACATCTACGAATATCCGCGCGGTGAATACGGCGGCCGCAACGGTTCGGTGCGCCCGCACGACCCCGCGCACGAGATCGTGAGCCTGGCCGACTACCGAATTCGGCACGCGCAGTACAAGACCGATCCGGATCTGCTGACCCTGCACGCGCGGGTGCCGTTCATCTGCACCTGGGACGATCACGAATCCGCCGATAACGCCTGGTCCGGCGGCGCGGAGAACCATCAGCCCGCGACCGAGGGCGACTGGCAGGCGCGCCGGGAGGCCGCGCTCCAGGCGTATCTGGAGTGGATGCCGGTGCGCACCGGCGGCGATCGGCGACTGTATCGGCGACTGCGCTTCGGCACCCTGGCCGAATTGTCCATGCTGGATCTGCGCAGTTACCGCAGTCAGCAGGCCAAGTCGGGTCCGGGCTGGCGCGTGGTGGACAGCCCGGATCGCACCATCGCGGGCAAGGACCAATTGGATTGGGTCACAGCCGGTGTGACCTCCGCCCCGGTGAGCTGGAAGTTGATCGGTAATCCGGTCATGATCGCCCCGCTGGTGTTCCCGCCGCTGGAGCCCGCGACCACGGCCGCGCTCACCGAGTTGATCGGCATTCCGGAGTCGGGCATTCCGGCCAATCTGGATCAATGGGATGGATACACGGCGGATCGGCAGAAGCTGTTGCGCGCCATCACCGATAACCAGGTCGCCGATGTGGTCTTCCTGACCGGCGATATCCATACCTCGTGGGCCGCGGACATTCCCGTAGATGCCGCGAACTATCCGGCCGGGCAGACCGCGGGCGTGGAATTCGTTGTCCCATCGGTCTCCTCGCAGAGCATGGGCGATATGACCAAGACCCCGCCGCGCACCGCCTCGGTCGTCGCCGAAACCGCGCTGATCGGGGTGAACCGCCATCTGCACTACGCGGAGCTGGATTCGCACGGGTACGGCGTACTGCACGTGGACGCGGATCAGGCGCAGATGGACTGGTTCTATCTGACCGATGTGTCCGATCCGAAGACCGCTGTCCGCCACGGTATTTCCTTCGGCGTGCGGCGCGGCGGCCGCATCGAGCCGCGCTCGAACCCGATGGTCTGACCCGACCCGCAGCGGTCCTATTCAGTTCCTGAACAGCGTAAAGGCCGGGCCCCGACGGGGATCCGGCCTTCAAGCGCCGAGCTGTCTATTCTTCCCAGTGCTCTTCGAGGGTCGCCGAGACGTGTTCGGCGAAGTCACCCAGCGAATCGTCACCGGTGCAGCGGGCGTCCTCGGCGAGGGCGGCCCAGCGATTGATCAGTGCGGCCGAGCGCGGAATCGACAGTCCGTGCTCACGCGCCGCCGCGATGCGGGTGTGGTCGGCGGGCAGGAACCAGTAGGTGGACAACCACACCCAGATGAGCCGGGCTTCGAGGATGCGCTCGTTGAGCACATCGTCATCGGCGAGGGCGGGCCAGACCGCGACCACTTCCGAGCGCCAGGCTTCGACCATCTGCCGGGCGCGTTCGCGGGAGAGTTCGAAATCGCAGAGGCAGCCGGGGAAGGAGACCAGCGCGTACGCGATATCGAGGGTGGCGTCGCGGAAGCCGCCCCATTCGTAGTCGAGGAAGCGTGCGCCCTCCTCGTTGAGAATGACATTGTCGGGGCACAGATCCGAGGGGCTGAAGGCGCGATAGCGCCCCGCGGAGAACAGCCGGTTACCGCGCACGATGCGTTCGGCGATCTCACCCGGCACCTCGATGCCGAGTTCGCGCTGCAACATAACGGGCACTTCGGATACGGCGGTCTCGGCCTGCTGGGCGATTCCGTCGACCCGGTGCACCACATCGACGCGGCGTAGCAGGGCTACGAAATCGGCCTCGCGGCCGACGGTGGCGGCGTGCATGCGGCCCAGGGCCTGCGCGAATGCCATGAGCGAGTTGCGCCCGGCGGGTTCGGCGTTCGCCTGTAGGACCGCGGTGAGCGAGGTGTTCTCGCCCAGATCGCTGAGAATGAGCAGCCGGTCGGGGAGGCTGTACGCGAGTAGGTACGCCCCCGGTCGGTGGTCACGCCCCAGCGCGGTGGTGAACTGGTAGGACACCGCCTCGCGCAAGAATGCGGAGTCGATGCTGGCCACACCGGGTGCCATGCCCCCGGTGCGTCGTTCCTGTGCGGCGCCACGTACCTGCTTCACTATGAGTGTGCGAGGAAGTGAAAACGCGTTCTCCGCAACACGCACGCGAAGTACCGTCGTCCTACCACTACCGCTGAGTTCCATAGGATCACTCAGCTTTACCGGAGCACCCATTCGCTTTGTGAGCAACTGTTGTGCCGCGGACACGACTTCGGCGGCGCGTTCGGCCAATAGTGCGGTCATCTCGTCCCAAGTTACTCGCACCAGGTCACTTTCAGCGAGCGGTTGCGCAACCTTTCGCGCGTCGTCCGGCGTGTCTTGGTCAAGGGTTTGCCCACACGGCGCTGGTTGCTTGACACAACCGGGGTGGTCTAGTTGTCTCATGTTCAACTGCTGTGCGCCACACCGTAAAACGGGAAATGTGAAAGGCTCGCGACCATGACCGGCACGCCGCCCTCCGCACCGAACGATCCCTCCGGCGACACTCCCGGCGACCAAGGCGGACCGCGCTCGACCGCCCGTTCCGGACAGCACCAGAACCCCGAACCCGCAGCGTCTTCCGGCGGCCCCGAACACGGCAGGCACGAATTGCCCGGCCGCGCGGGCTACCCGCAATTCGACGGTCCGGGCGCGGCGCAGTACGGCGAGGCCGTCGAACCCCCGCCCCGCCTGCACCCGCAGTCGGGCGCGCCGCAGGGTCAGCCCGCCGGTGGATTCCCACCGCAGCAAGGCAATCCGGGTGGCGGCTACCCTCCGCAGGGCAACCCCCAGGGCGGGTTCGGGCAACAGGGCAATCCCCAGGGCGGATATCCGCAGCAGGGCGGCCCCCAGGGCGGCTACCCCCAGCAGGGCGGATTCGCACCGCAGCAAGGTAATCCGCAGGGCGGGTTCCCACCGCAGCAGGGCAATCCGCAGGGCGGCGGCTTCGCGCAGCAGGGTGCACCGCAGGGCGGCTTCGGACCGGGCGGTCCGCAGGGCGGATATCCGCAGCAGGGCGGCCCCCAGGGTTACGGTCAGCCGGGCGCACCCCAGCAGGGTGGTTTCCCGCCCGGCAATGTCCCGCCGGGCAGCGTTCCCCCCGGCAGCGTGCCCCTGGGTCCGGACGGCACTCCCCCGCCCGGGCCCGCTGACAACTCCATCACGGCCCGCCCGTACGAGCGCCTCGATGTCGGCCACGCCGTGTCCTACGGCTGGGATCGCTTCCGCGCCAACCCGATTCCCTGGGTCGGCATGGTGCTGATCGGCCTGATCGCCTGGCTGGTGGTCACGCTGCTGGTCAATATCGTGAATGTGCAGTCGCTGGCGGGTGTGCTGCTCATGTTCGCCGTGGCGGCCCTGATCGTCTGGTTGTTGCAGGCGGCCATGATTCGCGGCGCGCTCTACGAAACCGATGGCACCCCACCGGATTTCCCGGCCTTCTTCGGCTTCGTGAACGCGGGCAGCGTGCTGCTCACCGCGCTCATCGTATTCGTGGCCTGTCTGATCGCCTCGATGCTCTGCATCTTCCCGGTCGTGATCGTCGGCATCCTGTGCATGTTCTCGCTGCACTTCGTGATCGATCAGGAAATGGATCCGATCAACGCCATCAAGGCCAGTGCCCAGTTGGTGATCGCGAATGTCCTGCAGATCTTGCTGCTGGCCCTGACCGTCCTGGTCATCACCTTCGTCGGCGCGCTCTGCTGCGGTATCGGCCTGCTGGTCGCCGGTCCGGTCAGCGCCATCGCGGTCACCTACGCCTACCGCTTCCTCACCGGCCGCCTGGTCGTGCAGTACTGATCCACCGGAACGACGAAGCACCCGCCGCCGAGGAATCGGCAACGGGTGCTTCGTTTTTCGTACGGCCTACTTCTCGGCCTTGACCGGGTTGCCGTTCTCGTCCAGCTTCACATCCAGTCCCGCGTCGCGACGCTGGATCGGGGTGATCGGGGTCGGGGCGTCGGTGAGCGGGTCGACGCCGCCACCGGACTTCGGGAAGGCGATGACCTCGCGAATGGAGTCGACTCCGGCGAGCAGCGCGGTGATGCGGTCCCAGCCGAAGGCGATGCCGCCCATGGGCGGAGCGCCGTAGGAGAAGGCGTCGAGGAGGAAGCCGAACTTGTCCTGGGCCTCTTCGTCATTGATGCCCATCACCTTGAAGACCCGCTCCTGCACGTCTTTTCGGTGAATACGGATCGAGCCGCCGCCGATTTCATTGCCGTTGCAGACGATGTCGTAGGCGTAGGCCAGCGCCGAACCGGGATCGGTGTCGAAGGTGGCCAGATGTTCGGGCTTGGGCGAGGTGAAGGCGTGGTGCACCGCGGTCCAGGCCGAATGGCCGAGGGCCACATCACCGCTGGCGGTGGCGTCGGCGGCGGGTTCGAACATGGGGGCGTCCACGATCCAGACGAAGGCCCACTCGTTCTCGTCGATGAGGCCGCACTTGCGCGCGATCTCACCGCGGGCCGCGCCGAGCAGCGCGCGCTGCGGCTTGGCCTCACCGGCGGCGAAGAACACGCAGTCGCCCGGGTTCGCGCCGACGTACTTGGCCAGACCCTCGCGTTCGGCATCGGTCAGGTTCTTGGCGACCGGTCCGCCCAGGGTGCCGTCCTCCTGAATCAGGATGTACGCCAGGCCCTTCGCGCCGCGCTGCTTGGCCCATTCCTGCCAGGCGTCGAGCTGACGCCGGGGCTGCGAGGCACCACCCGGCATGACGACCGCGCCGACGTACGGAGCCTGGAACACGCGGAAGGACGTGTCCTTGAAGTACTCCGCCATTTCGGTGATCTCGATGCCGAAGCGCAGATCGGGCTTGTCCGAACCGAACCGGCGCATGGCGTCGGCGTAGGTCATATGCGGGATCGGGGTGCTGATCTCGTGCCCGATCAGCTTCCACAGCGCGACCAGGATGTCCTCGGCCAGCAGGATCACATCCTCCTGGGTCACGAAGCTCATCTCGATATCGAGCTGGGTGAACTCGGGCTGGCGGTCGGCGCGGAAGTCCTCATCGCGGTAGCAGCGCGCGATCTGGTAGTACCGCTCGATGCCCGCGACCATGAGCAGCTGCTTGAACAGCTGCGGGGACTGCGGCAGCGCGTAGAACTTGCCCGGCTGCAAACGCGCGGGGACCAGGAAGTCGCGCGCGCCCTCGGGGGTCGAACGCGTCATGGTCGGGGTCTCGACCTCGACGAACGCGTGATTGCCGAGCACCTCGCGGGCGGCGGCGCTGACCTTGGACCGCAGCCGGATGGCATGGGCCGGGCCCTCGCGGCGCAGATCCAGGTAGCGGTACTTCAGGCGAGCCTCTTCGCCCGGCTCGTCATCGAGCTGGAACGGCAGCGGCGCGGACTCGTTGAGCACCTCGAGTTCGGTGACGTTCACCTCGATCGCACCGGTGGGCAGGTTCGGGTTCTCACTGCCGGCCGGCCGATTCTCGACCACACCGGTGACCTTCACGCAGAACTCGTTGCGCAGCTTATGGGCCTGTTCGGCGGGCTCGCCCTCACGGAAGACGGCCTGCGACACGCCCGACGCATCACGCAGATCGATGAAGATCACGCCACCGTGGTCTCGACGCCGGGCCACCCATCCGGTGAGGGTGACGGTCTGACCGGCCTGCTCGCTTCGCAGCGAACCAGCCAAGTGGGTGCGCAGCACGGGAATCCTTTCGATGGGCTGGAAAACACCGCGGGGTCCGCCGGGTGCGCTCCCATCGTAGTGAGACACGTTTCCCGAGTGGAAACCGATATCCGTGCGGCCGTGCCAAGCTAGTGCGTATGACCTTCAACGAGGGCCTGCAGATCGACCCGAACCGGGTTTCCGGCGGCGGTGGCGGACCGGGCATGGGCGGCGGATTGGTTCTCGGCGGTGGTGCCGTGGGCATCATCGTGCTGATAGCGACATTGCTGTTGGGTGGCGATCCGGGGAGTGTGCTCGGACAGTTCACGGGTGCGGACAGCAATGCCAACAGCGGATCGGTGAAAACACCCGATCACTGCAAGACCGGTGCGGACGCGAACAAGTACGTGGACTGTCGAGTGGTGCTGACGGTGCAGAGCTTGGACGCGGTGTGGAGCACCGAATTGCCCAAGCAGGTGAACAAGAAATACGTCGACCCGAAGGTGACGCTGTTCTCCGGTCAGGTGAACACCGGCTGCGGCCGCGCGTCCTCGGCGGTCGGGCCGTTCTACTGCCCGGCCGATCAGACCGCGTACTTCGACACCAGCTTCTTCCAGGAACTCAAGGATCGCTTCGGTGCGAGCGGCGGACCGCTGGCGCAGGAGTACGTGGTGGCGCACGAGTTCGGCCATCACATCCAGAACCTGCTCGGCGATATCAATCGGGCGCAACGTGATCCGCAGGGTCCGGAGTCCGGTGCGGTCCGCACCGAACTCCAGGCCGACTGCTATGCGGGCGTGTGGGCGTACTACGCCGATAAGCTGCCCGCGCCCGGTTCGGATCAGCCGTTCCTGAAGCCGTTGACCAACAACGACATCAACGACGGTCTCTCCGCGGCTTCGGCCGTGGGCGACGATCGCATTCAGAAGGCGTCGACCGGTCGCGTGAATCCCGAAGCCTGGACGCACGGTTCGTCCGAGGAACGCCAGAAGTGGTTCCTGTCGGGCTACAAGTCCGGGCAGATCAAGATGTGCGACACCTTCTCGGCGCGCGATCTGAACAATCCGCCCGGCCTGAAGTAGTCGCGAACAGCGCTGTCAGGCAATCGCTTCGGCGCGTGCGGTAGTGCCGAGCGCGGTGAGCGTGCTCAGCAGTGCCACCGCGGCGATGGCCCACCAGGCGCGGGTGAACCCGGTGACGGCGGCACCCGCGTCGGCGCTCAGTGTGCCGAGGATGGCGACGAGCATGGTGACGCCGAAGACATAGCCGAGCTGGCGGCTGGTATTGACCACACCGCTACGGCTCGACACGTGCGCGGGCGGCAGGCCGACGGTCGCCGCGGCGAGCAGGCTGGGCAGTGAAAACCCCACTCCCACACCGATGATCATCCAGCCGGGCAGCACCCGGGTGAGGTAGTCGACCTCCGTGCCCGCACTCACCGCCAACAGCACAGCGCCGCAGGCGAACAGCGCATTGCCCAGGGCGACAATGCGATTCGCGGGCCAGCCGCGCCGGGTGAGGCGCTGTCCGGCCACGGCGAAGACCATGACCATGAGCGGTCCCGGCGCGAGCGCGAGACCGGTGGTCAGGGCACTGTAGTGCGCACCGGTCTCCAATCGCAGTACCGCACTGGGCAATACGGCACCGAACGCCGTACAGAACAGCAGCGCGGTGATGTTCGACCAGAAGAAGGTGCGCACCCGCAGCAGTCCCGGATCCACGATCGGCATGGCGTGGGTCAGCACCCGCACGATCACCGTGCCGAATCCGGCGGCGGCCACGGCGAAGGCGATGAGCGTCGACGTCCCGGACCAGCCCCACTCCTGCCCCTTGACCAAGGCCAGCGCCAGCGCACCGAGCCCGAGCGCCAGCACCAGCGCGCCCAGCAGATCCGGGATCCTGCCTGCCACAGCGTCTTCGAGATCGGGCACCACGTAGACCCCGCGACCATGGCGATCACCCCGACCGGAGCATTGACCAGGAACACCCACTGCCAGGACAGCTGCACCAGCGCCCCGCCGATGATCGGGCCGATCGCGGCGGCGAGGGAGGTGGAGGTGGCCCAGATCTTCACGGCGGTCGCGCGGCGTTCGACCGGTAGTGCGGTCAGCAGCAGTCCGAGGCTGGTGGGTGTGAGCAGCGCCGCCCCGGCCGCCTGGAGCGCGCGGAATCCGATGAGCGACCACAGACTCGGCGCGAGGGCGCACGCCACGCTCGCGACCGTGAAAACGGCCAGGCCTGTGAGGAATCCGCGTTTGCGGCCGTAGCGGTCGGCCAGCCGTCCGGCCGGTATGAGCAGCGCCGCGTACACGATGGTGTAGGCGTTGAGCACCCAGCTCAGATCCGCGAGCGATGATCCCGGAAAGCCGTCGCCGATGGCGGTGAAGGCGACGTTGACGATGAAGGTGTCCAGCATCGCCATGAAGGCCGCCGAACACAGCACCAGCAGAATGAGATTCGACCGATCCCGGACGGGTGGCGATACCAGCACCTGACTAGACTCAACCATAGCTAGTTTCCCTAAAATTTTTTGGTCCGGATCAGGCCAGGCGATGCGCGAGTTCGCGGACCATGAGCGTCGCGAGGATGGCCTGGCCGGAGGTGGAGAAGTGGATTCCGTCCTCGCTCAACAGGTTCGGGCGGTCATTGAGCGGGTGATCCTCGGAATCCACCAGGACGGCGTCGAATTCGCGAGCGAGCGTGCGGGTGAGGTCGTTCAGCCTGCGCAATCGGTCGCCCCAATCCGGGAAGACCGGGATGACGAAGGCGCGGCCGAGGGTGTACACGGCGATCTGGGCGCGGGTGGCCGCGGCGAATCGGTACATGGTGCGCAGACCGTGCTCGATCTGCTCCCAATCGAGCTCACGGCGCACGATATCGTTCGCGCCGCTGTTCACGTGCAGCAGATCGGGCGCGAAATCGTGGATGCGCTCGCCCTGCTCGGCCAGCGCCTGCGCGGTGGTGGCCCCGACGCGGGCGGTGTTGAGGTACTCCAGGTCCGGACGCACCATGCGCAGCACGCGCTCGACGCGGGTGGGCCAGCCCAGATCCGCGTACCCCGGGGTGGCATCACCCGCGCCCACCGACAGGCTGTCGCCGAATACCGCGTACCGCCGCCAGGGCGCGTCGAACAGCAGTGCGGCGAGTTCGGTGGGTGGCAGGACATACGGATCCGTGTCCTCGGTCAAAGGTTGCGCTAGTGCGGTCATGAAAGTAAGCATACGGTCGTACATATACCCATGCAATGGTGTTGTGCGACAGACATGCGGAAGGCGCCCCGCAAGCGCTTCGCTGATATGCCTCAGCGCCTGCGGAACGCCTTCTCGGTGATCGAAAGCTCAGGCGACCGTCCAGGTTTCGCGGCCGGTGAGCAGGCGCTGAAGCGAATTCTCCTGTACCGGTTTGCGTTCGGCCGCCGTCTCCAATTGGGCGCGCACGCCGTCGTCGTAGGTGGAGCGGGCGACGCTGCGGAAGACGCCGGTCACCACGTGTGACAGGTCCTGATCCGAGAGCCGCGAGAGCGCGTACGCGTATTCCGGACTATCGGTGTACGCGTCGTGCACCACGATCTCGGAGTCGGCGACGCTGTCCGCGCGCACCACACGCAACCCGAAACCGCTTCGCACCACGGCGAATTCACTCTCGGCCCCGAACCGGATGGGTTCACCGTGCCGCAGCCGGATCAAATGCGATTCGGCGTTGTCGCGGCGCAGCGCGTCGAAGGAACCGTCATTGAAGATCGGGCAGTCCTGCAGGATCTCCACGAATGAGGTGCCGCGATGTTCGGCGGCGGCCCGCAGCACCTCGTTGAGCCCGGCCCGATCGGAGTCCAAAGCCCGTGCGGCGAAGGTGGCTTCGGCGCCGAGCGCCACCGACAGCGTGTTGAACGGATGGTCGATCGACCCCATCGGCGTGGATTTGGTGACCTTGCCGGTCTCCGAGGTCGGCGAGTACTGCCCCTTGGTGAGCCCGTAGATCCTGTTGTTGAACAACAGGATCGTCATGTTCACATTGCGCCGCAGCGCGTGGATGAGGTGATTGCCACCGATGGACAGCGCGTCACCGTCACCGGTCACCACCCACACCGACAGATCCGGCCGGGTGACCGCGAGCCCGGTGGCGATGGCGGGCGCACGCCCGTGAATCGAGTGAATCCCGTACGCCTCCAGGTAATACGGGAAGCGGCTCGAGCATCCGATCCCGGAGACGAACATGAGGTTGTCGCGTTCGAGCCCGAGATCGGCCAGGAAGCCGCGCACGGTGGCGAGGATGACGTAGTCACCGCAGCCCGGGCACCAGCGCACCTCCTGATCGGTGGTGTAGTCCTTGGCCTTCTGCGGTCCGTCCGCGCGCGGTACTCCGGACAGCCCGGTCAGGCCGAGATCGGTTCCCACGAAAGGGTTTTCGAGGATGGTCATGCGTTACCCCCTGATGTGCGGTAGGTGGCCCGCGCTCGGGCGGCGAAGGCCTTGGCCTGTTCCATCTCCGCGATGGATCCGTCCAGTGCCGCGTCGATGACGCCGACGAGTTCCTGTGCCGAGAAGGCCAGCCCGGCGATCTTGGTCCACGGCTGCACATCGACCAGATAGCGGGCGCGCAGCAGCATGGCCAGCTGGCCGCCGTTCATCTCCGGTGCGACCACGGTGCGATAGCGCTTCAGCACCGCACCGAGATTGGCGGGGAACGGGTTCAGATGCCGCAGATGCGCCTGCGCCACCGGCACGCCGCGCCGCCGGGCCCGCCGGCACGCCTCGCCGATCGGTCCGTAGGAGCTGCCCCAGCCGATGAGCAGCAGTTCGGCCCGCCCGCTGGGATCCTCGACCTCGAGATCGGGCACGGTGATGCCGTCGATCTTGGCCTGCCGCAGCCGCACCATCAGTTCGTGATTGGCGGGCTCGTACGAGATATTGCCGCTGCCGTCGGCCTTTTCCAGACCGCCGATGCGATGCGCGCGCCCGACCGTACCGGGTACCGCGAGCGGACGGGCCAGGGTTTCGGGGTCGCGGGCATAGGGTTCGAACGGATCGCCCGGATCGCCCGCGGGCTCGAATCCCGGGTCGATGCGCGGCATTTCGCTCACCTCGGGGATCGACCACGGTTCGGAGCCATTGGCGATCGCGCCGTCGGAGAGCAGCAGCACGGGCGTGCGGTAGGTGAGCGCGATGCGCGCGGCCTCCACGGCGGCGTCGAAACAGTCCGCGGGCGAACGCGGTGCCACCACGGGGACCGGCGATTCGCCATTGCGCCCGTACAGCGCCTGCAGCAGATCGGCCTGTTCGGTCTTGGTCGGCAGTCCGGTGGACGGCCCGCCGCGCTGCACATCGACGATGAGCAGCGGCAGTTCGGTCATCACTGCCAGGCCGATGGTTTCGCTCTTGAGCGCCAGTCCGGGTCCGGACGTGCTGGTGACCCCCAGCGCGCCGCCGAGCGAAGCCCCCAGTGCCGCACCGATTCCGGCGATCTCGTCCTCGGCCTGGAAGGTGGTGACGCCGAAGTTCTTATGCTTGCTCAGCTCGTGCAGGATGTCCGAGGCCGGGGTGATCGGATAGGTCCCCAGGAAGACCGGCAGCCCGGACAGCTGCCCGGCGGTGACGATGCCGTAGGCGAGCGCGGTATTGCCGGTGATCTGCCGGTAGGTGCCCGCGGGCAGCGTCGCGGGAGCGACCTCGTAGGTGGTGGCGAAGGATTCGGTGGTTTCGCCATAATTCCACCCTGCCCGGAATGCGAGGATATTCGCTTCGGCCACATCCGGCGTGGCGGCGAATTTCTCCCGCATGAACTGTTCGGTGCCGCCGAGTGGCCGCCCGTACATCCAGGACAGCAATCCCAGCGCGAACATATTCTTGGCGCGCTGACCGTCTTTCTTGCCCACACCGGTCGGTTCGGTCGCACCGAGAGTCAGCGAAGTCATGGGCACCTTGTGCACCACGAAATCGGTCAAAGTGTCATCGGTGAGCGGATCACCGGCATACCCGACCTTGGCGAGATTACGTTTGGTGAATTCGTCCGTATTGATGATCAAGGTCGCCCCGCGCGCCAGATCCTCCAGATTCGCCTTCAGCGCAGCGGGATTCATCGCCACCAGCACATCGGGCTGGTCACCGGCGGTGAGGATGTCATAGTCCGCGATCTGGATCTGGAATGAGGAAACACCCGGCAGCGTGCCCTGGGGCGCGCGGATCTCGGCGGGAAAGCTGGGCTGGGTGGCGAGGTCATTGCCGAATGCGGCTGCCTCGTGGGTGAATCGGTCACCGGTGAGCTGCATACCGTCGCCGGAGTCGCCAGCGAACCGAATTACAACCTTTTCCAATTTCTCTGGGGCACCGCTGTTTCCCATGCGCCTACATCACTTCCTCGTCCGTGAGAGGTACCAACGCCAAACTACTCCGCTATATTCGCGGCACGCCCGCGAATGTGAGCGGTGAAACGGGCAGAGATTGGTGAATCAGGCAAAGATTGCGCGACTGGCGTCAGGCGAACAGGGCCAGTTGCGGGTCGGGCGTCTGCGATACGGCGGCGCGCACCTCGGGTTCGGCCTGCCGTTCGCCGTTCAAACCGTGCTTCTCCAGCAGTGGCTCGATCCGACCGCGTAGCCATGCGGAGTACTCCGGTGTCACCGAAGCACCGCGACCATACAGCTGCCGGTACCGGCGCAGCATCGCCGGGTGCTGTTCGGCGAGCCAATTGAGGAACCAGCCGCGGGTGCTGCCGCGCAGGTGCATGGGGAATGCGACCACACTCGCCGCGCCCGCATCGGCGATGGCGGTGATCAACTCATCGAGGTGGGCGCGGCTGTCCGTGAGGTACGGAATGATCGGGGCCACCATGACATTCACGGCGAAACCGGCATCGGCCAAGGCGCGCACCAACTCCAGGCGCGCTCGCGGTGAAGGCGTACCGGGCTCGAGACTGGCGTGCAGTTCCGGATCGAGAATCGCGATGGACACCGCGAGATGCACCGGCACCTGCTGCGCCGCCTGGGTGAGCAGCGGCAGATCCCGGCGCATCAGGGTGCCTTTGGTGAGAACGGAGAAGCCCGTCCCCGATTCGGCGAGCGCGCCGATGATGCCCGGCATCAGCCGGTAGCGGCCCTCGGCGCGCTGATAGGGATCCGTATTCGACCCCAGCGCAACGGTTTCCCGATGCCAGGAGCGCTTGTGCAGCTCCCGGCGCAGCACCGCCGCGACATTGGTCTTGACCACGATCTGACGGTCGAAATCATCGCCCGCGTCCAGATCCAGATATTCGTGGGTGCCGCGTGCGAAGCAGTAGGTGCACGCGTGCGAGCAGCCGCGCATGGGGTTGATCGTCCAATTGAACGGCAGGCTCCCGCCGTCGGGCACCTTGTTCAGCGCGGACTTGCACAACACCTCGTGGAAGGTGATGCCTTCGAAGTCCGGAGTCTGTACGCTGCGAACGAATCCCGCGCGTTCGAGCCCGGGCAGCGCGCCGTTATCGGCCTCCAAGGTCTGGCTCTGCCACCGCACCACCCAAGTCGAACATTTGTTCTAGCGTAAGTCAAGCGTCTCCGCCGGTGTCACGCGATCTTCTGCGTGACGACCTTGAAATTCTGGCCGTTGTAGAACGCGACGAGATCGCGAATGGTCTCCTCGGCAGGCCGCGGCCGGTAACCGATTTCGGCGGTTGCCTTGTCGTGCTCCACAATCGGAGCCGACAGCAGCGCGCCCATGGCGGCCTTGGAGATGCGATCGCTGCCCATGGCCTTGGCGACCGGTTCCATCACCGGCATCAGCGAGTTGATCAGTTTGGCCGGAATCGCGAAGGCGGGCTTCATCTTTCCGTTCACCTCGGCCGCGAGCCGGGTGGCGTCGAACATATTGGTGAAGTGGCCACCGAGCAGATAGTTCTCACCGGTCTTACCGCGCTCGCCCGCGAGCACCAGGCCGCCGGCCACATCGCGCACATCGACCAGATCGAAGCCGCCGCTGATCATGACCGGGACGCGGCCGCGCGCGGCATCCCAGAGGGTCTTGTTGATGCGCGAATCGGTGTGGTCGACGGGACCGTACACACCGGTCGGATTGCAGACGACCGCGTCCAGACCCTTGTCGATGACCTTGCGCAGTTCGATCTCACCCTGGAACTTGGAGCGGTCGTAGACCGGCAGTTCCGGATCGATGGACCGCGGCGCGCGCTCATTGATGACGCCACCGCAGGTGTACTGGTTGAACGCGTGGATCGAGCTGGTGTGCACCATGCGGCGCGCGCCGACCTCGAGGGCGGCCTCGGCGACCACGCGCACACCCTCGGTGTTCACCCGCCAGGCCAGATCGTTCTTGTGCGCGAGGGTGATGAGCGCCACCAGGTGGTAGACCACCTCGGCCCCGTCGAGGGTCTTGCGCATCGAGGCGGGATCGAGCACATCGCCGCTCACCCACGTCACGCCGGGCGTATCGGTGGCGGGGCGGACGCGATCGATGGCAGTCACCTCGTGACCGCGATCCGTAAGCAGGCGAAGCAAATTGGTGCCAAGGAACCCGGCGGCGCCGGTGACTGCGACCTTCATGTGATGAAGAATATAGAACTTGTTCTAATTTGCAAGAACGGCCGGGCGACGATCCGGAAACCGCTTCTACCTGCGGCGTGGAGACGAACGGCACGCCGAGCTGGACTCTCGGTGGGCTATATTCGCAACCGCATGTGTTTTCGACTCGATGCCAGTCACGCTGATTGGGGGGCTCCCATGGCCGATCTCTCGGTCGACACCGACGCGGTCCGCGGCTTCGCTACCGCACAGCACGGCGTAGCCGCCGATATCGCCGCCACCGGCGGCATCGACACGGCCTCGCACGTTGCCGCCATGACACCCGTCTTCGGGCTCATCGGCGCGGATTTCCTGGCCAGCTTCGCGGTCGCCGAGCTACTGCACGATAGAGATATCAACGCGCTGTCCCAGCGATTCGCACATATCGGGCAGACCGCCTTCGGTTCCGCTGCCACCTACGACGCCACCGACGACTCCTTCGCGAGCGGGCTGGGCAGTGCGGCGAGCCGGATCGGCGAGCAGGTATGAGGCCCCTCGATTCCGGCGTGATCGGAATGCACCATCCGATCGCTCCGATGGCCGATCCCGCGCAGGCATTGCCTGCCATGTATCCCGGTGCGCTGCCCACGCTGCCGCTCGGTGATCTCCCCGCCGATATCGCCGACTTCGAACCGCCCGCATTCGCCTTGTCCCGCAAGGAATTCGAGCAGGAGAGCACCCCGCTCTCGGGTGGCCTGCCGCATTTTCCGGGCGGTTCGGGCGGCGATACGCATGCCGCCTCGGTGCTGGACGGTGCGGTCTCGCCCGCACTCGATTCCGCGCACGGTGTGCTCTCCGGCGCTCAACGGGCATTGAGCGATGCCCAGGGTGTGCTCGGCAATGCCCAGACCGCGTTGAACAATGTCCCCGCCGCCCTCGCTGCCGCGCAGGCCGCGTTCACCCGGGCCGCCGGTAATCCGGTGTTGCCGCCGCTGCCCGCCGATCCGGTCGGCGACCTCATGAAGGGCCTGTCCGTCCCGGCGATTCCGGGTATCGACGCCCTGTTCAGACCGTTCCTGGATCTGATCAACAGCTTCGGCACCGGCGTCCTGGGCGCGGTGAACCCGGCGACGCTGCTGAGCCAGGGCTCGAAATTCATCGAGAGTGCCGTGCAGGTCGGCGGCGGCGCGCTCAAAACGGTCGAATCACTGTGGAAGGGACAGGCTTCCGATAAGGCGCAGTCGGCGGGTCAGCAGGCGCAGGCGCACGGTCAGGAAACCACCCAGCGCGGCTTCGATCTGTCCACCCTCACCGAACAGGCCGCCGCGGTGGTGCAGCGCGGCAATATCCAGCTCACGGCCATCGCGCAATCCTTCGCCGCACAGGCCACGGCGCTGGCCCCGGTAGCCCTGACTCCCCCGGGCCAGACCGCCCTGATCGCCTCCGCCACAGAACATCTCGGCTCGGCCATCACGGTCGTCAACCTGACCCACGGCGAACTCTCCGGCTACACCACCCAACTCAACGCCGTCATCGGCCAGCTGCTCGGCCGGAACGGCACCGGCGTCAACCCCGCCGAGGTCGCCCAATCGCTCGCCCAGAACGTCGGCCAGCCCATCCTGGAACAGGCCAAGTCGCTCCTGGAGGGCGCGATCAACCCGTCCGCGACCACCCCGGCGAACCCGAACCCCAGCTCCCCCACCGATCTCGACACCAAGGCCGCGGGCCTGGGCGGAGGCGGCGGTGGTGCGGCCGGTGGCGGCGGCGCGGGTGGCGGCGGCCTCGGCGGCGGTATCCCCTCGGTCCCGGGCGGCCCCGGCTCCTCCATCCCCGGCGGCCGAATCGCCGCCCAGGCCAACCCCTTCGGTTCCGGAGCGGCGGGAGCCCCCGGCATGGGCGGCCCCGCCAGCCCCGGCTTCATGGGCTCCCCGGCAGCGGGCGCGGGCCAGCGCGGCGGCTCCGATCAGGATTCCTCCCGCACCGTCCAGCCCCACCAAAGCCGCACCGCCGAAAGCGAACTCACCGGCAACCTCGGCGCGGCCAGCCCCGGGGTCATCGGTCAGCCCGACGACGAGCCCACCGGCGACCACATCTCGGACCAACTCTGACCCGATCCGGCGACGCCGGGTGCGAACGAAATGATGCCGCGGTCCCGGAGTAGCTGCTCCGGGACCGCGGCATCGTGGGGGCCGAGACCGATTGCGGATTTGTACACCTCGCGGGCGACGGCCACCGTTCGTGGGCCGGGGATCGCCCGGCGCCGGGTCAGACCGCCGAGGGGCGGACCTGGGCGTCGATACCGCCGTCGATGACGAACTGCGCGCCGTGGATGAAGCCCGCGTCGGGACCGATCAAGAACTTGATGAGGGAGGCGATTTCGGCCGGGGTGCCATTGCGGCCGATGGGGGCGACGAAGTTGCGGATGGCGTCGCCGTAGCGCGGATCGTCCATACCCGCCTGCAGCAGCGGGGTGTCGACGCTGCCGGGGGCGACGGTGTTCAGGCGAACGCGGGCGTTACCCCATTCGACGGCGCGCTGGCGGACCGCGACGGTGACGGCGTTCTTGGAGGAGGCGTAGGCGTACTGGCCCGCGAAATCGCCTGCGGAGGCGAAGGATTCGGCCTCGGTACCCTTGTTGATCGGGTTGTCCTCCCACTTGATGTGGGTGGAGGCAACCGACGAAACCACCACTGCCGCAGGCGATTCGCCCTTCTGCAGGGCGGGGAACAGCGCATCGAGGAAGGCGATGGTGGCGCGGTAGTTGATCTCGACCACGAAGTTCGGGTCCGGCACGTGCGGGCCGACACCGGCGCACAGGATCAGGCCGTTCAGCACACCGCCGGAACGCTCCAGCACCGCCTCGACGGCGGCGGCGCGGGCGGCCGGATCGGTGAGGTCGGCGGTCACATCGGCATTGCGCAGGTCGATGCCGATGATGTCGTGGCCCGCCGCGGTGAGCGCGGCGGCGGTGGCCGCTCCGATGCCCGACCCGGATCCGGTGATGGCGATGGTCATGCCTTGGATTAGAACAAGGTGCAGATTCGAAAGGCAACCCCCTCGGGTGGGCCATCTCAGCTACCGAGACCCTCACGGGCCGGTCGGCGACGGCTGCGCTACAACAAATGCTGCACCTCAGCGATATCGCGGCCGGGTGGCAGGTTTCGGCCGGTTCATCTGCCGCCGCGGCCGATATCGGGCTAGCATCACGACAACAACTAGAATCTGTTCTAGTTTTCGAACTTGCTCACTGTCGAGAGGACGAACCCGATGCGCTTCACCTATGCGGAGGCGATGACCAACCCGGATTACTACATCCCCCTCGCTCAGGCGGCCGAGGCGGCCGGGTTCGACAGCATCACCGTGGCGGACAGCATTGCCTATCCGGCCGAATCGGACTCGAAGTATCCGTACAACTCCGACGGCAACCGCGAATTCCTCGAGGACAAGCCGTTCATCGAGACCTTCGTGCTGTCGGCGGCCATCGCGGCGGCCACCACCACGCTGCGGCTGACCCCGTTCGTGCTCAAACTGCCGATCCGCCCGCCGGTGCTGGTCGCCAAGCAGGCGAGTTCGCTTGCGCGCCTGAGCAATAACCGCTTCGCGCTGGGCGTCGGCATCAGCCCGTGGCCGGAGGATTTCGACATCATGGGCGTACCGTTCGAGCGCCGCGGCAAGCGCCTGGACGAATGCATCGAGATCGTGAAGGGCCTGTCCACCGGCGAGTACTTCGAGTACCACGGCGAGTTCTACGACATCCAGAAGATCAAGCTCACCCCCGCGCCGACCAAGCCGCTGCCGATCCTGGTCGGCGGGCACAGCGATGCCGCGCTCAAGCGCGCGGTGCGTCTGACCGACGGCTGGATGCACGCGGGCGGCAATGCCGAGGAGCTGGACAAGTATCTGGCCCGGATCAACGAATTGCGCAGTGAGCGTGACAATCCCGGCGAGTTCGAGATCCACGCCGTCTCCTACGACGGCTACACCCCGGACGGGGTCAAGCGCGTCGAGGAGAAGGGCATCACCGATCTGATCGTCGGTTTCCGCAACTCCTACGCCAAGGAGCACGATACGGAGACCCTGGAGGAGAAGATCACCAAGATCAAGTGGTACGGCGACAACATCATCGCCAAGGTGCGCTAGATCAGGAACGCTTGGCGAAGCCGAGCTCGATGACCGCATCGCGCTCGGCCGCCAGCTCCGCGACGCTGAGATCGATTCGGGCACGGGAGAATTCGCCGATCTCCAGGCCCTGCACGATGTGGTATTCGCCATCGGCGCAGGTGACCGGGAACGAGCTGATCAAACCCTCGGGCACACCGTAGGAACCGTCCGACGGCACCGCCATCGAGACCCATTCACCGGGCGCGGTGCCCAGCGCCCAATCGTGGATGTGGTCGATGGCGGCGCTGGCCGCACTCGCCGCCGAGGACGCGCCACGCGCCTTGATGATCGCGGTGCCGCGCTGCTGCACGGTCGGAATGAAGTCGTTCTCCACCCACGCCTGATCGCCGATCAGCTCGAGCGCGGGCTTCCCGCCGACCGTGGCATAGCTCAGATCCGGGTACTGGGTCGCGGAGTGATTGCCCCAGATGGCGATTCGCTCGATATCGGCCGCGGCCGCACCGGTCTTCTTCGCCACCTGCGCGATCGCGCGATTGTGGTCCAGGCGGGTCAGCGCGGTGAAACGCGCGGCGGGCACATCGGGGGCGTTGCTCGCGGCGATGAAAGCGTTGGTATTGGCCGGATTTCCGACCACCAGCACCTTGATGTCCTGCGCCGCATTGGCATTGATGGCCGCACCCTGATCGGTGAAGATGGGCCCGTTGGCGGCGAGCAGATCCCCGCGCTCCATACCCGCCGTGCGCGGGCGCGCGCCGACCAGCAGCGCGATATTCGCACCGTCGAACCCGACCCACGGATCATCGGAGATATCGATCCCGGCCAGCAGCGGGAACGCACCGTCCTCGAGCTCCATGGCGACGCCCTCGAGCGAGGACACCGCCGCCGGAATCTCCAGCAGCCGCAAGCGCACCGGCGTGTCGGCCCCGAGCAGTGCCCCGGAGGCGATCCGGAACAGCAACCCGTAGGCGATCTGTCCGGCGGCCCCGGTAACGGTGACGGTCACAGGCTCCGGCCGAGCGGCAGTGCTCACGACGAACTCCTAGCGGTAGTCGATTCTCCGCCCCAACCCTAACCGTGCTCACCGTCCGAACACCCGGCTCGTGAGGCCGTTCGTGAGCAATCAGACACCGCGCGCGGGATCCCCGGACACCGCTCGCGCGGCGTCGCGGCGGTGATCCGCGCCCGAACCCGCATCCTCCGGCGGCCTGCGACGTGCGAGTATTTCGCGCCCGCCGATATGGCGTGGCAACCCCGATGCGGCCGGGGTGTGCGCCCTTGATCGACCGGCCGCCCGCGCGGCGCGGACACAGCGATCAGCGGGCCAATTGGGCGATATCGGCGTCGGTCAGCACAATCGTGGACACCGCGTCCCGATCCCGCACCAACCGGACCGCCCGGTACAGCGGCCGCTCCTCGGCGTAGGCGTCGCGCGCCTCGGTCCGCGATTGCAGGATGAGTACATCGGAGACCGCCAGGGCGGCGGCGAGCGGGCAGGCCGATAGCGCGTCGGCCAGTTTGCGCAAGCCCAGCGGGTGCAGTTCGCGACCCTCACCGGTATCGGTGTACATGCCGAGCGGGACGATGCGGGTATCGGGTCCTGCGGTGGCGCGCAAGACGATTCGGCTCAGGCGGCCGGGATGCACCAGGATTTCCACCCCGGTGGCGGCGGACAGATCGAGCCGTTTCTCCCCGCGCCAGGTCCGAGCTCGGATTTCGGTGCCGGACAGCCGAATTCGCCTGCGCTGCACGGCGATCGCGTAGAGCGCGGTCGGTGCTCCGAGCACCAGCCCCACCGCGAGGCCCACCTGCCAGCTCACCAGTACCGCGGCCAGCAGTCCCACCCCCGCCCCGATCCCGATGGCCGCCAGCGTCAATCGGCGCAGTGCGGGCGCGAGTACCTCGGGTGCGATCAGATCGAGCCCGATCTCGGCGACGGGCCCCGGTGCGGATTGTTCAGTCACGGTTGCGCATTCATCCGGGAGGCGCGCCGGTGGGCGTGGCGCACTGGCCGCGCGCCGCACGGGACGCTACCAGTCGGAGCGGTCTGTCCGCCCGGATATGGCCGTGCTTTCCGGACGGCGCTCAGGCCGTCCGGGAAGGTCGATCAATCCTGTTGGCCCGCAAGGGCTGCGGTCACCCGGGCGACGGCCTCGTCCAGCGGGATCTGGCGCTGTTCGCCATTGCTCAGATCCTTGAGCCCGATCTCGCCCTCGGTGACCTCGCGGTCGCCGAGCACCAATGCGTAACGGGCGCCGGACTTGTCGGCCGCCTTCATGGCGCCCTTGACACCGCGCCCGCCGTAGGCGAGGTCGGTGCGGATGCCCGCCGCGCGCAGCTGTGCGGCGAGCACGACCAGGCGCTGTTTGGCGATATCGCCGAGCGATACGCCGAACACGTCCACCCGGGAACCGTCCGTGGCGGACTTGCCTTCGGCTTCCAGGGCCAGCACGGTGCGGTCGACGCCGATGCCGAAACCGATGCCGGACAGCGGCTGACCGCCGAGTTCGGCCATCAGTCCGTCATAGCGGCCGCCGCCGCCGATACCGGATTGCGCGCCGAGACCGTCGTGCACGAATTCGAAGGTGGTCTTGGTGTAGTAGTCGAGTCCGCGCACCATGCGCGGGTTGACCACGTACGGCACGCCGAGCGCGTCCAGGTAGCCGAGTACCAGATCGAAGTGCGCCTTGGCGGATTCGGACAGGTGATCGATCATGAGCGGCGCGCCCGCCGTCATTTCCTTGACCTCGGGACGCTTATCGTCGAGCACCCGCAGCGGGTTGATCTCGGCGCGGCGGCGGGTCTCCTCATCGAGCGGAAGCTTGAACAGGAACTCCTGCAACAACTCCCGGTATTGCGGGCGGCAGGAGTCGTCACCGAGCGAGGTCAGTTCCAGGCGGAAGCCGTCCAGGCCCAGGGAGCGGAAACCGCGATCGGCGATGGCGATGACCTCGGCGTCCAACGCCGGATCATCCACGCCGATGGCCTCCACGCCGACCTGCTGCAACTGCCGGTAGCGACCCTTCTGCGGTCGTTCGTAGCGGAAGAACGGCCCGGCGTAGGCGAGTTTCACCGGCAGCTGCCCGCGATCGAGTCCGTGCTGGATGACCGCGCGCATGACGCCGGCGGTGCCTTCGGGCCGCAGCGTGAAGCTCTCACCGTTGCGATCGGCGAAGGTCCACATCTCCTTGGAGACCACATCGGTCGACTCGCCGACACCCCGCGCGAAGAGCGCGGTCTCCTCGAAGATCGGCAGCTCCACATGCCCGTATCCGGCCAGTCGAGCGGTGTTCATGAGCGCGTCGCGCACGGCGATGAACTCCGTCGATACGGGCGGGAGATAGTCGGGCACACCCTTCGGGGCACGGAAGCTGCTGGTCTTGGTCACGGCGTCCAGTTTTCCCCATGGTGCTTCCGCAAGTCCAACCGGTTATCGTGCAGCGGTTATAAGGGATTGTCTCAGGAACTGATGGCACACTCTTAGCCCGGAAGCAACCGATACGGAGGGACTAGCTAGTGCCGAGCAATGAACAGCGACGCGCTGCGGCGAAACGGAAGCTGGAGCGTCAGGTCGCCAGCCGGGCCCAGCGGGCGCGCAAGCGCAAGCAGATGACCATCCTCGCCTCCGCGGTGGGCGTCGTGGTCGCGGTCGCGGCGGGTGTCGGCATCTACTACTGGACCAAGGGCGATGACGCCGATACGACCGCGAGCGCGTGTGATTTCCGCGCCGCGCAGTCGCCGGCCGCGCGCCCGGTGGACAAGCCCGGCAAGGTGGGCAAGCTCTCGGATGTGAAGAACGCCAAGGCAACCCTGGACACCACCGAGGGACCGATCCCGGTTCAGCTGAACGCCGAGCAATCCCCTTGCACGGTAAAGAGTTTCGAGAATCTGGCGAACCAGAAGTTCTTCGACGACACCAAATGCCACCGGATGACCACCACCGAGGGCCTCAAGGTGCTGCAGTGCGGTGATCCCAGCGCCTCCGGTTCGGGCGGACCCGGTTACGAGTTCGACAATGAGTACCCGACCGCCGGGATCAGCCCGATGGATCCGGCGGCGGACACCCCGATCGATTACAAGCGCGGCACGCTGGCCATGGCCAATAGCGGGCCGGGAACCAATGGCAGCCAGTTCTTCCTGGTCTACGGCGATTCCAAGTTGCCGCCGCAGTACACCATCTTCGGCACGGTGGACGAGGCCGGTCTGGCCACGCTCGACAAGATCGCGGCCGCGGGCGTGCAGGGCGGCGGACAGGACGGCGCGCCGGTCGACAACGTATCCATCAAGTCGGTCAAAATCGACTGATCGCCCCAAAACGACTGACCGGCATGGTCTTTCGGTCCCGGTGTCACTCGACACCGGGACCGTTTGGTTTCCGGCGAAACGTGCTGGAAGCGGCCACCGAACCTTCTGTGTAAGGCTTTCCTAACCAAAGAAAATCCTGAGTTTTCCGCACACTGCCGGAATTGTGCGATATATGCTGTATCGCGACGCGCGCGTGCGGCGGTATCCGAGTTTTCGCTGGTAATCTCGTAGAACGGAGTACGAAGCGGCGTAGTACAGCCCACCGGGCAACCCCCAACGGGCAGTAACCCCAACGCCTCCAAGTGCTCTCGGTGTCCACGTTTGCAGGCGGGACATGACTACCCGAATTACCGTTCGTGTGGCGATGTCCGTGACGAAGCACCACAATCATCCATAGTGATCACTGCAGCATCGGGGAGCATGCGATGGCCGAGGAACTCGACGACATCGGCCGCGAAACCGCGGCGATGATGAGGCAAATGTTGCAGCTCGCGACACTTGTCGCGCTGCGAACCCGGGAACGTGGCCAGAAAGAGGCGGAAGCCCGCGTCAAAGTCACCGAAGCCCGGCAGAAGGAAGCCCGTGAGCGTCAGCTCCGGGAAGCAGCGGATGCCAAGGCCAAGGATCCGCGCAATGTGGCTCTCGCGCGGATGATCGAGAAGCCGCCGCTCGACAAGGGTGTATCCCTCGAGAAGGACCGGTTCGCCGCGCAGGCCGAGGCCACCCGTATGGCCGCGACCCAGGCCGCGATGAACAAGTCCCTGGTGCGCTATGACTCCGTCGAGCGCCGAACCGCTCTGGCCCAACATCTTTCGCGCATGGGTATCGCTCCCGAACTGGCGGCGGTGCGCATGTTGATGGAGGTCGGGCAGGCGCAGTCCGCGGCCGAGGCCGTGCGCGCCAAGGAGCAGGAGGCCGCGGTGGCACAGCGCCGCGCCCGGGAACAGGAAGCCCGCGGGCGCGAACGCGTTCGTTCCTGATCCACTCGACTCGATAAAGCGAAGCGGCGGATCGCGTCGAAACACGATCCGCCACATAGCTTCCGACAGCGCGACCCCGATTCGGCCCGTTGTCCTGCCGGGGTGATCCGCGTGCTACATCCGGAAATCACCCATGGTGGGATCGCTGAACAGTCCGCCCACCGGCGACTTCAACGGCAGCGGCGTGAGCATGTCCTTATGGCCGTTGCGCACGCTGCAGTACTTGAACGGCCCCTTGGGGTCGAACAGTTTCGCCATATGCGGATCGGCGTGATCCAGAAACCACACCGACAGACCGGTTTTGCCGTCCTTGCGGAAATGCTCCCATGCGCGCCACATGGCATCCAGGCGCGCCACCGCCTCGGCGTGTTTCCACCATTCCGGGCACCAGACGGTATCGCTGATATCGGTCACCTGCCGCCGGTACACCAGGCTCAGGTAGTTCTCCACGAACTCCACCACGCTGGCGTAGACCATCGGTGTTTCCTGCTGTTCGTTCACAGCGGCCGGACCTCCTCAATCTGCCCGGCGTCGCTCGCCGGCTCTGCCTTGATCAGCGACGGCGCGCCGATCAGATCAACGATTTCGGTCTTGCGGCGAGGTGAGGGATCGTGATGCGTGATCGACTTCTTCACCTCTTCGTTGTATTCACCCTCCCACCACGGCACGGTGCGCACCAGCACCGCCGGTGTGCCGGAGGAGAATACGATGGCGCGCCCGCGCGGCAGGGTGGCCAGGCCGTTCACGCTGAAGGTGCGCGAGGAACCCAGCGAACGCGAATAGCTCTTGCCGCCAGAGGATTCCGAGACGGACTGGGAGATGCTGTCGTAATCGCCGATGGCCTCGGAGCGTTCGGTGAGGAATTTCGTATCGTCGACACCGCTGCCGAGCACCTTGATATTGGCCGCGGCCCAGAGCGCTTCCATACCGTCCGCACCCCAGCAGCGGGCGCCCTGCGCCCACGACTGCAACACCGTCATGACCACGATGCCGCGCGAGCCGAAGTGGCTGTACTGCTTGGGCAGATCCTTCCAGCGCACCACGTTCGCGGCCTCGTCGAGCACCGCGAGCAGCGGGATCTCCAGGCGGCCGCCGTGTGAGCGGGACGCCTCGCGGGTGGCGACGTCGATGACCGCCTCGGTGAGCGCGCTGACCAGTGGTGCGGCCGAACCGCGGCCTTCGAGCGAGAGGCAGTACAGGGTGCCGTTATCGCGGATGAAGGCGAGTTCGTCGAACTGCTGGCCGCCGAATTCCTTGGTGATCCAGCGGTGCACATTCGACAGCTTGAGGCAGCGCACCATCTTCTTGGCGGTGCCGAAAACGCCACTGCGCGTGCGCTCGTCGACGTTGTACTGCTGTGCCAGACCAGAGGCCATGAAGTGGAAACGGCCGGAGCGGCGCAGCAATTCGATCGGTTCGGTGTCCTGCGGGTTGGTGACCCACTCCCACACCTGGGTGATGGGGCGCTCGTCCACCGCGGCGGCCAGGAACAGACCGGCGAGCAGATCCTCGGCTTCCTGATCGAAGAAGCTGTCGGTGGAGGTGGCGACCGAACCGGAGCTGTCATCACCGTCGGCGAAGTGTCCGGCCAAACGGGCGGCGCGCATTTCGCATCCGTCGCTGCGGGCGTCGACCCAGGCCAGCGGATCCCAGAACCAGGTGCGGGCACGGTCATCGGAGTTCATCGGATCGACCGCGATGTCCTGCGGATCGAAGATGAAGATCGGACTGCCCTTGCTGTCGCGCACATCTCGGGTGGCATCGACGACATCGCGCTTATTGGAGGTGACCAGCACCGGGCCGATGGCGGCGAGAATCGCCGGGATGACCCGCGAGGTGGTCTTGCCCTGGCGCGGACCCCAGATGTCGATGTGCAGATCCTCGTACGAGCCGTAGAGCATGCAGCCATCCGCGACGGACATGCCGATCGGCACGCCGGGCATATCCTCACGGCCCAGGCGCATGCCGAGCTGTTCGGCCTTCTCGCGGACACCGGCATCGGTGAGCGCCTTGATCGCGCCACCATTGCCCATGACGTCGGCCTTGTCGTCGACCGGGAGTCGCCCGATGGCCTTGCGCGCCTTCGCCCTGCGCTTGTACAGCTGGTATCCGAGCGCGGCGGCGATCACCAGCAGCACGATGATGGTCGAGCTCCAGCGCCATTCCAGCTTGCCCTTGGCCAGGGCGACGCCGATGGCGATCGGGTTGATCGGCACATCCTGCTTCGGCGTGGACAGCAGATTGCCCAATTGGATTGCCAGCCACAGGGTTCCGAAGACCGCGAAGCCCGCGTAGATCATGTTCAGTTGATGGTCCGGGCCCGCTTCGGCCGGATCCTTCACCGGTGCTTTCGCCATCTCCAGCCTCCTCAGATGACCTGTATGTCGTTGCCGCTCAACGGAATCCGTCGAGTTGCCAGGTGCCGTTGGTTCGTACGACGGTAGCGACGACCGTACTGGCCGGGAGCGGGCTGCGCCGCCCGTCCGGATAGACGACCGTCTGTTCGATACCGATCTTGTACTGCGCCCGATTGGGATCCGCCCCGGGTGGTGCGGTCTCACCCGAAGCGAAGGCGAACGCCTCTATATGCGCTCCGGCCTTGGCCCAGTCGGCCCACTGCAGCGTCGCCTTCGGCATTTCGGCGCTGGTGGGTGGTGTGTCCAGTGTACGGATGAGCGTGGGACCCAGCCATTTCCGCGCCCGGCCCAGCGACGCGCTCTGGGTTTCGGTGACCGGATACCAGGTGAATATCTCGCGCAGCGCCGCCACCGCGACTCCGTCCGCGGTGGTCGGGTCCGGTGCCGGGGCACTCTGCAGCAGGCGCGTGGTGGATGTCGGCGGATTCAGCCTGCTCGGCGTGGAATCACCGTCACTGCCACTACTGCACGCGGACACCAGCATTGCGACGCTCAGCACCAGCATCACCACCAGTTTCGTGCGTTGCCCAGTCCTTCGTACGGTTGCCGCACCGGCCGTCGCGCGCTGTTCGCGCGATTGCGGACCTGATATCCAGGCTAGACGCTGTGACCGACACCCGGGCCATACCAGCGGGTTTCCCGGCCCGGCGTGTCCGCGTACCGGCGGTGCGGTCATAGGGTCACCCGGCCCGCGGTCACATGCCCCGCTTGGCGTCGTAGAGGGTTTCCACCAGGGTGCGGTTCATTTCCGCGGCGGCGGCCAGCTGCTGTTGCAGCAGAGCTACTTTGCGGCGCAGGTTGGTGGCGTCCATCTGTTCCAGGCCGGGGGTTTCGGCGGCGCGAACCCAGTTGCGCACCGAATTGGTGTGCACGCCAATCTGTTCGGCGACCACCCGGCATGCCTCGGATTCCGAGCGCAGTTTTCCGGTGAGTGCGATGACCTGCTCGACGGCGGCCTGGCGCACTTCCGGCGACACTCTTCGGTAGGACCTGTGCGGCATCATTCGGTAACACTCCCGTCGTCGGTGCCGCGGCGGGCGGTGGATTCGGTGAATTCACTGAACCGCTGGTTGGTGTCGTGGATTCCGCTTTCCTTCTCGGACCACGTGAACTCCATGTGGAACGGAATACCGGGGCGCCGGTCCTCACCGATCTTGAGCAGGAATTTGCCGGTGCCGGGCGCGGGCGGGCGTTGCTGCCCCGGTTTGAGCGCCTCACCGGTCAGCGCCTGCGGCGCGGACCAGCTGGTGACCATATCCTCCTCGGCGGAGGTGAACGGGACCGTGGAGTCCAGGCGGGCGATCTCCTCGGCCGGTAGCGCGCCGAAGATCTTGGCGCGGGCGCGTTCCAGGAAGCCGAGCGCCTTGGCGATGGCGGCTTCCGAACCCAGGGCCTGCAGATCCTTGATGGTGTGGCTGATCATGATGAGCGAGGTGGCGATACCGCGCTGCAGACGGGTCAATTCGTCCACGCGGTCGACCATGAAGTCGCCCAGGCCGAGCACCTGCCACAGCTCGTCCATCACCACCTGGAAGTAGCGCTGCGGACCCAGATCGGCGTCCGCCAGCACGTGCGCGGCCTCGACCGAGGCGAAACCGTCAGCCCAGCAGGCCAGCATGACCGCGGCCTTGAGCTTCTTGTCACCGCTCGGGATATGCGAGACGTCGATGCAGACCGCGGTGGCGGTGGTGTCGATGGGAGTTGTGGTCTGGCCGTTGAAGACCGCGCCGAACGGACCCTGGGTGAGCGCGCGCAGTGAGCGGCGCAGACCCTTGATGGCGTTCTGGTATTCGTCGGGATTGTCCGCGCCCGCGTCGAGCTGGAGTTCATCACCGCCCGCCACGATCACGGTGAGCAGATCCTCGATGATCGGGGGCTTGTCCGGGGTGAACGCGCTGCCCGGGCGGTAGAGGATGCGCAGCGCGGTGGCCAGCAGGGTCTCCTCGTAATCCCGTACGCGCGCACCGCGAACCAGCTCCACCAGACCCGCGACCAGGGTGACCTGGCGGGCGCGCAACTCCTGCATCACCTGGGTGTGCAGTGCGGGCAGCTCGGTCAGCATCGGGACGATGGAACCCAGCACGCCCGCGGCCAGCGGATTCAGTTTGCCGTGGCCGTAACCCAGATCGATGACCTGACCGCCGACCAGTTCCACCAGCTTGCGGTAGTCGGGCTTGACGTCGGCCAGGATGAGCGGGGTGATGCCCTGCGCCACACCGCCGAGCACGATCCGGCGCACCAGCGAGGATTTGCCGAAACCGTTGAGCCCCAGCACGAAAAGGCTCGGCGCGGTGATGAAGCTGCCGCGCATGAACCAGTTCATCGGGTCGAAGCACACCGGTGCGCCGGTATGCAGATGCGAACCCAGCGGCGTACCGATCAGCGGCGCGCCCGCGCCCACCGACCACGGCCACAGGCCCGCGACCTGCGCGGTGGTGGCCCGGTACTCCACCGGCCTGCCCACCACGTTCATTCGCCCGCCGCCCGCGCCGATATAGCCGCGATCGGTCAATTGCTGTGTGGTGCGGTCGAATTCGTCGAAGCTGCCGTACTCCATGCGCTCCGCGCGCGCCGCGAAATTGCGCCGCCGCAGATCATCGGTGTGCAGGCGGAAGGTCGCCCACAGCGCACCGAGCCCGTTCTGCTCGCGGGTGATGACCTCGAGCTTGGCGCGCGTCGAATCATCGAGCAGCTTCGGACCGGCCTGCTTCTGCTTCTTCTTCGCGGCGGCACGGCGTTTGGCGGCAGCCGATTTCGCGGCCTTGGTCCGCTCGGCGCGCTCACTCCTGGTCTCGCCCTTGCCCTTACCCGCGGACCCGCGGCCCTGCGCTTCGGCCGCACCGCGTTCGGTCCGGCCGCGCCGATCCCGCCCCGTGCGCTCCCCCGGCTCACCGTCCGGCCGCGGCCGCCGGGTACGCCCGGGCGAACCGGTCCGCCCGCCCAAATGCACCCGATCCGGATCGGTGGGCCGCTTACGGCCAGCACCGGTGCGCGCGTCACTTCCCGCGGCGCGCTGCGGATCTCGCGCACCCTCGCGCGCTTCGGCCCGCCCGTCGCGCTCGGCGCGCCCGTCGCGAACCTCGCTGCGCCCGTCGCGCTCCCCGCGGCCTTCGCGAACCTCACCGCGCCCGTCGCGCTCACCGCGGCCCTCGCGAACCTCAGCGCGCTCACCGCGAATCTCGCTGCGCCCGGCCGCACGACCGTCACCACGCGGGATTTCGCGTCCCTGACTCGCATCTCGACCGTCAGCGCGCCTGCGGCCGGGTTCACGACCCTCACCGCGGGTGGCGTCGTATCCCTCCCGATGCCCGCGTTCGTGCCCATCGCCCGCGATATCGCGGCCGTCACCCGGGGACGACTCGCGACCGCGGCCGCGCACACTCTCGATTCCGCTACCGCGCGGGGCGTCCCGGCCCTCACCGCGTCGTCCCTCCCGCTCGGGCCCCGCCGCCCGGCGGTGTTCCCGTCCGGCCGGATCGGCCGTCCGATCGCCCGCGTCGGCGCGGCGCGCGACCTCCCGGCCCGGCGGCGTTTCCCGTCGCCGGATCGCCGGATCCGATTCCGTACCGTGCGCCGAACCCTCGGCCGTCGCACCCTCGGTCCCGCGCGACCGCCGCGCACTGACCGCGGCTTCCCCGGAGTCGTGTCCCGGAGTTCGTTCGCGCCCGGCGGTTTCCGCTTCCAGCGTGGCCGCGGTCTCACTACCCGCTAACCCTCGCGTGTGGTCCTCGTCCATGCGCTCCCCCTCGACTCGATCCGAACCGCGCGGGCGCATCCCCTCCGCCGCGCGGGGCGCGCGTTCGCGCTCCGACTGTTTCGAGCCATCGGCGGATTCCGGTCCGCCCGCCGTGTCCGCCGCGGACGCGTTCGCGCCCTCGGACCTGCCGATCTCGGTGCGAGACACCGTTTCCGGCCCCGAATACGGTTCGGGCTCCAGACTGGGCAACTTCTTCCGGCGGCCGAGTGACCAGCTCGCACTCGATCGCAGCGCATCGGTGGATCGTGCGCGATCCTGCGCCTCCTCGGCGGAGAGTTCGGGCTCCGGTTCCGAGAACAGTTCCGGCACAGCACTATCCGCGACTCCGCCGAGCCCGGCCCGAGACCACGGATCGGGCTCCGGTTCCGGCGCGACCACCTCGGGCTCCGGCCGCGACTCCGGAGCCGTGCCGGCGAGCTCCTCCCGGTTCCGCGTATCCGGGCCCGCGGGCGTCTCCGGATTCGAATGCTGTTCCGGCTCCGCCGATTCCGGATCCGGGCCGAGTTGCACCGGACCGTCGGGAAGCGGATCGCGGCGCAGCATGCGACGGTCCGGCAGGGTGCCGCGGCGCGGGCGGTGTTCGTCACGGGCCACGCGGGTCACCGGCAGCGCCGGATCCTCCGGGATGAGGTCCGGTTCCGGGGGCGTGTCCCGGCGCGTGGAACGGCGGGCGGGCGGCGCGGTATCGCGTTCCCGGACCGGAGGTTCGAAGTCACGTGGCATGAAGGGTTACCCCGCAAGCGCTTTCGGAATTGTCGCGTGTTCCGGCAGGATCACCCCGCAGCCGAGCGAGGCCGCGAAGGCCGCCGCCTGGTAGCGATAGCAACGCCGGATCTTCAAACGCGACTGTGTGGACAGATCGCGGGTAATGGCTTCGATGCGCGGCAGATCGCCGCGCAGGGGTTCGGTGATGGTCACCAGCGCCCCGAAGCGGGTCACACCGTGACCCCTGGCCTGCTCCTCACGCGCCTGCTGGGTGGCGCCGACGCGAATGGACGCCGCCGCCGAGACGACACCGCGCTCACTCTGCTGCGCCACCAGCGCGTTCTTGAAATCGTCATCCACGATCTGGGCGGCGTCGCCCGCGGAGTGCGGGCGGTACACGATGGTCACGCGCTTGCGTGGCACTTCGGGATTCGGGGCGAGCAGGCGCTGGAGCACGCGCTCGTCCACCGCGCCCTCGGGTGCGGTGTCCATCTCCCAGGTGACCGAGCGGCCGCCGTCGTGGATGAAGTGATCCCAGCGCTCCTCATGCGAGACCGGTCCGGCATCGGCCCAATCCAGCCCGTGCCCACCGGGTTCGCCCGCCGCCACCTCGAGATCGGCCTGCGAGGCCGGATCGTAGCTGCGGCGGATGAAGGAGATGACATCGTCGGCCGACATGGGCTGGGCGCGCACGCCCGCCTCCGCCAGCGCCGCGCAGATACCGGGCAGGCGGCGGCCGATCTCGACCGCCTCCTCCGCCGGATTCTTGCGCCGCTCAGCGGTTGTCGCCTTGAACGTGATGGCCACGCGCGGCAGCAGCTGCACTCGCTCCTGCGGCAGTTCGGTGGCCAGCTCGTACATGACCTGTTGCGCCAGATCCGGCGCTTCGGGGCGGGTGATCGCGGAAACCTCGGTGAGCAAACGGTTTCCGGTCTCGGGCACGGTATCGATGACCGGTACCACCGCCACGATGTCCGACGTCTGGCCCAGCGAGGCCAGGAAGGTGCCCCAGGCCGACACCCAGCGGTCGATAACCGGCTGATCGACCGCCTCGTGCCCCTGCGGCCAGGCCCGCAAAACGACCGTGTACTGGCCGAATTGGGGTAGGTGGATCATGCCGAAGCTGTAACCGCCCGCGTCGATGCCCTCGTAGAGCCGCGACGGCGCCATCAGCCCGGGCAGCCGGGTCACACCGCCCGGAATCCGGGAGAACCGGCCGCCGCGGTAGACGTGCTCGCCCTTGCTGCGGCCGCGCAACCAATGGAACATCATCAATCCGTTCTCGTAGCCCGAGCGGCCCCCCGTCCGCCACACCAGTGGAACCATCACGATCAGACCGAATACCGCGACGACGAGCGCGGGCATCGGCCCGAAGATCATCGCGGTGAGCAGGCCGCTGATCACGACGGCGAAACCGACCAGGGTCTCGCCCCAGCGCAGACCGAAAAGTCCTGCGCTGCGCGGCTTCTGCCACAGACCGTAGGCCCGGCGCTCGTAGGTATCGGTCATCGTCATCGCGGAATGGTGCTCCTGCCGAGGTCGGGTGCGCGGTTGGCCCAGCGGTCACCGGCGAGATCGCCGGCGGCGGCATCGGCCTTGTTCAGGCTGGCGGTGGCCGCCCGGACCTGGGCGACCCGGTTCGCCGCGGACCGCGCCGCGCCTGACGGTACTGCGCCCGAGGTCCCCGGACCGGAAGGATTCGCGGCCGCCGCGCCGCCGCCACTCGGAGCCGGACGCGGTGCGGGCGGTCGCGGACCGCCGCCTCCGCCGCCACCGCGCGGACCACCGCCCGGCGGTCGTCCGCCGCGGCCGGGTCCGACATATCCCGCGGCTCCCGGTGCGGCCGTTGCCTTCACGGCCACCGCGCGGGTACCGACCGCGCCGACCGCGGCGACACCGACGAGGGTGCCGGTGGTGGCGGTCAGACCCGAACCACCGCTGCCCACGATGGAGACGGCGGGGGTGGCCAGGCGCATGAGCGCCGGGAGCACGAAGGCCGCGCTGCACAGCAGCACGATGGCGACCAGCATGCGCTGCGCCTGATCGGCGTCGGGCAGACCGGCCGTCGAGGTCAGATCATCGGTATTGCCCGCGGTGACGAAGGCGATCATGTAGACGATCGCCGCCACCGGCTTGTAGAGCATGAACGCGATGATCCAGCTGATCAGCTTGGGATAGGACTGTTTACCGGTATTGGTGCCCGAAGCCGCTGCCGCCAGCGGCAATACGCCCGCGGCCACCACCAGCAGACCCTGGCGCACGATGGCGAGCACGATCTGCGCGAGCGCCCCGAGCAGGCCGACGATGGCGATGATCAACACCAGGCCGGGCGAGAACGCTTGCAGCTTGGACGTTTTCACCATCAGCTCGGCCAGATCCTTGGCCTGGCCGTTGGTGGCGTCGTTGATCACCCATTCGGAGAACTTGTCCGAAGCCTGTGTCGCGGCGACGATCACCGCGCCCAGCATCCAGGAGCTGAAGACCACGCGCGCGTACATTCGGAACGATTCGGCGGCCTCACTGACCGCGGCTCCGCGTCTGGCCTCGGCGAGCTTTGCGCCGGAAAGGATTACCGAGACCATTAACAGGAGTATCTGGACCTGATACGTGTAGTCGTTGATCTTGGTGAAGAGCGATCCGGAATCGCTGACCCGTTCATTGGGCAGTTTCATCCAGAACGTCAACGCCAGGATCAGCGCCTCGCCCAGGCCGTTCATCAGCGAGTCGACCACCTTGCCGAAGGTGGAGTCCCACGCCTTATCGCGTACGGCGGCGGCCGCATCGGTCGGATGGGTCGCGACATTGCCCGCCTTGCACGCGGCCGAGGCGGCATCGCCCAGGGACAGCCCCGGAATGCCGAGACCGTCGAGCGAGTCGTGTAATTGGTTGCAGGCCGGATCGAATCCGTAGTCCTGTCCGTACGCCACGGTCGGCGTAGCGATCATGACGGTGAACACGACCGCGAGGATCGTAAAGATACGCCTCACCATGTGGTTCCACCCCTCAATGGGTCGCTGGGCCACTTCACTGGTCACCACTCGTTCGTCTACCACCGTGTCCACCCGGCCAGGGAGTCCACGTATTCGGTCTGCGAGGCCTTGGAGCTCGATGGTTTGAGGCGCCAGTCACCGGCGTCCCACACCATGATCAGTCGCACCGCGGCCCAGGTCTGTCTGCTGTCGAGCACCGGACCGCGTGCGGCCAGCCGCACGATGGCCATATCGTCGGCGTAGTTCTCGATCTGGAAGCCGTCCGGGGCGACCAGATAGCGGGTCACCTTCTCCGGCTGCTGTTTCGGCAGTCGCTGATCCGCGAGCGCCTGGTCGTAGGCGGACACCTGCTGGGCGGAAACACGCACCTGCCGCACATAGAGTTCACGGTCGGCGGGGCGGGCGTTGAGGCGATAGGTGATCTGCGCCGCCGCCAGCGCCGCACCCTGGGGCGTGTGCGAATAGCCAACGGCCAGACCGTCTTCCAGCCTGGTGGGGCCGTCGGAGGTGGAGAAGGGTACCGATGCGCCGTACACCCGCTGCCAGCCGTGCGGCTCGACAGTGCCCTCGGGGGCGGCGGTCAGCCAATCCTGATCGGTGGCCTTGCGTTTACTCGGCTGCTGCGGAAGCGGTTGCCCGGCAGCGTTATTGGGTATGTCGACGCGGCGGCCGAACAGATCCACCTCGGGCGAGGCGAAACCGGTCGCGCCCGGTTCGGAGGTGGTGGGGGCCGTCCCATCGGGTTTCGCCGCCGAGGGGGTGCTGTCGCCGTGGTTGATGTACACCACGATGCCCGCGATGATGATCAACGCCACCACGGCGGCCGAGGCGATGACGCCGAACGAGACGCGGTCGCGCTCGGGCGACTCCTTCTCGCTCATGACGGCGCCTCCAAAGTCTTTTCGTCACTGGACAATTGCGATGCCTGAACTCTTACGTCGGGAGCAGCGCGAGTGCGATGCCGCTGGCCGAACTCGCCATGATCGCGCCGAGCAGGCTCACCACCACCCCGTGCGTCGCGTCATTGGCGGCCAGATCGTCGCGGAACGCGTACCACAGCCGCCCCGCCGAGAGGATCATCCAGGCCAGGCAGAACAGCAGTACGCACCACAGCAGCCAGTCGATCAGCTGCATCATCGGCCGCAGTACATCGGCCGGCATCTGTTTGTAGGCCAGTACGGCCACTGTGGCGGACATTAGGTGATCACAGCGTTCATGATGGTTCCGGCGCTGGTGGCGATGATTCCACCAATCATGGCCCCTGCCACCATCTTCGGCGACTCCAAACCGCCTCCCGTCCACTTCTCCCAGGCGAACTTGCCGCCCGCGTAGGTGATTCCCATGATTCCGGACAACAGCACGAACCAGGTGAAGTACCGAACCAGCTTCAGCAATTTGTCGGATGCGGGCGGCGCCTCGGGGGTCGGATTACCGACCTGGGCGAGGAACTGCCCATACGCGTCGTGCACGGCGAGGATCATGCTCATTGTCTGTCCTTCTCCAAAAGCGAACTGCTAGTGACAATCTCGCCGCCGACCGGCGCGCACGCACGCACGGTCCCGGCATCTCCTTCTTCGGCTAATCGTTCCGCCGCTCCCGGAATCCGGGAACATGTTCGCGCGCAATGGTTTCCAATGTTCACAATGATCACTCCCCGGCTTCCGGGGGCGCCGGGCGGGGGGCGTCCAGCGCCTCCTGCGCGGCGGAGACGATGCTCAGGCCCAGTTCCCGGACATCGGTTGTAACCTCTTGCAGCGCATCGGGTTTGCGCTTGCGCTGCACCGGCGGCTGATCGCCGGGCGACCAGATCGGGAGCTGATCGGGTTCGACCAGCGTCCACTCCTCATGCCAGGGCATCTGCCAGACCTGACCGGCGAGCGAGCCGACCACATCACGATAGCGGCGGATTTCGGCGGGGATGCGGCCCGGACGGGCGGCCACGGTCACCAGGCCCAGCACCTCGCAGTCGCCCGCCAGGCCCGCGTGGTGCTGGCGCAGCAGGTCATGGGCGCGGGTCAGACCGGAGATGGTTTCGCGGGCGACGAGCACCACGAACGGGGATTCGCGATCGAAGACGCCGGGCCAGCGGCGGTACGAATCCGCCGCCGGGGCAAGCACATGCGCGAGGGTGCTCGCGCCCGCGCCGCCGTGTACACCGAGCAGCCACACCAGGGGTGCGCGGCCGCCGCCGGGTACGGGTCGGTCCCAAATCGGTGCGCGGCGGGCCTCCGGGGGCGGCACCACGCCTGCCGCCATAGCGGTCTCGGAGGAAGATCGGCGTTCCTTCATGGCTGCGGTCATGATGCCACTCCAGCAAGCAGGCGGCGATACGCACGGCGTGTCTCGGCCGCGAGGTCGCTGTGCCGCACCAGTTCTCCGCGGGCCAGGTGAGGGTCGTACGGCAGCTCGAGAATATCGCCCACCCAACCGTCGAGGTGTTCCCGCAAATGATCAGCGATCCGAGAGTCGCTGCCCGGCAACTGATGTGAGACGACGATTGTGGTATCGCCGACAATTCCGCCGCCCTGACCCTCACCGGGTCCGCCGAACTGATCGTCGAGCCACTCCAGGGTGACCCGCAATCGGTTGGCGGCGTCCACGCGCGCCGGGATCGCAAGCACCAGAGCGATATCGCCGTCCTCGAGCAGCGGCCGCAGATGCCGGCTCGCGATCGGGCTGCCGCCGTCGTAGACGGGCGTGTACCCGGAGTCGTTGATGGCGCGCGCGACCGTCAGGTACGTCGCGCGGCGGCGCAGCGGGGCCGGATCGCGCCACAGCAGGCCGATGCCGGAGGTGGCGCGGGAGAGGCATTCCTTGAGCGGTGCGGCCTCATCGTCACCGCGCCCGTAGAGCCACGATTGCAGGCTGATCGGGCTCAAATGCTCATCGGCGCCACGTAATGCGAGATCGCTGCCCGCGAAAGTGGCGTCCACGGCTACAGTTTGCGCACCCGCGGCACCGATCTCACCGGCGATGCCGAGGGCGGTCGTTGTCACGCCCGCGCCACCGCATCCGCCGACCACCAGAATCGGCCGTTGCGCCGGGCCGGGCTCACCGGAGTCGCCGCGACGCTTGCGCAGCCGCACCACCGGAGCCTTGGAACGCGCGGCACTGTCCGACGATTCGCCCTCTTCGGGCACTTCGTCGAGCCAGCGGCTCCAGTCCTGATCCATCTCTGTCAGCTCTCCCTCTTATCCAGCCGGTGTGCCCGCGGTAGGGATATGGTCGCCGATCGCCACGGTGGCCGTCATTTTGTTGTACGCCGCCGGGAGGTCGCTCGTACCCGATTGCGAGTCCATACCGAGTGTGCCGATGGATTGCGAAGTGCCGCCGTGTGAGTTGAGCACATATAGGGCAACTCCACCGGCAGCGGCTAGCAACAGGATGGCAACGATCAGGAATCCGAGTGCGTACAGCCGTCTGCGGCGAAACTGCGCCGGGGACACCGGAGCCGGGCGCGCGGGCGCCTCCGCCTCGCTGTCGACGGCGTCCAGCAATGCCGTGGCGGCATCCGGGCGCGCATCGTCTTGCTCACCCTCCCACGGGAATTCGACCACCGTGGAATCGCGGTAACGGAGTTTCGGTGTGTACGAAACGGTCTCGCGATCGGTCATCCAATCCGACCACGCGCCGGAGAAGTGTGTGCGCTTGAGCACCGATTCGGGCACCGGCGGGATTTCCAGCTCGGGCTCGTCATCCTGGATGTAGTGCGGGAAGCGCGCGGGGCCGTCCTCGCCGCCGAAGACCGTCTCGCCGTTGGCATCCGCGGGTGCGGGCGTACTCCCGTCGGCTGCCACCGGTTCCAGCGCCGGATACCAGCGCGAGACTTTTTTGTACGACTTCAACATTGCTCGGGTCTCCGTGGAGCCAGGCGAGTCTTGCTGCATCGTCGGACCCTCTCGGCGGTTGGTAGTGACGGGACGATCGATCGTCGTACGGCGGCCCGCCGTCACCGCGCCGCCGGGTGCGTCGCAGTCAGGACGGTCCCAGTCGGAAATTATTTCGCATGTGCAGGATTCCAGCGCGTCGACGCGCCGGAAGCGCACTCCTGTTTTCACGCGCGCGTGCGATAGCAGGCCCGCGAGCATGGTGTGCGCACCACGCCGGGGACCCGCTCTTCCGCACCGCCACAGCAGAATCTACATTCACAAGACCAGATATTTGGAGGTTTTGTGAAGACAGCAGACATCGCCGCGGTCGTTACCGGTGGCGCGTCGGGACTCGGCCTAGCCACTGTGCGCGAACTGCACTCGGCCGGCGCGAAGGTCGTTATCCTCGATCTTCCCTCGTCCGACGGCAAGGCTGTGGCCGAGGAACTCGGTGAGCGCGTGGTGTTCTCGCCCGGTGACGTGACCAGCGAAGAGGATGTGACCGCCGCCCTCGACGCAGCTCAGGGCCTCGGCACGCTGCGAATCGCGGTGAACTGCGCCGGAATCGGCAATGCGATCAAGACCGTCGGCAAGCAGGGCGCGTTCCCGCTCGACGCGTTCAAGAAGATCATCAACGTGAACCTGATCGGCACGTTCAATGTCATTCGCCTGGCGGCGGAGCGCATTTCGGCGACCGAGGAGGCCGACGGCGAACGCGGAGTGATTGTCAATACCGCTTCCGTCGCCGCGTTCGACGGGCAGATCGGACAGGCCGCCTACTCCGCCTCCAAGGGCGGCATCGTTGGCCTGACCCTGCCGGTGGCACGTGACCTGGCCCCGATCAAGATTCGCGTGATGACCATCGCGCCGGGCCTGTTCCACACGCCCCTTTTCGCCACGCTGCCCGATTCGGCCATCGCGGCCCTCGGCGCACAGGTGCCACATCCGGCGCGGCTCGGCGATCCGGCCGAGTACGCGGCGCTGGTGCGCCACATCGTGGAGAACCCGATGCTCAACGGTGAGGTCATCCGGCTGGACGGCGCGATCCGCATGGCGCCGCGGTAGATCCCGGTAACGCCTGAACGTCGCGACCGGCCGGAAGTCCTTGACTCCCGGCCGGTTTCGCGGCTCAGACCGCGAGGATGAGTTTCCCGGTCGAGGTGCGGCTGTCCATCAGGCGATGGGCATCGGCCGCCTCGGCGAGCGGGAATTCGGCGGTGATCGGCAGTTCGACCTTGCCGCTGGTCACCAATTCGAAGGCGTGCGAGGCGATTTCGCGCAGCACCTGGGGCTCGCTCGCGGTCAGGCTCAGAATCGAGAAGCCCGCGATCGAACGCCCGCGCGGGTACAGCTCGGGCTGGCCGATCTGCCAGGCGGGTTCACCGCCGGCGTTGCCGAAGGACACCAGGCGGCCGAACAGGGCCAGGGTGTCCAGACTGCGTCGCATGGTCTCGCCGCCGACCGGGTCCAGCACCAGATCCACACCGCGGCCGTTGGTGGCGGCGCGCACCTCGTCATCGAAAGTGTCGGTGAGGAAGGCGTCGTCGTAGCCGAGCTTGCGCGCGTAATCCGCTTTGGCCGCACTGGAAACCACGCCGTAGACCGCGCCCGCACCGGCCAGTTTGGCCACCTGCCCGGCCACGGTGCCGACGCCGCCCGCGGCGGCCTGCACCAGCACGGTCTCCCCCGGCTGCACCCGGCCCACGGTGTGCACCAGCGCGTACGCGGTCGGCAGCACGGTGGGAAGCGTTGCGGCCGTGCGCAAATCGACGCCCTCGGGAACCGGGAACACCGTGGCGGCCTTGGCCCGCACCACCTCGGCGTACGCACCGCCCTCGGTGATCGCGGCGACCGGCTGGCCGATCTCGAAACCTTCGACGCCCGCGCCGAGGGCGCGAATCCGGCCGGACAGTTCCAGACCCGGCACGAACGGCAGTCCGGGCACCCGGTAACCGACGGACCGCGCCTGTAGATCCGCGAAGTTCACGCCGATGTAGGCGATATCGATGGTCACCTCGCCCGCGGCGGGTTCGGGGATGTCGAGTTCGACCACCCGCAGTACCTCCGGTCCGCCGAACTCCTCGAAACGCACACCGCGCATGCGGCACCTCCAGATCCTGATTTACAGCGACGTGAAGTCATAACGAAGACAAGGCCGTTGTGTTCCCCGGCTCGCCCGCAATGCGCCTAGGCTGATCTTCATGACGCCGCTGCAGCGCTATATCGCAGAGGAAATCGCCACCGACCATGTCGAGGGCCTGCTCAGCCGCCGCGAGGCGCTGCGCCGGCTGGGCATGCTCGGGCTGGGCGCACCGGCCGCCGTGGCGCTGCTGGCCGCTTGCGCCGATAAGGCCGATGAATCCGGTGCTCCCCCAGCGACATCGGCGACCGGTAGCGCCGCGCCGAGTTCCGGCGCACCCGCGGGTCCGCCACCGGGATCGGCGACCGCGCTGCCCACCGCCGCCATCACCTTCCCCGGCCCCGACGGCCGCACCCTGCAGGCGGCTTGGGCCGCAGCCGCGCAACCGCGCGGCGGTGTCCTGGTGATCCATGAGAACAAGGGCCTCACCGACCACATCCGTTCCATCGCAGGGCGTTTCGCGGGCATCGGCTACAACGCCCTGGCCGTGGACCTGCTCTCCGAAGAGGGCGGCACCGCCACCTTCACCGATCCGGCCGCCGCCACCGCGGCCCTTGGCAAACTCCCCCAGGAACGCTTCGTCGCCGATCTGCAGGCCGGTGTGGCCGAACTCGGCCGCCGCACACCGGGAAAGCGGCTCGGCGCCACCGGCTTCTGCTTCGGCGGCGGCCTGGTCTGGCTGCTACTGACCACCGGCACACCGGAATTGGCGGCCGCCACCCCGTTCTACGGCCCCTTCCCCGACAACGGTGAGATCAAGACCAAGGCCGCGGTACTGGCCGTCTACGGCGCTCTTGACTCCCGCGTCGACGCCTCCCGCCCCGCCGCCGAAGCCGCCCTGGACAAGATCGGCGCGACCCACGAATCCTTCGTCGCCGACGGCGCGGACCACGCCTTCTTCAACGACACCGGGCCCCGCTACAACCCGACCGCCGCCATCATGGCCTGGCGGCGCGTCACCGACTGGTACGCCCAGCACCTGGACTGACAGCACAACGCCCATGTCATCCGAGGGATGACACGGGCGTGTAGGGCGCGCCGCGGGCGCGACCGGCAGATCAGCCGAAGTGGCAGACGTAGTGCACGGGCTCCACGACCTCGATCTGGAAGCTGCTGTCCCCGGGCACCGAGAACGACTCGCCGCCCCGGTAGACGACGGTCTCGTCCGAGCCCGCGAGGGTCACCTTGGCCTCACCCTCGATGAGTTCCATGATCTCCGGCGCGCCGGTATTGAAGGTCAGCGTCGCGGGCAGAATCACGCCGACCGACTTCGCGGTGCCATCGGCCAACGTGATGTTGTGGCTGACGCACTTGCCGTCGAAGTAGACATTCGCCTTCTTGGTGACACTGACATTCTCGAACGCGGTCATGAACTCTCCTGGTAGTGACGCTGGGAGAGGTCAGCCTACCGGTGGCCCGGACAGCCGCCGCGCGGTGGCCGGGTCATCGGCGGCGCAGGCACCAGAGTTCGAGTTCGGCGGGTGCCGGATAGGTGAAAGAGACGCCGCCGGTGCGATCACAGCGCAGGTTGAAATCGGTTTTGGCCGCGTCATCGGTGGGCTGGGGTGCGGCGAAATGGAGGCGATCGACGATGAGCCATTCGGCTTCGGCGGCGGCGCACGGGATGGCGGTGCGGGGTGGGTTGGCGCTGTCGCGTTTCCGGATGCAGCTGCCGGGGGCGACGGACAGGCCGTCGGCCAGGTCGAAGGTGTCATCGGCGAAGCTCGAGAACCAGACGCTGTTCCGGTAGAGGGTCAGCACCGTGGCCGTGCCGAGAATGATCACTGTGACGGCGACGGCGAGGGTGCGCAGTAGCCGGGTTCTGCCGAAAGGCGCTCGCGCCGGGCGGGATTCGGGTGCGGGCGGGGACTCCGGGGCGGGGACGGGCGGGTTCGGAGCGCGCTCGCGCATCGACTCCGGTGCCTTCTCGGGGCGAATCACGGTGTGCTGCGGGCGATTCAGCAGGGCGCGGGCGGCTCGAATGCTCGGGCGCTCGGCCGGATCCTTCGCCAGCAACGCGGTGATGAGTGGTTCCAGGCGTCCGGCCGCGGGCATCGGCGGCACCGGTTCGAAGAGTACGGCGCTGAGGGTGGCGGTCACGTTATCCCGGTGGAACAGGGAGATGCCGGTGCACGCGTAATGCAGGGTCGCGCCGAGGGAGAACAGATCGCTCGGTGGTTCGCTGCGTTTATCGCCGGTGCGTTCCGGTGCCATGAACTCCATCGAGCCGATCAGCACCCCGGTCTTGGTAACCAGGGTGTCGGATTCGTGCACGGCTATTCCGAAGTCCGCCAGCAGGATTCGGCCGCCCGCGGCGAGCATGACATTGGAGGGCTTCACATCGCGATGCACGACACCCGCGTCATGGGCGGCCTCGAGGGCGTTCAGCAGCGCCTCGGCGACATCCGCGGTGGCCTCGACCGACAGCGGCCCGCCCGTTTTGACCCGCTGCTCCAGTGACTGGCCGTTGACGATCTGCATGACCGTCCACGGAATCCCGTACTCGATGACCACGTCGTAGACGCCGACGATATTCGGATGATCCCGCAGCCGAGCGGCATTGCGCGCCTCATGCTTGGCCCGCAGCAGCAATTCCTGATGTTCGTCATCGGGCAGAATCCGCGCGAACGTCACTTCCTTCAGTGCCACTTCGACATTGAGCGCCTCATCGTGCGCCCGCCACACCCGCCCGAATCCACCCGAACCCAGCACCTCGACGAGCCGATATCGACCACACACGGCATGGGCTGGTTCGAACATTCCAGCCATACGACCCCCGATCACTCACACGCCACCGCACGGCGTGCACGACGATCGTAGTGCCACCCAACGTTTTTGGGTGTTCGAGCCTATTCCGACTGCGCCCAGGCGGCGATCGGGAAGGTGAGGTAGACGCCGAAGTTCTCCAGGCCGGTGGCGGCTTCGAGGGCGGCGTGCAATGCATCGGCCCGGTCCTGGCGGTTCTTCGCGCGGCTCTCGAAGAACTTGGAGCGCACCTCGATCACCACGTCCAGACCGCTCACATCGAACGGTCCCAGGGCGCGGAAGCGCATTTCGACATCACCCGGTTGTAGATCGCCGTCGTATGGCTCCTCCGGACATTCCACCGCGGTCGAAACCAGATGTGGCAGAACATCAGCCAGGGCGGGCAGCGCGGATTCGGGAACATGGGCGGCGTAGGTGACCTCGATCAGTGGCATCGCTCGATGCTACCGACCAAGATCGGAACCGGGCGGCGTCGCCCGCAGGCGCGCGTTCTCGCGTTCGAGTTCACCGATGCGGTCGTGCAGGGATTGCACCGCCTCGAGGACTTCCTCGCGCGGATACAGCTCGGGGATGTGCTGGCTGCAATTCCAGTCGAACGCCTCGACCTCGATGAGCAGCGCGCGCTCGATCCGGGCCGGATAGTCCTTATCGCCCAGTGCGGCGATGAGGTCCGGATCCTGCTGCGCCTCAACCACCCTGGCCCGGCCCATGATCTTCAACCGGGTTCTGGCGGCATAGTCCATCAGGAACAGCGCGACGCGGCCGTCATGATCGAGGTTGCCGCGGCTGATGTACTGCTTATTGCCGCGGAAGTCGGCGAAGCCGAGGGTGTTCGCGTTGATCACCTTCAGGAATCCGCGCGGGCCGCCGCGATGCTGGATATAGGGCCAGCCGGTCTCGCCGACCGTGGCGAGGTAGAAGCTGTCGCGTTCGGCGATGAACAACGCCTCGTTCGGGCCGAGGCGATCGGGCACCTCGGGTACCGCCGCCATCCGCTCATAGGCACGCAGACTGCCGTGTTCGCGCTGATGCTCACGCACGGCGGGCGTGAACGCCACCTGCGCATAGTGCCCCGTCATGACACGACTCCTTCACATTTTAACCGCCTATGCGTACTTGAACAGTTAGTCGCGCGGCTTTGATTCCCGATGCGGGAAAGAAAAAGCGGCGCTTCCCATCGGATGGGAAGCGCCGCCGTGCGGAGTCGTGCGGATCAGGCGGCCGAAGTCACCCGGTAGACGTCGTAGACGCCCTCCACATTGCGCACCACGTTCAGCAGGTGGCCGAGGTGCTTGGGATCGCCCATCTCGAAGGTGAACTTCGAAATGGCCACGCGGTCACCGGAAGTGGTGACGGCCGCCGAGAGGATATTGACCTTCTCATCCGCCAGCACCTTGGTGACATCGGAGAGCAGGCGGGTGCGATCGAGCGCCTCGATCTGAATGGCGACCAGGAATACCGAGGACGGCGACGGGGCCCATTTGACCTCGATGATCCGTTCCGGTTGCGCGCGAAGGGAATCCGCGTTGGTGCAGTCGGTGCGGTGCACGCTGACCGCGCCGCCCCGGGTCACGAAGCCCATGATCTCGTCGCCGGGCACCGGGGTGCAGCACTTGGCGAGCTTGGAGACCGTACCGGGCGCACCCGGAATCTCCACGCCCGCATCGCCGGTGAGCCGCTGCCGCGAGGGAACCGTTGACGGCGTTGACCTTTCGGCCAACTCGTTCTCGACATCGCTGACCCCGCCGAGCTGCGCCATCAGACGCTGTACGACGTGATGCGCCGAGACCTGACTCTCGCCGACCGCCGTGTACAGCGCGGAGATATCCGCGTAGTGCAGCTCGGCGGCGAGACTGGTCATGGCGTCCGCGCTCATCAGACGCTGCAAAGGCAGCCCGGACCGGCGGACCTCCTTGGAGATCTGGTCCTTACCGGCCTCGAGGGCTTCCTCGCGGCGTTCCTTGGCGAACCACTGCCGGATCTTGGCCTTGGCGCGCGGGGACACCACGAAATTCGCCCAGTCCCGGGAGGGTCCGGCGTTCTGCGCCTTGGAGGTGAAGATCTCGACGACCTCACCGTTCTCCAATTGGCGTTCCAGCGCGACCAATCGCCCGTTGACGCGTGCGCCGATGCAGCGGTGGCCGACCTCGGTGTGCACGGCATAGGCGAAGTCCACGGGGGTGGACTTCTGCGGCAGCGTGATGACCTCACCCTTGGGGGTGAAGACGAATATCTCCGGCGACTTCAGGTCGAAGCGCAGCGACTCCAGGAATTCGGCCGGATCGGCCGCCTCCCGCTGCCAGTCGAGGAGCTGACGCATCCACGCCATATCGTCGACTTCGGTGGAGTCGTTGGAATGCTTACCCTTGGTCTCCTTGTACCGCCAGTGCGCGGCGATGCCGAATTCGGCGGTGCGGTGCATGTCCTGGGTGCGAATCTGCACTTCCAGGGGTTTGCCGTCCGGTCCGACCACCGTGGTGTGCAGCGACTGGTAGACCCCGTACCGCGGCTGGGCGATGTAGTCCTTGAAACGCCCGGCCATGGGCTGCCACAGCGAATGCACAACGCCCACAGCGGCATAGCAGTCCCGCACCTCATCGCAGAGGATGCGGATGCCGACCAGGTCATGGATATCGTCGAAGTCCTTGCCCTTGACGATCATCTTCTGATAGATCGACCAGTAGTGCTTGGGGCGGCCCTCGACGATGGCGTTGATGCGGCTCGCGGCAAGAGTATTGACGATCTCGTCGCGCACCCTTGCCAGATAGGTATCGCGCGAGGGCGCGCGGTCGGCGACCAGGCGCACGATCTCGTCGTACTTCTTGGGGTGCAGGATCGCGAAGGCGAGGTCCTCCAACTCCCATTTCACCGTGGCCATACCCAGGCGATGCGCCAGCGGGGCGATCACCTCGAGGGTTTCGCGTGCCTTCTTGGCCTGCTTCTCCGGCGGCAGGAAGCGCATGGTGCGCATATTGTGCAGCCGGTCCGCGACCTTGATCACCAGTACGCGCGGATCGCGGGCCATGGCGATGATCATCTTGCGGATGGTCTCGGCCTCGGCGGCCGCGCCCAGATTGACCTTGTCCAGTTTGGTGACGCCGTCGACCAGGTGGGCGACCTCGGTGCCGAACTCATTGGTGAGCTCGTCCAGGGAGTAGCCGGTGTCCTCGACGGTGTCGTGCAGCAGCGCGGCCACCAGTGTGGTGGTGTCCATGCCGAGCTCGGCGAGAATGTTCGCGACCGCGAGCGGATGGGTGATGTACGGATCGCCGGACTTCCGGAACTGATGCTGATGCTTCTCATCGGCGACATCGAAAGCCCGTTGCAGCAGAGCCAGATTCGCCTTCGGATACAGCTCGCGATGCACCGTCGCCAAGGGCTCGAGCACCGGTTTCACAGCGGCGATACCGCGCTGGCCGGTCATCCGGCGGGCGAGGCGGGCGCGCACGCGGCGGGACGCGGAAGTGGGGACGGCGGCCGAGGCTGGACGCACAGGAGCGCCGGGCACGGGAGTGGCGGACTCGCCATTCTCCGATTGCCCGGCGTTCGCCTTCTCCAGATTCTGTGTCATGCCACCACCTCTCCCGGCCTCGATCGGAACACCGTACCGGACCGTCCAACCACGTAGACCACCCACTTTAGTCCTGGAAACGTTTCGAGACCGGAACGCCGAACGCCGCCTGACCGGACCTGCCCGGAGCGTTGAACCTTACTCTCCCGTACCGACACTTCGCGGCGGCATTGCGTCCGGATTGCTCCGGTCCCGAAACCGCATCCCCTAGTCGACCGGGGCGTCTGTCAGACCGTCCGCGGTGAGCTCCAGGCGGCGCGTCACCCCGATCTCCGCCAGGAACCGCGGATCGTGGCTGACGACGATGAGCGCACCCTGGAATCCGGCCAGCGCCTCGGTGAGATGCCGGAGGCTGGGCAAATCCAGATTATTGGTGGGCTCATCGAGCAGGAGCAGTCGCGGGGCGGGTTCGGCCAGCAGGATCATGGCCAGCGCCGCGCGCAGCCGTTCCCCGCCCGAGAGCGCACTCGCGAGCACATCCGCGGCGCTCCCCCGGAAAAGAAAACGGGCCAGTTGCGCCCGAATCCGTTCCGGCGAGGCGTGCGGCGCGGTCGCGGCCACATTCTCGAAGACCGACAGGTTCTCGTCGAAGACGTCCAGGCGCTGCGGCAGCATGCGCCACGGCACCTTCGGCGATTCCTGTCGAATACGGTGCAGCAGAGTGGTTTTGCCCACGCCATTGCGCCCGGTGAGCGCGATCCGCTCGGGTCCGATCACCTTCAGCGATACGGTCGGCCCGCACGCCAGGGTGATCTCATCCAATTCGATGACATCCTGCCCCGGATACAACCGGGTATCGGGCAGGTCGACCCGAATCTCCCGGTCATCGCGCAATTTCTCCTGCGCCTCGGTGAGCTGATCTTTGGCGTCCTCCAATTTCCCGATGTGCTGATTGCGCAACTTGCCCGCCGATACCTGGGCCTCGCGTTTGCGATTGCCCATGACGATCTTGGGTTCGCGCTTCTGATCCCACATCTTCTGCCCGTACCGCTTACGCCGATCGAGCTTGATATGGGTCTCCACCAATTCCCGGGCCTGCTTGCGGACATCGCCGCGCGCATCGCGAATGGCGGCCCGCGCGGTCTCCTGCTCGGCCTCGACAATGCGCTCGTACTCACTGAAATTGCCGCCGAACAAACGGATTTCGCCCTGCCGCAGCTCGGCAACGGCATCCACCCGTTCCAGCAGCTCCCGATCATGGCTGACGGTCAGCACGGTGCCGTCGAACTGCCCGACCACGTCGTAGAGTCGCTCGCGCGCCACCTGATCGAGATTGTTCGTCGGCTCGTCCAGCAGCAGGATCTCGGGCTCGCGCAGCAGTTCGGCCACCAGCCCGAGCAGTACGGTCTCGCCACCGGAGAGCGTTTCGAGTCGCCGATCCAATTGCGCGATATCGCCTGCCACATAGTGCAATCCGAGTCGCCCGAGCAAGGCCAGTGCGCGTTCCTCGATATCCCAGGCATTGCCGACGATATCGAAGTCCGCCGCATCGGCGGTTCCGGATTCGATGCGGTGCAACGCTTTCCGGATCTCGGCGATCCCCAGTACGGCATCCACCCGCTGACCCGCCGCGAGACCGAGGTCCTGCCGCAGATATCCGCGCACCCCGGGAACGGTCACCGATCCGCGACCTGGCTGGAGTTCGCCGGTGATCAGGCGGAAAAGAGTGGATTTACCGGCGCCATTGCTCCCGACCAGGCCGATATGACCCGGACCGAGCCGGGCATCGAGACCATCGAAAACAGGGGTGCCGTCCGGCCATGCGAATGCGAGATCGGAAATGGAAATAACAGGTAATGACATGCGGACTCCCACAGGTACTCGCGAGATGCGGCGCGCAAGGACTGCGGGCCACGCGGCGGTTACCTCAGGAAATCAACGCATTGTCTCCGATCGATCGGGGCAAGAACGTTTGCCACTCTAACCAAGGCCAACGAACCAGTGCAAGTGTCTATTTCGTGAGCGGGCTCACTGGCCGATGCGGCGGGCCTTCATACCGTTCAGCAGCGGAACCTCGGCGACCTTGCCACCGGGTTCGGCGTGCAGCATGCGGCCGTTGCCCAGGTAGATGCCCACCGTGGCCGGGCCGCGGGGGCCGAAGTTGCCGAAGACCAGGTCACCGGATTTGGCCTTGAGCAGCGCCACCTCGGTGCCGATCTCCCACTGCTGTTCGGCGGTGCCGGGCAGCGAAATGGTGCCGTTGCTGGCCGAGAAGACGGCCGCGGCGGTCAGGCCGGGTTCGTCGAAACCGCCGTCACTGGGGCCCGATGTGGTGCCGCCACCGAAAACGTATGGGGTGCCGAGCCATTCGTGACCTGCCTCGGCGATCTGCGGACCGAGGGCGGCAGCGGCGTCGGGGGTGAAGCGGCCCGCGCTGCCCATACTGCGGAAATTCGCCTCGGCGGCAAGGATTCTCGCCACATAGGGACGGGTTTCGCTGAAGTGACCGGGCACCTGATTGGGCATACCGCCCGAAGCCAGCACCGCGCCCTCACCGGCGTTGTAGGCGGCCAGGCTCAGGGCGGTGACATCACCGGTCACCTTGCCCTGATCGATCCAGCCCTGCACCGCCTGGGCGATGGCGCACATATACCGGCCCTGGCCCATGATGGCGTCACCGTCGTCCCAGAGGCTGGCGGTGCCGTTACCGTCGGCGTCTATGACATAGGGCTGCCCGTCCGGGGCCAGCGAAGCCGCGGTGCTGGGCAGGAATTGGGCCAGACCCTCCGCGCCGGCGGGTGAGGTCAGGCCGCGTCGGAAGCCGGATTCGGCCTCGCCCTGCGCGGCCAGCAGTGAGGAGCTGATCTGCGGGCAGAGCGAACCGGCGCGCCGGTACCAGACCTCGAGTTCGGCCGGAACCTTACCGGGGGCGAGATTGCCTCCGGCGGAACCGAATCCGTTCTCGCAGTTATTGGGGACGGTCGCGGTCGGGAGCGAGGAACCCGACAGCCAGGCCATCGGGTCGACCTGATGGCCGCCGGTCAGGCGACCGCCGGGGACCAGCTCGAAATGCAAATGGGGACCGGAGGATTCGCCGTTGGAGCCGACATCGGCGATGTGCTGGCCCATGGTGACGATGTCACCGGTGTGCACGAAGATGCCGGACTCGTACATGTGGCCGTAGACGGTGGAGTAGCGGCGGCCGCTCTCGTCGAGGGAGTCGATGACGATCCAGTCGCCGAAGCCCGACGCCGGACCCGAGGCGACCACCAGACCGTCCGAGGCGGCGTAGATGGGCGTACCCGCCGCACCCGCCATATCGACGCCCAGGTGGGTGCCGCCGCGGGCGCCGAACGGATCCGAGACGGTGAAAGTGCCTGCGGCCATGGGGTATTGGCGACGACCCGCACCGGTGAGCTTGCCCGCCTCGTTCACCGTTCCGGGCATGGCGGCCAGGGACACCTCGGTCGGGCCGGATACGGTCGAGGTGGCGGTGACGGCCTTGATGGTCACCTGCACGCGATCCATATGATTGCGCGCCGCATCCCCGCGATCCTCCATGGGCGTCCACTGAATACCGCTGGAAGCCTCCGGAGTCCAGCTGCGTTGCCGCCACAGCACATAGTCGACATGGAAGTTCGCGGCGCTGTCGCGCAGGAAGTCGACGATGGCATCGCCCTTGGCCTGATCATTGCCGACGATGAATTCCACCGCGCGCCCCTCGCGATGATCCGGGTACGCGTCATCGGCGATGACCCCGCGCATATCCATCATGCCGAAACGCGCCACCACACAGCGCAATGCGCGCAGCGCGCCTTCTTGCAGTCCGGCCTCGGCGGCCGAACCGGTGGCGGGGCAATTGGGTTCGGTGCGCGCGCTGGTGGCCGCCGGAATTCCGGGAGTGCCCGCACCGCAGGTCGACTCGGTGGCGGGCAGGATGACCACGAGCACCAGGGTGACCAGGCTCAGAATGAGTCCGACGGCACCGCCGATGAGGTACTTGGCCTTCACGCCAGAACGCTTCCGGTGGCCGTCGTGATCACTCAGTCATCATGCCATGCCGGACACGCCGAATCACGGACCAGCCATTCGGTTTGGCGAGCCAGCGCGTCGTCCGCGACCCGCCGGTTCGCGGTTTTCGAAGGGCACACAACGGGCATCCTTCGCCAATGCCTTATGTCGCCCGCAATGAGGCCACCGCCGCCCGCATAATCAGCGGCGTCGGGGCACTGTTCGCTCTCACCGAGGGCCTGTACATCCTGCTGCTGGTGTTGCAGGCCGATCAGTCGAATCGGTTCTTCACCTTCATCAAGGGGTTCGCCGAGCCGCTGGCGCTGTTCTTCCCGGGACTGTTCCACACCGGCAACGGAACCATCGACATCATCCTCAATTACGGTCTGGCGGCGGTCTTCTGGCTCGTCGTCAGCGGTTTCGTCGCCCGGATGGTGGCGCGCTGAGCGTGCGCTACAACTCGGCGGTGGCCAGATCGAACGCGGTGAGCGCCGCGGCGAACAGCGGTGTGTGCTCGGAGCGGCCCGGATCGTAACCGGTGAGGGTGGCGATCCGGTTCAGTCGATAGTTGAGCGTATTGCGGTGCACCACCAGGGACTCCGCGGCCGCCACCCGATTGTGATCGTGGGTGAGGAACGCGCGTAGCGCCTCCATCAGATGCGGATGTCCGGTAAGCGGTTCGAGTAGGCCCACCAGCCAGGTGCGCGCGGGTCCGGGCCGGGCGAACTGATACTGCAATGCCAGATCAGCCATTCGATACACACCGGTCGGTCTGCCCAAACCCAGTGCGAGCCGGGCGATCTCACCGGCCTCCTCGGCACGCGGCGGAATCTCCGAAACCATTGCGGCGGTAGCCGTTCCGGCGATCACCCGGACACCCGCGGCGGCGGCGATGCGGACGATCGCGGCATCGAGCCGCGCCGAGGATTCGGTGGCGGGCACCAGCACCCAGCCGCCCGCGCGATCCAGCACGGTGAGCGCGTGCGGCGACAGCGTATCGATCTCACCGTGGATGACGCGCATGGCGGGCCGCGCACCGTCCGCGGTCTCCGCGCCGCCACAGGTGCGCAGTGCCAGCACGTGATAGGACCCCAGCGTGATTCCGAACCGGTCGGCCAGTATCTCGGCGGGCTTACCCTGTAACAGCGCTTGCGCCAGAGCACGTTTCACTTCCCGCTGCTCCCAGTGCAGATCCTGGCGCTCGCGCAGATACGAGGCCGCGACGCCCGGAATCACCGCACCCAGATAACCCAGCAATTGCGGTACCGCGGCGATGAGTTCCTCGCGCTGCTCCGGCGTCTGCGCGGCGGCGGCCAGGAAATTCCACGCCGCCAGCGCGCCCCGGTGATACACCGAGAGCACCGAATCCAGCGGAATGCCTTCGCGCGCACGGCGTACCGCGACCTCGATCATCTCGTCCAGATCCCCCGCGCGCGGTTCCCGATGTTCACTCACCAGCCGCAGGAACAGCCGCAGATTCTCCTCCGAGCGGCGAATCAGGTCCTGTTCCAGCAATTCGGTCGGCAACTGTTCGTAATCGGGCACGGTGCGCACCACCGCGTGGACGACCTCGCGGGCCACCTCGGGTAGGTGCGCACTGAAGAATTCGGTGAAGGGTGTCTGCTCCCCCGGTGCAGTACTCATCTCGACATTGTGGGCGCGAACGAATCCCCGCGCAGCACAACGGGACACAACAGGGCAATCAAGACACCGACTGGTCCATATCCTGTCATCCGCACAAACTCACGGACCCGGGAGCGCGGCCGAGCACCCGGAAATCGCAGGGCTCCGCCCGCGTTTCAATCGGCTGACATGGGGAATCGCCCATATATGCCTTACATGTATCAAACCTACCGGGAGAGCATGGCCGCCCGCCTGATCGGCGGCATCGGTGCTCTGTTCGCGATAGTCGAAGTCGTCTACATCCTGCTGCTGGTCTTCGGCGCGGACCAGTCCAATCGCTTCTTCACCCTGATCAAGGGCTGGGCGGAACCGCTCGCGCTGTTCTTCCCGGGACTGTTCCACACCGGCAACGGCAATCTGGACATCGTCATCAATTACGGTCTGGCAGCGGTGTTCTGGCTGTTCGTCACCGGCCTGATCGCCCGGGTCGTGGCGTGACCCGGGCGTCGACAGCCCAATCGCGACGAACGGCTCAGAGCGTGACGATCGAGGTGAGCGGGTAATCGCCCTGGCGATCCCGCCCACCCAGGAAGCCGAGTTCGAGCACCACGGCCGCGGCCACGACCTCGGCGCCCGCGGCGTGGAACAGCTCGGCGGCGGCGGCGAGGGTGCCGCCGGTGGCCAGCACATCGTCGAGCAGCAGTACGCGACGACCCTTCAGATCGATACCGTCGGCCGGGATCTCCAGTGCGGCCGAACCGTATTCGAGGGTGTACTCGCGGCTGATGACCGGCGGCGGCAGCTTGCCCGCCTTGCGCACCGCCACCACACCGGTGCCCAGGATCGCGGCCACGCCCGCACCGAGCAGGAAGCCGCGCGCGTCCACGCCCGCGACCAGATCGGCATCGGGCGCGCACGCGGCGAAGCAGTCCAGCACCGTGCGGAAGCCCTCCGCATCGGCGAACACCGGCGTGAGATCGGCGAAACGCACTCCCGGAGTCGGGAAGTCGTCATGCCAGCGGGTCAGCCGCTGTACCGAGTCCGCGGCCCTGGCGGTGCGCTGCTCCACCGTTTCAGCGGTATCCGCGATTCCATGCTTGCTCATAGACCCACTCCTCGTCACCTCGCCACCACGGTCACTCACCGTTCGAGCACCCAGCGATCCATATTCCAACCCGCGCCCGCCCGAGTGGGGCTGGCGATCCCGTCCTTCAGTCCGTCCCCGAACGCGATGGTGCGCGGGGAGGCGAACAACGGGATGGACGGCATCTCGCTCCAGAGCAGGTTTTCCTGCTCGTTGAGCAAGTTCAGCACGGTGGTCGAGTTGTCCTCCGCCGCAAGCTGATCCGCGATGGCATCGTAGCGGCCATTGCCGAACCTATTGAAATTGAGCCCCTGACCTGTGTGAAGCGCGGCGATCGCATCGGTAGCTGTGAGCGATCCGGAGGGGCCCGGCATGGCGGCGGTGCCGCCGAGGATGGCGTCCACCTTGCCGTCGACGAGCTGCTGCGGCGAGAAGTCCGGGGTGCCCGCGTCCACCACCGTGACGCCACCGGCCTTGCAGGCGTCGGCGATCATGGCGACGGTCTGCGCGCGCCGCTCATCGGGCCGCAGATAGCCGATGCGAATGGTGGCATTGGCCTGTCCGGCGGAAGTCATGGCCTGACCGGCCGCACCGCCGTCACCCTTGTTGTACTTGTCACCCGGACCCGAGATGGCCGGGTAGTACAGCGAATCCTGCTGCACCGTACGGGAATTCAGAATGCCCGCACCCAGGCCCACATCGACCTTGTAGCCCGGATGCCCGAGCTTGTCGAACAGCGCCTGGCGTGGCACGCAGAGCGCGAACGCGCGGCGCGCGGCCACGTTCTGGAACACCCCGCCGGTGCTCAGCACCAGCTGCTCCACCCCGCGACCCGGCAGATTCTCCGAGGAGAACCCGCTCAGCTTGGCATCGCCGAGCGCGCCCGCACCGATATCGAGCACCCCGACGGCCTTCGAATCGACCTTGGCCTTGAGATCGGTGTTCTTGTCCCACACCACGATTCGCGGCGTCTTGGCGGCGTTGCCCCACCACTTCTCGTTCTTGACCAGTACCAGACCGTCCTTATCACTGAACGATTCGATCCGGTACGGGCCCGAGGACGGCAGCGCGGTCAGATCCAGCTTGCCGGGGGCAAGCTTCCAGCCGTTGTTCCAGAAATCGGCGATCCGCTCGGCCGTGCCCTGATCACCGGATTGCAAGGGCGCCACCACATTCGGCACCTTCACCGCCGTGGCGACCACATGCGCGGGCATCAGCTCGGAGGCGTTGAACAGCGTCTTCCACGCCGTATAGTGCCGGCCCGGCCGGAACACCACGGTGGCGTCCTTGGACCCGGGCTGGCAGTCCACGCGCTCGATATCGCTGTATCCGGCCGTGCTCGCGGCATCGAACATGGGCACCGGCCCGCCCGGACCGGCCTTGGTGAAGCGCCCGCTGCGCGCCGCCCACGCCATGACCAGATCGTCACAGGAGGTCGGCGCGCCATCGGAGTACTTACCGTCCGGATTCAGGCGGTACTGGATGGTCTGTGCCTCGCCCGGCACCTCCTTGGCGGTGCCGGTATCGGTATCGGCCACCGGCTGCCCATCGGGTCCGGTGTAGAAGAACCCGGTGATCACCCGTGAGAACACCGCCGCCGCACCGCTGTTCGCGCCGAGCGTGCTGCCGCCGTTATAGCTGGCGACGGCGGTGTCGACGCCGTACCCAATGGACGGGACCTGGTTCTTCCCGGCGCAGCCCGCCACCATGCCCGCGGCGACCACACCGGCGAGCACGATGACCGAACCGCGGCGAGCCGCGTTAATTCCTCCGTGGCGAGCCACGACAGAAGCGCTGTCGCGGCGAGCTTTGTTTCCGATCACTTGCCGCAACCCCCTGCGCTCAGTGCCTTCGCTTGGTTCGTTTCCCGGTCGGTCGGGTACCCGGTCGCGGCGCATCGCCCCCGCGGGAACGCGGTGCCGAGCCCTCGCGGCCCGCACCCGCCGCCACCGGACGGCTGGCCGCGCCCGCACGCTGCGCGGCGGCCTCGGTGGCCCGTCCGCTGACCGCACCCGAGCGACGCGCCAGCACCTTCTTGGTGTGCGCGGCCACCGGGCCGAAGCGCTCCTTGATGGTCACCAGCAGTGGCACCGCGAAGAAGATCGAGGAGTACGCGCCGACGATCATGCCGACCAGCTGCACCAGGGCGAGGTCTTTGAGGGTACCGACGCCCAGCAGCCATACCGCGACCACCAGCATGCCGATGATCGGCAAGATGCCGATGATGGTGGTGTTGATCGAGCGCATCAGCGTCTGGTTGGCTGCCAGGTTCGCCTTCTCGCCGTAGGTGTGCTTGGTCAGATGCAGTACGCCCTCGGTGTTCTCCTCGACCTTGTCGAAGACGACCACGTTGTCGTACAGCACATAACCCAGAATCGTCAGCAGGCCGATGACCGCCGCGGGCGTCACCTCGAAACCGACGAGCGAGTAGATGCCCGCTGTCACAACGAGATTGAAGAACAGCGAGCCGATGGCCGCGATGGACATATCGCGTTCGAAGCGAATCGCGATGTACACCATGGTCAATACGACGAACACCACCAGCGCCAGCAGCGCCTTATGCGTGACCTCGCCACCCCAGGTCTCGCTGATCTCCGCGGTGGAGATGGCGTTCATATTGGGCTGCCCGTTCGAATCCTTCGGCTTGAAGGCGTTGAACAGGGCGTTCTGCAGTTTGTCGGTCTGATCCTTGTCCAGGCTGTCGGACCGGATCTGAATGGCAGCGGCCGAACCGGAGCCCACCTTCTGCACCGCGACCGCGTCATGGCCGAGGGTATCGGCGTAGACCTTCTCCACCTGCGAGGTGGTGACGCCGTCGCCCGCGGGCAACTGGATGCGCGAACCACCGGCGAAGTCGATGCCCAGGGTGAACCCGCGCACCGCGATGGAGGCGATCGCGATCAGCAGCAGCAGCGCCGCGAGACCGTAGAACAGCTTGCGCCGTCCGACGATCTCGAAACCGCCTGTGCCGGTGTACAACCGCTCGAACAGGCTGTGCTTACGCGTCGCCCGCTCGGATTCGTAGTCGAGTTCGGAATCGATATCCAGAACCGAACTGTTGTCGCGCGCCATCACGCCTCCTTCACCAGGACGCCGGACGCCGCTTTGCGCTCCCGGGCAATTTCAGCAACAGCGCCGAGACCGTTCACCGACGGCTTGGCCCAGAAGGTCGAGCGCGACGCCAGCATCAGCAGCGGCGAGGTGACCAGGTAGAGCACAATGATGTCGAGCACCGTGGTCAGACCCAGCGTGAACGCGAAGCCCTTCACCTGACCGGCGGCCAGGATGTAGAGCACCGCGGACGCGATCAGCGAGACCGTCTTACCCGAGAGGTTGGTGCGCTGTGCGCGCTGCCAGCCGCGCGGGACCGCGGAGCGGAAACTGCGCCCGCCGCGCATCTGGTCCTTGATGCGTTCGAAGAAGACGACGAACGAGTCCGCCGTCATACCGATACCGATGATCAAACCGGCGATACCGGCGAGATCGAGGGTGAAGCCGATGGACCGGCCCAGCAGGATGATCAGCGCGTACACCGCCACACCGGCGGCGACGAGCGAGAAACCGGCCAGGAAGCCGAGCATGCGGTAGTAGAGCAGGCAGTACAGCAGCACCGCCACCAGACCGATCGCACCGGCGATCAGACCGGCCCGCAGCGAGCTCAAACCCAGTGTCGCGGAGACGGTTTCGGCCTCCGAGGTCTGGAACGAGAGCGGCAGCGAACCGTACTTGAGGGTATTGCCCAGCTCCTGCGCGGAGGACTTGTTGATACCCGGACCCGAGATCGAGGTGCTGCCGCCGTACTGGCCGCCCTGCTGCACCACGGGCGCGCTGACGACCTTGGTGTCGAGCACGAAGGCCAGCTGCTTGTTGTAGTACTCGGTGGTCAGCTTGCCCCAGGTGTCGGCGCCGCCGGACTTGAAGTCAACGGACACAACCCATTTGGATTCCTTCTGGACGTACTGTCCGGAGGCGTCCTTGATCTCCTGGCCGTCCAGGCGGCTCTTGTCGAGCAGGTAGACCTCATTGCCCTCGACGCCACAGGTCACCAGCGGCAGATTCGGATCGTCGTTGCCCTGCAACGGATCCGGCTTGGTGCAGTCCATGGTGAGCATGGCGGTCTGCTGGATCGTCGGATCGGTGCTCTGGCGCAGGGCCTTCGCGTCCGCGATCTCCTTCTGCGTCTGCTGCGGGGTCGGCTGCGCCGGGGGCGCGGTCGGCGGAGTGGTGGGAGCCTGTGCCGGGAACACCCGGTTCTGCTGTGCCGGGGCCTCACTGGTCGGCGCGACATCCGCGGCGGGCGGCGCATCGGCCGGGGCGCTCGGGGAGACCGAGGCGGGTGGCGCGGCCGGCTGCTGCTGCGGTTGTTGCTGCTGCTGATTGACCGGTTGGCCGTTCTTCACCTGCGGCGCGATGGCCTGGATCACCGGGCGGACGTACATCTTGGCGGTGGTGGCCAGCGCCTTGGCTTGCGCGCCGTCCTCGCCCGGAACCGTGATGACCAGGTTGTCACCCTCGATGACGACCTCGGAACCGGAGACACCCAGGCCGTTGACGCGCTGCTCGATGATGCTCTGCGCCTTGCGCAGACTGTCCTGGCTGGGCTTACCGCCGTCGGGGGTGCGCGGCGTCAGCGTGACGCGGGTACCGCCCTGTAGGTCGATGCCGAGCTTGGGGCTCGCCGTTTTGTCTCCGGTGAAGAAGATCAGGCCGAACATCACGGCCACCAGTGCGGCGTAGACGCCGAGCAGGCGCAACGGATGCGCCGTTCCCTGGGAAGGTGGCACAGTACTTATCTCCTAGGCGGATCAGTGATGGATCGAGCGGGCACACCGCAGCGCCGTCGGCCGCCGGATCGCGGCGGGCCGACGGCGCGCGGGAATGTCAGTCCTTGGACAGCTTGGGGGCGTCTTCGGAGTTCTCCGACGCGGGAACGCTGTCGGACACCGATTCCACGGCCGGGGCCTCGGTATCGGTGTCGGTCGACTCCTCGGTGACCGCGGCGTCGTCCTTGCGGATTTCGCGGATGCTCGCGCGCAGCCAGGTGGTGACGACATCCTCGGCGATCTCGATATCGACCGAATCGTCATCGGCCTCGACGACGGTGCCGAATAGGCCCGAGGTGGTGACCACCCGGTCGCCGACCTTCAGGGCTTCCTGCATCTCGGTCACCTTGGCCATCTCCCGCTTCTGGCGGCGGACCCCCAGGAACATCGGGATGAGCAGAGCAACCAGCAGCAGCGGCAGCAGAAGGTCCATCGTCGAAGTCAGCCCTTAATTTGAGTGGTCGAATGGGTCGTTTCCCCGACAGTCTGCCAGGAGAACCTGAGATAGGGCGCGCCGACCTGTATTGGATTCGCCCAGGGCGAATGAGTTGGCCGGACGTGCGGACGACACCTCGCCCGGCGAATGGCCGACACAGAGCAAGATCGGTCAAGCGCGGCGGGCGGCTCGCACGCAAGACTTATCAGGTGCACATCGGACGAGATCGACTTCGTGAACTGCTGGACGCGGTGCTGGCGCAGGACAATTCGACGCTGGGAGATATGGCGGCCGAAGCGTTCTCGTCGCCGTTCCACTTTTCCCGGCAATTCGCCCGCGGCACCGGGGAATCCCCGGTCGCGCTACGGCGGCGGGTGCTGCTCGAACGCGCCGCCTGGCAATTGAGCCGGGGCGAACGCGTCACCGAGGTGGCGTTCGAGGCCGGATACGACTCGGTCGAGGGGTTCAGCCGGGCATACAGCCGGGCCTACGGGCATCCGCCGAGCGGAACGAGCACCGAGCGGGCCGCGCGCTGGCTCCCGGCGGCCAACGGTGTGCACTTTCATCCGCCCATGTCCCTGTGGGTGGAGAGCGAACCGAAGGGACGACCCGATATGGACCCGACGGCGATCATGCTGCACCACGATGTCGATGACACCCGCGAACTGCTGGAGCGGGCGGCGGGATTGACCGATGAACGGTATCGGCTGGTGCGCGCACCGGGGTTCTCGGTGCTGGAGTGGGACGGGGTGGAGGAATCCATCGCCGGGGTGCTGGCCAATCTGATCCGGACCAGGGAGGTCTGGCTGGCCGCGATCGAGGGTGCGGACACCCCGGCCGCGACGGCAGACGATCCGGCCGCGCTGCGCGCGCGATTCGAGGAGGTCACCCCGCGCTGGCTCGCCGCCGTGCGCGAGATCGATGGGCGCGGCGGCTGGAACGACACCCTCATCGACGCGCTGTGCGAACCGCCGGAGAGCTTCGTGCTGGGCAGCGTGATCGCACATGTACTGACCTATTCGGCGCATCGCAGACTGCTCGTCCGAGCCTGGCTGCGCGCTGAATCACCCGATGACGCAATGGAAATCGGCCACGGGGATCCCATTATGTGGCTGCGACAGAGAGGTTGAGATGTCCTTCACCACCTATTACACCGCCAGCAGTCTGGACGGATTCATCGCCGATGCGGAGCATTCCCTGGATTGGCTGCTGTCCCGCAAAGCCGATAGTGACGGGCCGATGGGCTACAACCCGTTCATCGCCGAGATCGGCGCGATTGTCATGGGCGCCAACACCTATCAGTGGGTGATCGAGCATGAACCCGACGAGTGGTCGTACACCATGCCCGCGTGGGTGGTGACGCATCGCGAATTCGAGGCCAAGCCCGGACGCGATATCCGCTTCACCAGTGCTCCGATTCCGGAGATCTATCGGCAGATGGCCGAAACCGCTGGGGACAAGAAGCTCTGGGTGGTCGGCGGCGGCGGGCTGGCGGCGGAATTCGCCGAGCACGGTCTACTCGACGAGATCATCGTCTCGTACGCTCCGGTCACCCTCGGCTCGGGTGCGCCGCTGCTGCCGCGCAAACAGGAATTGCGCGCGGTCGAAACGGCTCTGAACGGTGAACTCGTGTGCGCCCGTTTCGAAGTCGTGAAATAGCGCCCATGTCGTGAAATAGCGCCGATGTCGTGAGACCTGGCCGCGGGGGGGGGGGGGGGCCCCCCCCCCCCCCCCCCCCCCCCCCCCCCCCCCCCCCCCCCCCAACCCCCCCCCCCCCCCCCCCCCCCCCACCCCCCCCCCCCCCCCCCCCCGGCCCCCCCCCGCCC